>JAZNVS010000013.1:0-28112 GCA_045592965.1 Bacteroidales bacterium | reverse complement strand
GAACCAATTTTTTACCATCTTCAAGACGAGTAATATCGTAACCGGCTTTTAGAAGAATAGCATCTTGCTCTTTTGCAAGAACTTCATTGTTTTTCAACTTATCAACTACAATATGCAGTGCATCAATAACAGTATTACCTGTTACGAAAATTTGTCCCATAGCTTTTTCTTCGATCAAATTCTTTTCAGAAAGAACAGTTGGTGCAAAATTGTAGGCTGCAATACGTCCTGTTACTTGGCGGTTCATTTCTTCTGGCCATGGACTATAGATGTTATGTGTACGAAGTCCGGCCTCTACATGACCTACAGGAATCTGAGCATAGAATGCGGCAAGAGCAGCTGCTGTAGATGTTGTGGTGTCGCCATGTACAAGCACTACATCGGGACGACATTCCTTAAACACATCTCGCATACCGTTAAGAATGCGTACAGTTACATCTGTCAAATCTTGACCTTGTTTCATTATATTAAGATCGATATCAGGAGTTACTTCAAAAATCTTAAGTACCTGATCAAGCATCTCTCTATGCTGTCCCGTAACACAGACTATGGTTTCAAATTTATCAGTATGTTTCTGAAACTCCTTAACAAGCGGACACATCTTTATCGCTTCGGGACGTGTACCGAATACCAACATTACTTTCTTCATAGCAAACTATTTTTTGAATGTTCCACAGAAATCAAGAACTCTTACATCGTTGCGATAGTTAAGTTCGGCAAACTCGTTGTGGTTTACCAAGAATACAACGATGTCGGCTTTTTCGTAAGCTTCTTTGTAGTTGGTTAATTTGAATACGTTATGTTCGGGAACATTAGGCTCTACTACCATAATTTGAGCGTTGTTGCAACTTTGCATAACTTTAGTGGTAATGCTTTTGGCAGGAGATTCTCTAAGGTCGTCGATATTTGGTTTGAAAGCGAGACCCATCATTGCGACTTTAGGACTGCGATGGTTTTTGAGTTCAAACTCAAGCATACAGTTTTTTATTTTCTCCACGCACCATAAAGCCTTGTAATTATTTATTTCTCTTGCTGTTGCGATAATCTTTGATTCTTTTGGATAATCGGCTGTAATGAAATAAGGATCTACTGCGATGCAATGTCCGCCAACTCCGCAACCTGGACGTAAGATATTGACTCTCGGATGTTTATTGGCTAAATCTATGAGTTCCCACACATTGATTCCAGCTTTATCACATATTATTGAAAGTTCGTTGGCGAAAGCTATTTGTACGTCGCGTGATGAATTTTCGGTGAGTTTGCACATCTCGGCGGTGCGGCTGTTAGTGGAATGTAAATTTCCTTTAACGAAAATACTATAAAACTCTTTAGCTTTTTCCGTTGATGCCTCGTTGATTCCGCCTATGACGCGGTCGTTGTTTTCGAGTTCATAGATCACGTTTCCAGGAAGCACGCGTTCAGGACAATAAGCTATGTAAATCAAGTCTTTAAGTTCTGGACGCAAATCGTAGATGAGCTCAGCCATTTTCTCTGTCGTTCCCACCGGTGATGTCGATTCGATGACGAAGAGGTCGTTGTCTTTGAGTAGCGGCGCTACCATGCGAGTGGCAGCTTCAACGAATGAGATGTCTGGTTTGTGGTCTCCTTTGAAAGGAGTAGGGACGACGATGAAGTAAGCGTCGCTGCTTTGAGGTTCGGTATAAGCCTTGAATTTTCCATCAGCGATGACGTCGCGGAGCAGCTGTTCCATGCCAGGTTCTATGATATGAAGAATACCTTTGTTTGTAGTCTCAACGACTTCCTTATTAATATCTACACCAATTACATCAACGCCATGCTTGGCGGCAATTACCGCTGTCGGGAGACCGATATAACCTAAACCCATGAAACAAGCTCTCATCGTATCAAATTTTATGTGAGTTGCAAAGATAATAAAAAAGTTTAGAGTTTAGTGTGTAGAGTTTAGAGTAGTTTAAAAGTTGTGAGATTTTAAGTTGGAAAGTTTATAAAGCGACAGAAGGTTTAAAGGGAATAGAGGATTTATAAAAAATTAAGGCTTAAAGCTAAGATATTCAACTTTAAACTTTAAGCCTTAAATCATTATTTAAATGTGGTGAGGACAAAGTCTGCTGACTGTTGTCCGTTGTCAAAAAATCGATAGATTATTATTCTATGACTAATTTTTCTACAACACCGTTGATGTTCATGAAATAAACACCTTGGTTCAAATCTTCAACATTGATTGTAGCGTTACTCATGTCATTAACGAGAAATTTCTTCACGCAGCGTCCTGTCATGTCGTAGATAGTGACTTCCGTATCAAAATTTACATCTGAATAGATTTTAACATAATCTGAAGCAGGGTTCGGGTAAATGTTAAAAATATTCTCATTAGATTCTGCGACTCCTATTGTTGCCATTGCTGCTTCTAATTCGTCAATAAGATTTTGTCCTGAAGTGATAGGCCAGATATTATCTATAAGTATTTCGTGATTAGGTGCGATTAGGACAGCTGTAGAAAACATATTAACGCCATAATCCTCGCATATCATCTGAGCTGTTGATCCTTCAGTAAACCAATGTATCACAGGGAAGTCAACGCCGTACGTCTCTCTCCAGCCGTCAACGGCGAGGCTGTCGTCAGATGGCGCGACTCCGACAAAGTAGACATCATTCTGATTGTCGCCGAAATGGTGATATGCTTCGGCAATACAAGGGTCGAAGACTTCCGATGTTGATGCATCGGTGAAGAAGAAATACATAAACACAAATTGTCCATTGTCCAAGATGTCAAACAAATGAACTTCTCTGCCATAATCGTCTATAGAATAAAAATCTACAGCTTCCGTCAAAGATGTTTGTGCTTTAACATTAAAACCTAACATTAAAGTTAGAATAATCAATATAGCTTTTTTCATAACAATTATTATTTGTTTATTATGCAAAGTGCGTAGAGGAACCAATGTTAATCTACGTACTTTTTATTTATTAACTGTGGTGAGGACAAAGTCTGTTGTCTGTTGACTGTTGTCCGTTGTCAAAAACGATAGATTATTATTCAACAATCAATTTTTCAACTTTACCATTGACATTAATGAAATAAATGCCTTTGTTCAAATCTTCAACATTGATTGTAGCGTTACTCATGTCATCAATAAGAACATTCTTCACGCAGCGTCCTGTCATGTCGTAGATGCCAATTTCCATTGAATCAGCAATATCTGATTTGATATTAATTACAGATTTTGCCGGATTAGGATTTATTGTGAATGAAGGAATCGGCATCTCTGAAACTGATTCAAATTCTGTTCTGAAAGGAACAATTGTCAGTTCACCCAAGACCTCGTCATGGTTGATTCCGACAGCTATGGCATAATAGTCAGTTTTCGGAATGAGTTCTGTCCAGTTCCATTCATCAACATCAAACAAAGGATATGCGTCTTCAAGAAGGATAACAGTGATTGTTTCTTCGCCAAGACTTTCGTATTCAGATTTTTTGAAAATTCCGTAGTGATATTCGTAGGTGTTGTCGTTAGGTGTTGCTTTGGTATACACCTCAGTTTCGCTTATCAATTCGACTTCAAGTTCCACCTCGGCTGGGCCCCACGCTGCCGTTGTTGATAATGTTACTTTATTTATTTCAGAAGCACTATCTTCGAAATTCATTGGCAATACATAAATATTATACAATGTCTCAGGTGTAAGGTCGGTCCATTTGCAAGTGGTTTTTGATGTTTCTTTCTCGCCTTGTTCCTTAATTATCTGTTCGAGTGGAGTATCTTGTTCTTCCAAGCTGCTGCCTTCGCCTAAGATGAAGTAATATGAAGAGCACACGAAGTTAGGAGTAAATTCTGCTTCTATAGATATTGAAGTGGCTTTGTTTATCTCTATTTTCACTTCAGGGAGAACCTCGCTGCATTCATGTTCTTCTATGCCGAAAGGAGTGAGTGCGTCGATGATATTTTCTGTCGAAGTCACAGGCCAGATGTCTTGAAGAACGATTTGGCGGTCTGGAGCTATTAAGATAACCGTCGGATACGAGGGGATGTCGTACATCTCGCAAATCTGATCTCCGGTATCGCCTTCCGATTCTGTATGAATTGTCGGGAACATGATCCCGTATTCGTTGCACCACGCCCTTGCTGCAGCTTCATCATCATAACGAGAAATCTGCATATAATAAACATCATTTTCGTTACAACCGAAATACTGGTACGACTCGATCATTTTGTTGACATACGTCAAGGCTCCAGAACTTGTGCTATAGAAAAATTCTATGAGAGCATACTGACCGTTGTCTAAGATGTCGAACAAATGAATCTCTTCACCATTAAGTCCTACCGAAGTGAAATCAACTGCTTCTGTCAAAGACGTTTGAGCTTTAATATTGAAACCTAACATCAAAGCCAAAATAATCAATATAGCTTTTTTCATGACAAGTATTTTTGTTTATTATGCAAAGTGCGCAGATGGTATTCGCCAATCTACGCACTTTAATGCTTATTACTGTATATTTTGCATCTTAATTATTCAACAACTAATTTCTCTACTTTACCGTTGATGTTGATGAAGTAAACGCCTTGGTTCAAATCTTCAACATTGATTGTAGTGTTAGTGCCGTTGATGACAGTATTCATCACGCAGCGACCTGTCATATCGAAGATATTGACTTCTGTATCTTCAACGATATTTGATTTAATGTTGACGTATGAAGAGGCTGGATTTGGATTAATTGTAAATGAGCTTGTTGTCATCTCTGATATTGATTCTACCTCAGTTCTGAAAGAAACTTTCTTAAGGCTACCGACTTCACCATCTACGTTAATAGCCACGCCTATAGCATAGTAATCAGTTTTAGGAGTGAGGTCTTCCCAAGTCCATTCATTAACTTCGTACAATGGGGTATCATCTTCGAGGAGCAATTCTGTTATTGCCTCTTCACCCAGTTCTTCATATTCTGCAACTGTGAATAAGTTATAATGATATTCTACAGCGTTTGCGTTTGGTGTAACTGTAGTTTGTACAGATGTTTCACTAAGAACATTTACTTCAATATCAACCTTAGCTTCATTATCATCAACGACACCGTCTTCGAGGTTGAATCTGACGTAAGTAGGTTCGCCTAATTCTGCGTCAGCGTTATAACCGATTCCGTAGCAGTAGTAATCTACACCTTCTTCGAAATAAGCGATGTCTAATTGCCAGAAGTCGTCGCCGCAGATAGGAGCGTTGTCGCGCAATAAGTTGAAGATAGCGAGTTCTTCACCCCATTCTTCGAATTTGGAAACTTTAACGAAAGCGTAATGATATTCAGAAGTTGCGCTGTTTGGCATAGCATCGGCGATAACGAAACCAGGTACTACAGCTATGTTAAGTTCTAAGGCAGCTTCACCTGCTGTGGCCTCGCATTTTGTCTTTGCGTATTCGCTTCTGAGTTCGCCGAAATCACCTTCAGCATTTACAGGAAGACCGTAGATATAATACTCTGTGCTTGCTGTCAAACCTGTGAATGTATGAGTTCCTGCTTCTGTCAATTCTTGACCTTCAGCTTTAACTGTTTCTGCATCGAGTTCTGCGTTTGTGCTAGCCAAAACATAGTATGAAGTTGTTGCTGCATTTGGAGTATACTTAGCATCTATTTCGTATGAAGCTTCTCTCTCAATTTCAAATACTATTGTAGGTTCTTGAACTTCGCCATCGCATTCGTGTTCTTCGATTCCGAATGGAGCGAGAGCGTCGATGATGGTTTGTGCTGAAGGAATTGGGAAAATGTCTTGAATAACGATTTGACGGTTAGGAGCTATAAGAACCATTGTCGGATATGCTGGAATCTCATACATCTCACAGATAGATGCACCATTATTAGGAGTACCAGTTGCATGGATAGTTGGATATTCGATACCATAAGTATTGATCCAGTTATCAACGAAGAAATAAGGTTCATTGTTGTGGTCTGTAGGAGATATTTCCATAAAGAAAACATCGTGTTGGTTGCAACCTAATGCGTAGTAAGCATCAACTACTTTTGATACAGCGTCTTGGCATGGTCCGCATGTTGTGTAGAAGAAATCTATGAGAACATATTGACCGCCATCGAGGATGTCGAACAAATGAATCTCATTGCCTTCGTGATCTGTTGTTGTGAAGTCAACAGCTTCTGTTAAAGGTGTTTGTGCGTAAACACCAATGCTCATTACAAGAGCGATTACTAACGTAAAAACTTTTTTCATTTTTTTAAATTTATAAATTGTTAAATTTGATTTTTCTGCGGTGCAAAGGTAGTAAAAAGACAAAAGGCAAATGACAAAAGACAAAAGTTTTTTTTTAAAACAAAAAAAGGCTAAAGGGGACTTTAGCCTCTTGTCATAAGTCTTCTGATATTTATTCGACAACCAATTTTCTGATATTGCCTCTTATGCTAATTACGTAAATTCCCTTATCTAAGTCTTCAATGTTTACAGTTTTGCTTCTAAGGTCATCGGTAAAAACATTTTTCACGCAACGACCCATCATGTCGAAGATCTTTATTTCTGCTTCTTCATTATTATCGGATGTTATGCTAATGAACGAAGATGCTGGGTTCGGATAGATATTAAGATTATTTATCATTAACTCTGCGCATCCGACTCCGCCAGGAGTTTTAAAGTAAACTATCGTAGTCTCGCCCCATTCGCCGTTCGCGTTCTGACCTGTAGCTATCGCCACGAACTCTGTATTAGTTGTGAGCGGGCTCCATGTCCAGTCGTCTATTTCATAAAATACGTATGGGTCTTCACGGAAATATTGTACTGCGGCAGCCTCGCCTATTGAGTCGAAGTAGGTCTTCTCCATCAAGCCATAGTGATAGGATGCTGTCTCTTCATTAGGTGTCGCTATGGTTCTCACAGTAGAGTCGTTCATGACAATCACTTCGAGGTCTATAACAGAGACGCCTGTTCCGCCCATCGATTCTGTTGTAACTGTTGTAGTGATAAGTTCGCCTGCATTACCATCGGCATCCTTAGGCAAGGCGTAAACAGTATACTCGGTGTTAGGTGCGAAATCTTCCCATGTATGAGTATATTCCGATGTTTTCTCAATGCCCCACTGTACCACTAAATCTTCAATAGATATTCCCATCATACCCGACCACATCTCCATATTGGAATGAACGTCTGCCAAGAGATGATATGAAGCGCAGTCGTCGTTTGGAGTGAAGGTAGCTTCTATCGTTGTTGTCGTGACCTCACCCAAAGTTATTTCCACTGAAGGATTTGCTTCCGGAGTCTCGTCGCAGCTGTGTTCTTCTATGCCGAAGGCTTTAAGAGCGTCGATGATTGTCTGAGCCGACTCTACAGGATAGATGTCGCCGAGAAGTATCTCTCTGTTTGGAGCTATGAGCACCAAGGTAGGATATTGAGGCACTTGGTACATCTCGTCAATTTCGAATCCGCCGCCGTCACGGCTGATAGTCGGATAAGGTACTTCGTAGTGTTCAGCCCACCATTGAGCGAGTTCGTCGCTGTCGAAAGGTGTTATCTCCATGAAGAAAACGTCGTGCTGGTTGCATCCGAAAGCCTCGTAAGCTTCAATGACGTGAGGAACAGCCTGCTGACAAGGATAACAGCTGTAGAAATAGAAGTCGATAAGAACATGCTGTCCTCTGTCCAATATTTCAAAAAGATTAATAGTCTCTTCTCCATAACAGTCTGTCGCGGTAAAGTCTATGGCTTCCGTTAATGGACATTGAGCTTTAACACTGAAGCTCAACATCAATGCAAAGATAAGTGTTAATAGTTTTTTCATAATGATAATTTCTGTAAATAATTCGCTTGCAAAGATAATTGATTCTACGGAAAAATAAAAACGTTATCTTTCAAAAAGTAATTATTTTGGTAATAATTTATTATTTTTGCAATATGAAAAAACGAAGCCTAAGAAAGATGGCTAATTAAAGATGGAAGAAAACAAACCTTTGAGAAAAAGAGACATTATAAAGAAAGGATTTTCGAAGTTACTTAAAGAGGATAAGCTAAAAGCTGTATCTGAATATATAGAAAATCCAGGGGAATTCATCACTCTGCTAAAAAGTTTTTGGTATCAGGACCACGAGAAGCAAAAACAATTTGACGAGTTCAGCGAGAATACAATCTCAAATTTCCATATTCCTTACGGCGTATCGCCAAATGTGATTATCAACGGTAAGACGTATGTCGTTCCTATGGTTATTGAGGAGAGCTCTGTTGTGGCGGCGGCATCGGCGGCGGCAAAGTTCTGGGGCGACAGAGGCGGATTTCATGCAGAGATTGTAGATGTAAAAAAAGTAGGTCAGGTGCATTTCTGTTGGAAAGGTGAGAAACAGACACTCATCAATCTCCTCCCCGAAATAAAAAACGAGTTCATTAAAAATACCGACAGCATAACCGAAAAAATGAAGAAACGCGGCGGCGGTATATTGGACATCGAACTCATCGACTTCACAGATAAAATACCCGACTATTATCAGTTCCTCGTCACTTTCAACACCTGCGACTCGATGGGTGCAAATTTCATAAACTCGATATTGGAAAGCTTCGGTCATACCTTACAGGACTTTTTCTCGAAGCAAGATAGTCTCGATGAAGAAAGCAGAATCGTAGAGATAGTGATGTGTATCTTATCGAACTACACTCCCGAATGCCGCGTCAAAGTATGGGTCGAATGTCCTACATCAGAATTGAACGACATCGATGAACGTCTCGACGGAAAAGCATTCGCCGAGAAATTCAAGAAAGCCGTCGACATCGCTATCATAGATCCTTATCGCGCAGCGACTCACAACAAAGGAATATACAACGGCATCGACGCCGTGGTGATCGCAACAGGCAACGACTTCAGAGCCACTGAAGCAGCAGGTCACTCCTACGCGGCAAGAAACGGACATTATGCAAGTCTTTCGTATGTAGAGATAAAAGACGACATCTTCCGTTTCACCTTAGACGTTCCCCTCGCTCTCGGAACTGTCGGCGGATTGACGTCGTTACATCCTTTGGCAAAAAAATCGTTGGAACTTCTCGGCAACCCGTCAGCTAAAGAACTCATGATGATAGCAGCGACAATGGGACTTGCCAATAACTATGCGGCAGTAAAATCGCTGACGACAAAAGGAATACAGCAGGGGCACATGAAAATGCACCTCGCCAATATCATGAATCAGCTTGGTGCAACGGAAGAGGAAAAGATAAAAGCAGAACAATATTTTAAAGATAAGACAGTTTCTTATTCCGAAGCGGAGAGGTTTATATCGAAGATTAGAAGTTAGGTGTAGAGTTTTTATAGTATTCGCATATCAATATATCATTAACGAAATATCTAATGTCATGAAAAAGATCTATTTATTTTTAGCGACGCTTACATTCATCGCTTTCACATCTTGCGATAAGGAAGAAGTTGACGGTTATTATAATCCTAAAGATAAGATTAGTAAGATTTATAGGGAAGATGCCGCTGGAAACAAGCATCTCTTCGAGTCGTGGAATTGGGATAAGAAACAACTTAAGAGTATCGAAGTATATAATGATGAAGGCAATATTTCCAATGTGGAGACTTATTATTACTATGGTGACGGACGTATCTCAATGGTATACGGTAGCGGCTTTGGTATGTATTCCAAATATTATTACAAAGATGAATTGTTAGATTATATAGAATTATATTTTGACGAGGTTAATATTCAAAACCTTGTCGGATATACAGACTCCGTATTATATAATGTACTTGGCGCAAGATTCGACTTCTCATATAATTCCGACAATAGATTCACTGAAATTAAGGCGACGGAATATAAGTTCTGGGAAGACGTCGCTGATAAATCAATAAGTTCATGCAATCCATTAAGATTTATCTTGCCCGAAAACACATGGCGAAGCATGAAGGAAGTCATGAAATATAATGCCAAACATTCTTCTTCAAGAAACGATACTCTCAGAACAACGACAATGACTTTCGAATGGAATGGCGATAACATCTCGAGATGGACATCTGATTATTATCATGGCAGCGATACTGATGCAACATATATTGAGACATATCAATACGACGATAAGACAAATCCTTACAGCAATTTGTATGATAGTTTCGCTACAAGTGTTTATAAAAAATTCTCCAATGAAAACAACGTGACAAGATGCTCCACAAAATTGATTGAAGGAAGCAATGAATTACCTATCGGAGAACAGACTTATACATACGAATATGAGAAAGATCTTCCTATAAAAAGAGTTTCTGAAGAAACAACTGAAGGATTACCGATAGGAGTCGGAGTGCTGACTTCCGGTACTTATCATTACGAATATAAATAGAACATATATACTTCTATGAAAACCATTGCTCTCGTCGCTCACGATGCAAAAAAAGACGACCTCTTGCGTTGGGTCACTAAACATGCTGAGAAACTTATCGGCAACGAATTTTACGCTACAGGTACTACAGGTAAGATTTTGTCTTCCGTACTACCTAATATTAATAGGTTGAAATCAGGACCCTTGGGCGGCGACCAACAACTCGGTGCTCTTATCTCAGAAGGAAAGATAGATTATCTGATCTTCTTCTGGGATCCTATGACAAGTCAGCCTCACGATGTGGATGTGAAAGCTTTGTTAAGATTAAGCGTACTTTACGATGTACCGACAGCCTGCAACCACGCTTCCGCTGATTTCCTGATAAACTCACAGCTTTTCGGAACAGAATACAAGTCGACTCCCGAAGATTATTCGGATTATCTAAACAGAAGTCTATGAAAATATGAGTCATTATAAATCTAATGGAAAATTACTATTGACTGGCGAATATCTCGTCTTGAAAGGAGCTACTGCATTGGCTCTTCCTCTGAAATTAGGTCAAAGCCTTGATGTAGAGGCTTTAGAAGAAAATGAAAATCGTATTTATTGGAATGCGTATAAAAAGTCAACAATAAACGGTCAACAGACAACAGATATAGTTCACGACCCACAGCCTTGGTTTTCTGTAGTTCTAGATAAAACAGATTTCAGCGTAATAGAGACTGACGATAAAGAAAAAGCCGAGCGACTTTCTAGTATTATGTCAAAAGTAAAGTCGCTGAACGATAATGTCTTCAACGATTCCCACGACTACAAGTTCAACACATTATTAGATTTCGACCCGCAATGGGGACTCGGCAGCAGTTCTACATTAATCAATAATGTATCAGAATGGGCAGAAATTAATCCTTACGCGCTCCTCGATTCTACATTCAAAGGCTCGGGCTACGACATCGCCTGCGCAAAATCCAATGAACCAATTTTTTATACACTCAACAGCCAACAGTCAACAGACAACGGTCGAATTATTGAAATAGCTAATTTCAATCCAGAATTTAAAGACAATCTTTATTTCGTTTATCAAGGTCACAAGCAGAGTTCTGCGAATGAGGTGAAGGCATTTCTCGCAAAAGAGAAAAGATATGAGAGAGAGATTGAGTCGGTGTCGGAGATAAGCAGAATCTTGCCTGACATTCAGACTCTCAGAGACTTCTGCTATTTCATCAAAGTTCACGAAGAGATAATGGAGAGATGTTTAGATCAAAAACGTATAAAAAAATATTATTCCGATTTTGAAGGCGAGATGAAATCGCTTGGTGCATGGGGCGGCGACTTCTTCATGGCAGCGACAGAATGGGACGAACAAAGAATTAGAAATTACTTTGAAAACAAAGGACTTAATGTAATTCTTAGTTATGATGACATCATTAAAATTGAAAGTTGAAAATTGAAAGTTGAAAATTGAAAGTTGAAAATTGAAAGTTGAAAGTTGAAAGATTAATGTAGAAACGCTAAAATGAACAATCAAATAATCAAACGCAGTCCTTCAAATATTGCTATAGTCAAATATTGGGGCAAACACGGCAACCAATTGCCAAACAATCCTTCAATAAGTTTCACCCTGACGAATTGTTTTACTGAGACGAAGGTGACTTATAAAAACGCTGAGAGACAATGTGATGAGACGGAGTTCGTACCTATGGACTTTTATTTTGAAGGTAAGGAAAATCCTGCTTTTAAAACTAAGATTCAGAAATATCTTCAAAACAACGCAGAGCATTTTCCATTTCTCAAAGGTCTTCATCTCAACATAGAAAGTTATAATTCATTTCCACATTCTTCTGGTATAGCCTCGAGTGCTTCTTCTATGAGCGCGTTGATACTCTGTTTGTTGGAAATAAAATATGAAGGTAGGGAATTAAATCTTCAAGAAGCGTCATATCTCTCGAGGTTAGCGTCTGGCAGTGCGGCGCGATCTGTTTATCCTCTGATGACATTATGGGGCGAGACTCCGTCATTGTCAGATAGTTCCGATGAATTTGCAATTCCAATAGGCGATATGATTCACCCGATCTTCAAGTCATATCACGACACAATATTGATTGTCAGTTCAAAAGAAAAAAGCGTCTCGAGTAGGGCAGGACACTCTCTGATGAACAATCATCCTATGGCTGAGCAGCGTTATTCTTCCGCAAGAAAAAATACCGAAGATTTATTAACGGTTCTCAAACATGGTGATTTAGAAAGTTTTATAAAAATAGCAGAAGATGAGGCAAATCAGCTTCACAATCTTATGGCGAGTTCGACACCGTCTTATACTCTAAAAGAACCAAATACGATAAATATTATAAACGAAATAATAAGATTCAGAGAAGAGACTTGTCTGCCAGTATGTTATACTTTAGACGCCGGTCCTAACGTACATCTTCTTTACCCTGATTCATGTTCCGAGAAAGTTCATGTCTTCATTGAAGAGGTATTGAAGAACTATTGTTTCAATAATAAATTTATAGACGATATTGTCAATAATGGATAAGAGAAAATATTATGGCAAGGTCATACTTTTCGGCGAATATTCGATGATATATGGTGCCAGTGCCTTGCTTATACCTTATTATAATGCTACTGCCGAGTGGAACACCATAATGCATCGACCTTCGGAAAAAGCTATTGACTCTAATAATAATATCTTTCAATTCTTAAATTATCTTAATGAGAATGATAAGTTTAGGATTTTAGACTTAAAAAGATTCGAGATGGAACTCAACGCTGGATTGTTCTTCGATTCTAATATTCCTCTTGGCTATGGAGTAGGAAGTTCCGGTGCTTTGGTGGCTGCTATCTACGACCGTTATAAGTTGACAGAGATTGAAGATGCCATGAAACTGAAGAGTTTCCTTGCAGCTATGGAGTCTTATTTCCACGGAAGTAGCTCTGGCGTTGATCCGTTGCAATGTTTTTTTGGGAAACCTTTTGTCTTAAGTCAACAGACAACAGATAACAGACAACAGCCTTCTTTCACAATTTTAGATTCTGATTTTATCTCAGAAAATATTCACATCTTCTTGATTGATACAAAGATAAAAAGTCCTACAGGTCCTTTGGTGGAGCGTTTTAAGGAATTAAGAAATGATGACGATTATCGCGAGAGATTTGACAATGAATATGTGCCCTTAGTTAACGAATGTATTGATAGTCTTATCGAAAAGCAAGATGATAATTTCTTTGAAAAGTTGTCGAAACTTTCAATGATGCAGACTGAATTGTTGACGCATACGATACCATATGAAGTGAGAGAGCTCTTTTATAAATCCTTGAAAGAAGATTATTTTCAGGTGAAACAATGCGGTGCTGGAGGTGGAGGCTTCCTTCTAGGATTTACTAACGATGTTGAAAATACCAATAATTATTGGAAAAAATCTAATTATAACATTATTTGGATAGAATAATTGTATTACTTTTAAAGTCGATAAAATTTTTTTGAACTTTTAAAGTTATATATATGTATTAATAATTAAAATCTGAAAACAATGAAAAAAAACATTTTAGTATTAGCAATCATCTTATTATTTGGAGCGAACGTTTTCGCCCAGAATGGAATGACGAAATTAGAACAACTTCCAGCTAAAGCACAGGAATTTGTCAAAGCTTACTTCAGCGATTACAAAGTTTTATACGTTTTTGCTGACAGAGAATTTGCCGACACCGAGTACAAGATTCGTTTTGAAAATGGAACAGAAATCGACTTCAACGCTAAAGGTGAATGGACAGATGTAAGCAGTAAAAACAATTGTATCCCAACAGCTTTCATCTTGAAAGAGATAACCGACTATGTTGAGATGAATCATCAAGGAATGTGCATTACCGATGTGGAGAAAGAGTTTAATCGTATTAAAGTTGAACTTAACGATAACATTGAGATAGAATTTAACAGCAAGGGAAAACTTATTTCATACGACGATTGATTTCATAACACCTGATTGACATGGCTAAACTATTGACATTTATCGTAACTTTTGGATTGTTATTATCAATAGGTAACAATATTGATAATGATGAAATTAGAAATAATCAATATGATGAATGCAAAGTGGATATTGTTGCTGTTGGCGATAATCTCATTCATAATTCTGTGTTAAAATCGGGTTTACAAAAAGACAGCACATATAATTTTGATCGGCTTTTTGATGTCATGAGAAATGATTTTCAAGAAGCCGATATTGCAATAATAAATCAGGAGACTATCTTGGGAGGCTGCTTTCGACCTTACGATGGTTATCCTAATTTCAACTCTCCTAACGAACTTGGCGATGCTATTGTAAAGGCAGGTTTCGATGTTGTGTTACAGGCTTCTAATCATACTTTAGACGTAGGTAATCAAGGTGTTATGAATTGTATTGAGTATTGGCGACAACAAAAAGGCATCACTTATTTAGGCATTAACAATGATGAAGAGGAGAGAAACACTATCAAAGTTGTGGAGAAAAACGGAATTCGTTTTGCATTATTGAATTATACATACGGTCTTAATGGCAGGACTCTTCCTAAGGATAAACAGTATCTTGTTAATCTGATAGATACAGCTACGATTATTAGAGATTTGCGTAAGGCGGAGCAACTCGCTGATTTCACTATCGTCTTTCCGCATTGGGGAGTGGAATATGTCTACGAACCGAATAAGTCGCAGCGTAATCTGGCTAAGATAATGACGAAATATGGTGCTGATTTGATTATAGGCACGCATCCTCATGTCTTACAGCCTGTAGAATGGATTGAGGCAAACGGCAATAAGGCTTTATGTTATTATTCCTTAGGAAATTATACCTCGGGACAAAAAGCCACTCCCAGAGTTTTAGGTGGTATGGCGAAAGTCACAATCAGAAAAGAACATGACTCAGTCTATGTAGAAAACGCTGAAATCGTTCCTACAATAACACATTATGAATGGGTTAATGGGACAAGTCTGCATCAAACATATAAATTATCCGATTACACTACAACTCTCGAGAAACGACATTCGTTAAATTATTACGACAGCACTTTCTCTTTTAAGGCAATGCAAGAACTTGCCAATCAGATTGTCGGTGACTGGGTTACGGATAAATGATAAAAAAATAGTTGGTCAATTGACCAACTATTCTTTTATATTCCCAATGAGATTCCTAATCCCATCGCTGTCCTGACTAAGTCGTGGTCTTTTGTCACTAAATTCATTTTTGCTACAGCATCTTTCAAAGGAACGGAAATGATATCCGGATGGCGATAAGCTACCATATTTCCATATTCCTGATTCAACACCATCTCGAATGCCTTGACACCGAACTGCGATGCTAACACTCTGTCGTAAGCTATTGGCACACCGCCTCTCTGCAAGTGACCTAATGTCGTCTCGCGCATATCGTGTTTGAATCCTGCGGCTTTCATCTGCTCGATGAACTTCTGTCCGATGCCACCAAGTTTCACGTTTTCATAACCTACTTCCTTGCTGACTTCAAACACCTGCTGTCCGTCTTTAGGCTTAGCGCCTTCCGAGATAACGACAACAGCGAAACCTCTGTCATGAACGAAACGACTCTCTAATTTCTCTTTTACTATTTCGATGTCGTAAGGAAATTCTGGAAGGAGACATACTTCCGCTCCGCCAGCAACGGCTGCGTTTAAAGCAATCCATCCAGCGTCGCGACCCATCACCTCCAATACAAAAACGCGGTTGTGACTTGCTGCCGTCGTGACTAACTTATCTACTGCTTCAGTAGCTATCTCGACGGCTGTCTGATAACCGAAGGTGCTGTCGGTCATAGATAAGTCGTTATCGATAGTCTTTGGAACACCTATTATATTTAATCCCTTTTCATATAACTTCTGAGATATTCTCTGTGAGCCGTCGCCGCCGATATTGATGACGCAGTCGATGCCCATATATTGCAACTTCTTGATCATCTCATCGGAGCGATCTACCGTTGTCCATGTGCCGTCGTTGTTTTTTACCGGCCATGAGAACGGGCCTCCTTTGTTAGTTGTCTCTAATATTGTTCCGCCTCTGAAGTGTATTCCTCTCACGCTTTCTGGAGTGAGTCGCACTATCTCTGATGGTTCCCACAGCACTCCGTTGAAGGCTTGTATGCTGCCGAGGACTTCCCAGTCTTTCTCCTGCGAGGCTCTCTTCACGATGGCTCTTATCACGGCATTCAAACCCGGACAATCGCCGCCGCCTGTTAATACTAATACTCGTTTCATCAGCCCTTCAAATCTAATTTTATCTGTAACTCTTCTAATTGTGCATCTGCTATTGTGGAAGGCGATTCTGTCATCACGTCGCGACCCATATTGTTCTTAGGGAAGGCGATGAAGTCGCGGATGCTTTCTTGTCCGCCGAACAATGAGCAAAGTCTGTCGAAGCCGAATGCCAAGCCTGCGTGTGGTGGTGCTCCGTATTCGAAGGCGTTCATCAAGAAGCCGAACTGCGATTGTGCGCTTTCGTCGGTGAAGCCTAATGTACGGAACATCTTATTTTGTAAGTCGCGATTGAAGATACGTACCGAGCCGCCTCCGATTTCAACGCCGTTGAGGACGATGTCGTAAGCGTTAGCTCTGATCTCTGCCCATCTGCTTGGCTCTTCGTCTAAGAGATATTCGTCTTCTGGCTTAGGCGCAGTGAATGGATGGTGTTTTGCGTAATATCTTTGTGTCTCTTCGTCCCATTCCAAAAGTGGGAAGTCGATAACCCATAATGGCTTGTAATCGTCTGGATTACGAAGTCCTAATTGGTTACCCATTTCGAGACGTAAGGAGTTCATCTGAACTCTTGCTTCCATAGTCTTGCCACAGAGAATTAATAACATATCGCCTGCTACCGCGCCGCAACGGTCTAACCATGTCTTCAAATCTTCTGGTGAATAGAATTTATCGACTGATGATTTGATGCTGCCGTCTTCGTTATATTTTACATAGACCAAACCTTTGGCTCCTACTTGTGGTCTCTTGACGAAATCTGTCAAGGCGTCGATTTGCTTGCGTGTGTATGATGCACAGCCTTTAGCGTTGATAGCGACCACTAACTCAGCGTCGTCAAATACAGGGAATCCTTTGCCCTGTGCTAAGTCGGTAAGCTCGACGAATTTCATGTCGAAGCGGATGTCAGGCTTGTCGCTGCCGTAATATTTCATAGCGTCGTGCCATGTCATGCGTGGGAACTTATCGAACTCTAATCCTTTGACTTTCTTGAAGAGATGTTTTGTCAGACCTTCAAAAGTGTTCAAGACGTCTTCTTGTTCTACGAACGACATCTCGCAGTCAATCTGTGTAAATTCTGGTTGACGGTCGGCACGAAGGTCTTCATCGCGGAAACAACGAACTATCTGGAAATATTTGTCGAAACCAGCGACCATCAATAATTGCTTGAATTGTTGAGGTGACTGAGGAAGAGCGTAGAACTCACCTGGATTCATACGTGATGGAACGACGAAGTCGCGAGCTCCTTCAGGTGTCGATTTAATCAAACATGGAGTTTCAATTTCGATAAATCCTTGTTCTGAGAGATAGCTTCTTGTCTCGATAGCCACGTTATGACGTAAGATAAGATTGTTCTTCAAAGGATTACGACGTAAGTCTAAGTAACGATATTTCATACGAAGGTCGTCGCCGCCATCTGATTTGTCTTCAATAGTGAAAGGAGGAGTCTTACTTGCATTTAAGATATTGAGTTCTGTAAGTTGTAACTCGATTTCTCCTGTAGGGATATTAGGGTTTTTCGATTCTCTTTCAATGACTTTGCCTTTAGCTTGGATAACGAACTCGCGTCCTAATGTACGAGCTTTCTCTATGACTTCTGCCGAAGTGACACCTTCTTGTAAGAATAATTGTGTCAATCCGTATCTGTCGCGAATGTCAATCCATAAAAGAGTGCCTTTGTCACGGACGCGTTGCACCCAACCGCTCAAAACGACTTCCTTACCTGCATCGGCAAGACGAAGTTCACCGCAAGTATGTGTTCTGTACATATTATATCTGTTTTTTATTATTTCAAAAATTAACTCACAAAAATAATGATTTTTATTTTTCTTTTATCACTTTCATGCAACAATTTCTGCAATCGAAGTCGAGACGAAAACGTCCTTTGTCGTTGACCAAATATAACGATGTCGCTGGCTTCCCTATCTCCTTGCTACATATATTATTAGCGTAACGAATACAATGTTTCGTCGTCATCACAACAAGCTCGTCATTAGATTTGATTTTCTCCAAACCGTCTTCAATATCTTTCACTCCGTGAAGCTCATAAAACTCTCTCGCTTTCTTGTTGATGACATTGCCGAGATATGAAAGATGTTCCTTAGGATAAATTATATCAGATGTTGTAGCTTTGACATCTCTGCGTTCTCTTTCATCACGATGTTTCTCAATGAGATATGCACGTAGCTTCTCGACCAAATCTTTCTTCATCTCACCGAGAACCGATGCGCGGATGAAATAGGCCGTTGTCTGTACGGACGTGGCAAGCCGCGTCCCTACGACAGTAAATTCCGTATCGCCCCATTGCGAAAGTTTGCTTTTTATATTTTCTAACGCCTTTTCTGCATTGTTGGCGATTTCTTTTTCTATCGAAATATTTGTCGTAACATATTCTGAATCTTCATCATGTAATTTTGCCGACAAAGCAAATCCGTCTTCTGTGTCAGTAAATATCAAGTCGATTTTCATCTTTCTGTTGCCTTGCGATTTCTCGACTTCCTTCTGCCAGACAAGGTCGCTGTTTCTGAAAATCTTGCTGCCTTCGATCTTAAATCGCGTTGCCATCGAGATATCAGAATTGCTCGTAACAGTCTGAGTCAAAGAACGTGTTTTGTTTTCCGCTACGGCATTTACATTAAATCCTAAAAGATTGTTCTCTCTATCCAAGAAACAAAGTCCGTCGCCATTATGAAGTTCTTTGTTTGTCTTGATAGTCACCGACTTATTCTTAACTTTCTCTATCGTTCCAAGATATTCGCCCATCGACTTAGGCGAATATGGAGCGTCAATATATTTCTGTCTGCCATGAATGAAATAGTCGGTGAAGCCTCTTGAAAACGATTTCTCCGGATTCGGATTGAAAGATGGATTGCTTTCACCGCGAGAACTTCTGCATAAATCATCGCGACGTTCAATGATTTCGTCAATCGTCTTTCTGTAAAAAGCAGTGACATTTTTAACATAATCGATGTCTTTCAGTCTGCCTTCAATTTTGAAAGAAGTGATTCCGGCATCTATGAGTTCTTCAATGTTTTTAGAATTATTCAAATCTCTCAACGAAAGAAGATGTCTGTTGGAAACCAATCGTTTACCTTCTGCATTTTCGAGATTCCATGCGAGACGGCAAGGCTGTGCGCAGGCTCCTCTGTTAGCCGAACGTCCTCCGATGACGTGACTTAAATAACATTGTCCGCTATACGAGACGCACAAGGCACCGTGAACGAAATATTCCAACGGAACTGTCGTCTTAGAACGAATGTCTTTTATCTGTTCGATGCTTAATTCTCTTGCCAAAACGACTTGCGAAAATCCTACGTCTTCCAAGAACTTAACCTTCTCCGCATCAATATTATGACATTGAGTCGAGGCGTGAAGTGCGATAGGCGGCATATCCATATTCAGCAACGCCATATCTTGAACTATGAGCGCATCGACGCCAGCATTCCAGCAGTCGTAAGCGAGCTTGCGAGCGTCTTCTAACTCATTGTCGAACAAGAGAGTATTCATCGTGACATACACTTTAGCATCGAAGAGAGCCGCATGTCTGCACAGAGTCTCAATATCTTCAATGCTGTTGCCAACTTTCTCTCTCGCACCAAAACTGGGTCCGCCAATATACACAGCATCAGCGCCATGATTGATAGCCGCGATGCCTACTTCAAGATTCTTCGCTGGTGATAAATGCTCAATTTTTTTCATAAAGGAAATGTTTGTTGCAAAGATACTAAAAGACAACGGACAACAGTCAACAGACAACAGATTTTTTTGGCAATGAGCGTTGAGCAATGAGGAGTTATTTTAGTAAAATCAGAAATAAATCAAGATTTCTCTTGACTCGTACCTAAGGTCATGATATATCTTTGCACCGAAATCCAAAGCGCAGCGGATATGGTTAAAATAATTAAGTACAAAATCGGAGAGATAAGCAAACTCGCAAGGGTGACGGTGAGGACTCTCAGACATTATGAAGAAATCGGTTTGTTGGAACCCGAGATTATCGACAGATGGACTGGTTATCGTTATTACAGCACGGCAAACTTGCAGAAACTGATAGCGATTCTGAAACTTAAAGATCTTGGTTTTACTTTGACAGAGATTCGGGAATTGTATGACGACGAAAATACTATTCCTGCTATTGAGGCAATTAAGATTAAGATTGATGAGTGCAAACAACAAATCGCATATCTGAAACAGCGTCAACTTCATCTGAAGAATTATCTTTCCGAGCAAAAGAAAATTAAAAAAATTAAAACTATGGAAAGCATTTTTTTCGATTCATTGCCTGAAATTATTGTGGCATACAACAGAACGACTCTTAAGAGTTATAACGAATTGGGAACACATCTTGTGAACATTGTCGGTCCTGAAATGGCGCGACTCGCTTGCAAATGTCCTGAACCTGGTTATTGCTTCACTACCGAACTATCCGGAGAATATAAGGAAACAGATTTTGAAATCGAGTATTGTGAAAGAGTGACCGAGATGGGAACTGATTCTGACATAGTGAAATTCAAGAAACTTCCTGAGGTACAGACCGCAATCTGTAAGAAAGTCTACGGACCTTATTCTTTACTTCGCGAAAGTTATTTGGAACTTTTTGAAGAAATTGCAAAACTCGGTTATGAGATTGCTGGAGAACCAAGAGCCAACTATATAGATGGTATCTGGAATCAAGACGATACGAGCAAATGGCTTACCATTATTCAAGTTCCTGTAACTAAACCGTAATTCGTTTTAAAGATAAGTTTTTGGTCATTGATCAGAAACTTATCTTTAAATTACAAACTTTAGTTGGAAAAACACTTGATTTATAACTCATTATAAAGATATTTTAAAAATTGTAAGATGTAAGTCGCATTTTTTTAAAAAATTGTAATATGCAAGTCGCAAATTTTCAATTGTTAATTGTAAACTGTAAATTGTCAATTAAAAAAAATGCTTCCCACATCAATCAAATCTCCGTCGTATAATTCAATGAGATTGAAATTATTGTCTTTTAAGAATTTATCTAATTCGGCTTTCTCTTTTAGATTTTTTGTGCTGCCACAAACGATAAGATTGTTTTTCCAAACGCCGCAACAGCCAGGGAAAAATCCATTTTTCTGACCTTCCAATTTAATTTGTTTTGGGTCGATGTACAATACAGACGTACGTCCGTACGTCTCTACATGAGATTCGTGTGGATAAAGACTGTTGTCTGTTGTCTGTTGTCTGTTGACCGCATTGAAAATACCAACATCTGACGTGATAAACGCATTTTCATTCAAAGCCAAAAGATTACATCTCGTGTATCCTTGATTGACATTTATGTGATTTTCGTAAGATGACAAAATCGTCTCGTCGGTATGTCTCAAATTATGTATCAACAGATTTCCAATTCCGACTGCGTTATATGGAACCGTCTCCGGATATTTCTTCCCTACTTCTTTCTCGCCTTCGATAAGATTTATCTTTCTCTTCTTCAATTCCTTGACAATCTTTTTCGGAGCATTAGGTGCATAAATCAAAGCATCATCTTTTTGGAAAAAGAAAATGTCAGGATGCGATGATATTGAATCGTAAGTTATTGAAGTAGGGTTGATAAAAAGTACGTTTCCTAATTTTTTGAGATTCTTTTTCGCTTCCTCAGGCATCTTAGAGTCAGCTATTATCGTCGGCAAATCTTCTTTTAAAGTGATGGTAAAATAGAATTCATTTAGTTGTTGAGACGTGTCAATGTTTGTTGATTTTATAGGAGTCATTGACGCGTCTCTACTTGTTGTCTTGTTGACCTTAAAAATTACATTCCCAAACCACTCCGACAACATCTTCTTATTCTCGCCTTTCCATCCAATGGCATGATTAATTTGCGATTCAGGAACGTTGATGATAATGTCCTTACTTCTCAGATTCTCAGGTTTTAAGGTTTTCAGATTATCTCTCCAGATGCGAGAGAAAACCATCTCGGCAAAATTCTTATGATAAGGACCTGCCACGTAGGCTTCGTTATCCAATTCATCGGAAGCATGAAGTCCGATTCGTAGTACTTTCACCTGATTTTCAGCAAAATAAGTATATAATTTAGAAGAACGTACAACAGCTTCTTCAATAGAAAGTGCTTTATATTCTCCTGAATTATACATCATTTCTAATTCAGTGTCTTTCACTACGATACAAGGATAGATACGAGTTTCCTTCGCACCGAGATATACAATGTCTTTGGCTGTCTGAAAATCTTTCTCTTCAGAATCAGAAGGCAGACCTATCATCATCTGCAATCCTAAAGTAATATCTTCTGAAAGAATTATTTGCGATGCTTCAACAATATCGTTATAAGTATGTCCACGTTTGCAATGTTTCAAGACATCGTCGTTGGTACTTTGTGCTCCGAGTTCGATATTACGCATTCCGTATGATTTTATTTCCCTTACACGTTTAAGGTCGATATAATCGGGACGCGTACTGCAACGTATTCCGTGAATGAGATTCTTATCAAGATAAGGCTGAACTATCTCGAGATAATCGTTCTGCATTTTGATAGGAAGTCCTGTGAAATTACCTCCAAAGAAAGCAACTTCAACAAATCTGTTTTCTTCTTTGAAGGAAGATAAATGACTGTCAATTATATTTTTAACATCCTCAGGTTTAACAAAGGCATTCAGTCCTGTAATACTAAATTGATTACAATAAACACATCTGTAAGGACAAGCGAGTTCTGGTAAAAAAATCGGTATGTTATAGTGTTTTATCATCAAAGTGACATTATTTTCGCAAAATTCGCTAAAAAAATTTTATCAGCAGCATTTTGTATAATATTTTTATAAATTTTATACAATAACAATTGGATTTACGTTCTTAAAATGATTATTTTTGCGTTGTATAATTCTAATTTTAAAGTTATGATTTCAAAGATTAAAAACATTTTTTTCGTTACAATGATTGCTCTTGTAACAATTGGAGGTTCAACAAGTTGTTCAAGTAAGAAGAAATTAGCCAAACAAGAATATGAAGCAAAATTGGCACAAGCCACTACTGATTTAAACGCTATTTTAGAAAACACTACACAATGGTCATTGGAGGATCGAGCTGCACGTGTCGCTGAGATAGAGCAGATGGATTTACAGAACGAAGAGATTAATGCATTGATTTTAAGAGCTAAAGACAAGATCGCCAATGATGTGGCAGAAGCAGCCCGTCTAGCGGAAGAAGAACGACTACGTTTATTAGAAGAACAGGCAAAACCGATAACATCGTTGGAGGATTATTTCGCCATCATAGCAGGTGCACCAGACGCAAATAGTGCCAACTCAACAATTAAAGACGTTCTGAAACAGTTCGCATCTCCTGATGTCCCTGTACTTATCATAATTTATCACGTAGGCGACATCATTGATTACGATGCTCCAACGACAATAGAGAAATATCTGAATTATCTTAAAGATAAAAAGGAAGTCAATGTCAGAATAAATGATATTAAATATGACAATAATAACAAGATTACTGAGTTAGAATTAATTAAAAAATGAGAAATATGAAAAAGAGTTTTTTGACATTGTTAATTGGGATTTTTGTAGCAATAAATACACAGGCTTTCGCACAAGAATTAAGTCCTGAACGCAAACAAGCTATTGATAGTCTTGCACTTGAGAAAGTACATGACCTTAGTAAGTATATTAAGATCATAGGTTCCAAAGACACACCATGGAGTGAGGCGAATCGTGTTATAGACCGTGCAGAAGAACTTTTTGCTCCTGAAGCAGAAATAGGTGTATCATCATTGGCAAGCAATGAGGTAATGTATTATAAAGTACGCCAATATCTTGAAAGATTGATGCGCCTTAACTACGATAAGGTTGAGATCGATTGGTATAACATAGAATATGTCAGTGATTTACAACGTCAACCTGATGGCACATACGTTGGTGTTATAACAATATTCCAAACATTTAAAGGTTATGACAAAGAAGGTCGTCTTGTATATCAAGATACAACCAAGAAAGACATCACAGTTTATGTAAAACGTAAAGAGACCCAGATAGGAGGTCGTCTCATTGGTTTCTGGGACGTACTGCTAGGAGATATGCGCGTTAAGGAAACAACGCACTGATGATTAACATAATAGCTCTGAGATTCTTCGGAGCTATTTTTAAATTTTTATAAATGAAAAAGAATTTGAAGTATATTTTTTTATCTCTGTTTGCATCTTGTATATTAATTTCTGAGGCACAGACATATAGTGATCTAGGTGATATTCAGAAAGATGAAAGGGCATTATATACGATGACCAAACAGATGAGTCAGTTTATCAGTCGTTTTAACTATGAGGAAGATCAATATGGAAAGAAAATCCATCCTGATTCACCAGAATATAGAAACAAAGAGAATCGTAAACTAACACTACCTCTTTTGTTCGATATGGAGAATCAAAGGACTAGCGGATCATTACGTGATTTCTTCATTGAAGACCTCACTAAAGCAGACTCAAATTACTTCGAATTCCTTGGCGGCGAATGGTACACAGAAGTCTCTGCCACATATAAATGGAAAGGTGAAGAGGTGGAAATAAGTATGATACTTGCTATAGAAAAAGAGAATCTAGGTTCTAAATGGGTTCTGACAAACGTGTATTTCCCCGAATTCAGTAAGATGTTCCCTAAAGGTGACATATCAGAACAGCAGAAGCATTTCCTGCATCCCATGAGTCACGAATTAGATTTCATGAATATTTATAAGATATTTAAGACTCCTGAATGTATTGAATATTACGCATCCAACTCATACTCACCAGATTACCTCTCCATATTCTTCTATGAGATAAAACAGGGTAATCTTGTCTTCGAGAAAGTAAATAGCGAGAAGTTTCACGTCTTCCAAATAGACAATTGGTATTTTGAGGTCTCTTGGTTTAATAGAGATGGCTATAATAGCGGCTGGCTTATCTCTAACCTCATCTTTTTAAAAGAAGAAGAAAAACAACAACTTCTACAGTTTTATCAACCTAATTTGAAATAAAATGAAAAAGATAGCATTGCTTCTAATCTTATTCTTATCTACATTGATGCTCAATGCACAAATATCATTGACAGATAAAGACATCAAAGAATACAAACATCAGGTAGAACAGATGATAAATTATTTCCAGGAAACATTGAACTTTATAGGAAATCCTGATAATACTGCACAAGAGAAAGATATTATCTTCAGCGAAAGTTATACCAAAATATTCAGAGACGAACATGTTCAGATCGAAGATGACCTCGATGAAGATCGCGGGACAAGCATCAATAAAGATGTTCAGGCTTATCTGAAAGATATAGATTTCTTCTTTCAAAAAGTGAATTTTAAATATGATATTCAAAAGATTGAACCACAGACAAATTACCAGGGAGAGACATTCTTTAAAGTCACTATGATGCGTAGCATGACAGCCAAAACGATTGAGGGTGATAGTATCTTCAACACAAAAAAACGTTTTATGGAAATCAACCTCAACCCTATGAAAAAAGATCTTAGAATCGTGAGTCTATATACCACAAAACCAAATGAAACTGAAGAACTTCGCAAATGGTGGAATGAGATGAGTGATGGCTGGAAAAATTATTTCGGCACACATGTATATGTAGCCGACTCTATAGAGATGATTTATGTTAAAGAGATTCAGGAAGATAATCTTATTCTGGAAATGGATACTATTAATAACATCACTGATAGCATTTTTCCTTACGACATCAACAAGATTTTTCCTTTGTTGAAAGAAATGACAAATACCACAGAAATAAATGTGAAAGACGACAAGGACATATATAATCTGGAGCCTCTCTCAGAACTATCCGAATTAACATATCTCAACTGCTCCGGCACTAAAGTCAACGATATTACACCAATACGTAATCTGGGCAAAATCAGTTATCTAGACATATCTGACACACATATAACAAATATCTCAAATCTGAAATATACTAACGGAATTCAAAATTTTATAGCTAACAATATTTATATCAACAATATATCTGTGGTCTCATCATATTCAGAACTGAATACATTATCAATTGCCAACACAGATGTCTTTGACATCACTCCCCTATCTGATTGTCAAAATCTTAATATTCTCAACATTTCTCAAACCGACATTGATTCTATTGATGCACTCAACAATTTGCCAAATCTTTATGAACTGAATATTAGCTATACTCCAATAAACGATCTTTCTGCCATTCAAAATGCTGAAAATCTTCATTTTCTGAATATAGAAGGCTCTAAAGTAAATGATTTGTCACCATTAGCAAATCTTCAAAATTTAAATGAAATTAACTTTTCAAATACCGATATAGCAGATCTTTCACCACTGAACAATATAAAATCTCTTAACAGAGTCTATTGCGATCACACTTTAATTACAAAAGATATAGCATTTGAATTCATGAGAATTAACACAAATGCTTTGGTCATCAACGAAACAGAAACTTTGGAGAATTGGTGGGAATCCTTACCATCATTCTGGAAATCTCTATTAGTAAAACAAAACAATGCAAATTTCAATCCTACCAAAGAACAATTACATGCTATAATTAACATGAAAGAACTTGTCATTGATAAATATGTACTGGATTTAGCACCGATTACAAAAATGACTAATCTTCAAAGTTTAGATTTATCATCATCAAAAATTACTGATCTGTCGCCCATTTATGGATTATATAATCTTAAACACCTGAATATCAGCAACACTACAATCTCCGATATAAGTGTTCTGAAAAATAACACAGAACTGACAGACTTAAACATTGAAAATACTAAGGTACAATCTCTTGCATCACTTCATGGATTATCAAAATTAATGAATATCAAGGCTGAAGGAAGTCAGGTAACACGTGATGAGGTTGTTAATCTGAGAAAACATCAGAGACAGGTTAAAGTCATTTACCAGACTGATGATTTGAGGCGTTGGTGGGGCAATATCAGCACATCATGGCGTGAGATTTTCAATGCACATATTAATTGTAATTCCAACCCTACTGCAGAGCAATTACAGAATATTGTCGATATTCAAGAGATTGTGATAGATCCAATATATGTAATTCAGGATCTTGAAGCTTTAAGCCAAATGGCTTTTCTTGAAAAATTAATTGTTAACAACAATCAGATCTATGATCTCAGTCCGTTGAGTGACAAGGAATTTATGAGAATATTGTCAATAAGCGGTAATCCTGTCGATGATATAAGTGCACTAGAGAATATGTTTTTATTAGAGGATCTCGATATAGAAAATACAGCTGTCGCCGATCTTACTCCTATTTCCAATCTACAGAATATTAAGGTACTTAACATTGGTGGAACATCAGTAAAGAATCTAAAACCTATCAGCGATTTTAACAAGTTAGAGGATTTGAGCATTATTAATACTGCGGTAAAGAATCTGCATCCGGTCAAAGATCTGCCATCATTACGACACCTTACTGCGTTTAAGACAAAAGTACCTAAGAAAGATATACTGCTTTTACGGCAAAACAGACCAGAATTAAATGTAATTTATTACGATTAAAACAAAAAGGCTGCCTGTGTAAGTTTCATTTTCCAGGCAGCCTTTTTTCAGAAATATTTATTTCAATCATCGTATGAAATAAATTTACCCTTACTACTGAA
>JAZNVS010000012.1:0-5367 GCA_045592965.1 Bacteroidales bacterium | reverse complement strand
GCCTATGTTCTGTCGTTCCTATGGAACTTAATGCTAAAATGAGGATGGAAAAAAAGACAGGTAACTTGGGCTGTTTTGTATGCCCGTTACCTGTCTTTTTTTCGTTCAATTACCAACTATTTTTGGCAACATTACCTTTTTCTCTCTCCCACAAATTGCACTTATTTTCACTGTTTTTTATCCGTGATAATTTGTGAGAAATATAACAATACAATCTTTAATTTTCCAATAACCATTGATATGCTGGAATCACATTTATCTTTACATCTTCATTGATGTTAATTGTTTCTCGCAGAGAGTCTGTTATCAAGTATAATTCGGTACAGAATGTTTCTTTCGATGCAGCAACTAAGGCATCAATCTCTCTTTTATATGTTTTAGGATTGGAAAGATCGTATGCGACCTGATACATCTGAATTATTTTGTTTCCCTTACAAACTACAAAATCGACTTCTTTAGACCTTGTACTTTTCTTATAATAATATATATCCAGACTGTTTCTTGAACAACGACGCAATAATTCAAGATATATTATCGTTTCCAATCTCCATCCTAAGTTGACGCCAACAAACGCCTGAAAGCGTCCGTCCATTATTGCAACATCTATTGTATATATTTTTTCTTCAGTAACTCGCAATTTACTTTTTGTTGAATATTTGGATAATCCGACCAATAAATACGCTTGCATCAAGTATTTTATGTAATTATTTGTCGTTTGACTTGATTTTATTCCAAACAATTTTGTTATTTCTGGCACAGATAAGATTGCAGGTGCAATATTCATCAAATGATTAAACATCTTTTCGAAAGCAGCAAAATAACGAATATTATATCTCTGCTGAATATCTCTTTTAAGAATATTGTCAACCAAAGCTGATACATAGCGTTTATTATCATTCTCAATCAGCAATTCAGGGAAGCCACCTTTCATAAGATAATCATCAAAAGCAGAACGACGGATACCTTCCATTTTTGTCGTTATCAACTTAGTATCAATATCAAGATAATTGCAATATTCTTCAAAAGAGAACGGATACAACTCAATGGCATTAAAACGACCAGTTAAATGTGTTGCTAATTCACTGCTTAATAATTTTGCATTTGAACCAGTGATAATTATGCGCATCCCTTGTCTAAGTAAACGATTCACAAATAAATGCCAACCTTCAACGTTTTGCGCTTCATCTAAAAACAGATGCGTAAAATCTTTATTAATCTTATATAATACTTCTAATAAGACGTTCAAATCATCTGAAGTAACATTAGCAAGTCTTTCATCATCAAAATTTATATATGCATAATTGACACCAGAGTTATGTAAGACGTTGAAACACAAAGTTGATTTTCCACTCCTTCGAACGCCTATAACAACTTGAGCTAAATTGCTATTCAGATTAACTAAATCTTCTTCTTTCCTCCTACAACGAAACATCTGTGACTTATGCAATAGTTCCATCTTTTGCTCAGTCAGAACACCTTCGACAACTCTTTTATCTATCATAAATAATAAGTTTGATTATGCAAATATACACAAAAACAGTATTCAAATCACCTTATTCTGCAAATCTTGCACATTTATATCACCTTATTCTGCAAATTTTGCATCTTTAAATCACCTTATTTTGCAAAAGAATCATCGATTTCATGAAAAAGAACCGAGTTCTTGACGAAGCCTGATTCCTTATCGAATTGTTTCTCTTTGCCTTGACAAACTAATTCTAAAAATCTCGCTATCGTGCTTCCTAACTTGCCTTCTAAATGAGTGTTAGAAGAAGCATTATAATATTGTAAGGTTTCTTTTGTCGGCATCACTTCTCTTGGATTCTTAATGAATTTTAACAATTCATCTTCAGTATTTGCTAATTTGACTAAAGCGTTTTTAACGAAATTATAATCGTCCAACACTTTATTATCAGACATATTATAAAGCACAGTAGGACAATACATTATAGAAGCATCAAGGTGAATTGCCGACTCATTGGAAATCATGAAGTCGATTTTGGAAATGAAGTCGAAAGACGATTCTTCCTTTGGATTGGAGATAGAAATGTTATTTTTTATTAACCATTCTGTATTAAGATGCTGATAACGAGGATGCGGACGAAGTATCAAATCGTGGTAGTTATTATTTTTTAAGAAAAGACAAAGGTTTTTAACCTTCTCAAAATCATCTAACATATTGATTGCCACGCCAATTTTCTTCACGTCATAATTTCTTTTAACAATTTTATCGTAAAGAAAATCAAAACGAACTCCGCCAGAGAGATAAACCTCGCCTTGAGGTCTGCCTGCATAATAATATTTCTCCAACGACTCTTTTCCATCTAAAAAAGAATATGAGAAGTCAAGTCTCGGAAATCCTTTCTTCACAGAAGCGTGCTGCACATAGACGGTTTTTATCTTCCTTTCTAAAGCATTAAAAATCAAGCATCTGTTAATGTCGTTATGATCATTTGCAAGAACTAAAACCTTTACCTCATATTTATCCAACATCTCACCTGCAATCTCATAAAGTCCGTATGTCGTCAAAAGACGTGTGAAATATTTAAGAATCAGAGCTTTATCTTCTTTATCAGATTTTTTGTAAAGTTTTATTAAGGTAGAAAGATAAGGAATGCTATGCCACCAGGCGCGTCGTTTATGAACATCTGTAATATGATTATTTAGATAAAGATAAGTGTCTTTTTCAATATTGTTGATTATCGGTTCCAAAGAGCGTCTGTTGTTGAGCGAGACTCCAAAGAAAAGCAATCCTTTATAATTGACAGGCAACGACTTATATTTAAAATGTACGATAAAAGTATAATAAAAAAGCTGTCCGATGAAAATACATATCTGCTTGAATAATGAAGGTTGCTTTTCCTTCACAATCCGTGATATTTCATTGATTTCTAAAACGTTAAGATTACTATATTTCATCAGAAGAATAACTTTTGTTCTTTGAGTTTATTATAATGTTCTATATCTCTCATTTTAAACACTTTGGCAGGATGACCGCCAGCGACCGACAAGGCTGGAATATCTTTCACAACAACGCTGCCCGCCTGAATAACAGCGCCTTCTCCAATACTGACTCCTGGCAAGACAATTACGTTATTTCCAAACCATACATTATCTTCAATAATTACATCTTTGACAATCACAGTGTTATCGTATGGAATTCTCGTTCCGCAATCATAATTATGATAATCGGTCATAATTTGACATGAAGTTCCAGAATGAAAGTTGTCGCCGATGACGCATTTTCCTTTTCCCGTGATTTTCATACCGTTAAAATTCACATTATATCCAAGATGTGTATTTTTATTAACAGTACTGAAACCATTGACAGACAGTTTTCCTTTGCATGATTTTGCCTTGGATTTTACTATCCATCTAAATAAAAATTTAGGTTTGAATATTCCTATGATAATTTTTTTTAACATATTCCCAAAATCTTTTCTACGAATTCACGGAAGACTCCCTCACCTCCGTTTTTTGTCAATACAATTTGTGAATATTTTTTAACATATTCCGGAGCTGAATTAGGCGTTGCTGAGATGCCAACATTTTTTAACAATTCAATATCACCGAGGTCATCGCCAATATAAGCGACTTCATCTAAACTGATATTCAATTCTTTGCAAAGATTTTCTGCTACTTCAAGTTTATTTTTAACACCTTGGAAGAGATAATCAATTTTAAGTTTTGTAGCTCTTCTAGCAACGATTTCAGTATCTTCGCCAGTTATTATTCCGACAGGAATTTCATTCTGATGAGCGAAAAGAACACCCGCACTATCGTAAGTATGAAACTTCTTCCATTCGTTGCCGGTTTGGTCGTAATACATTCCGCCGTCAGTCCAGACGCCGTCGATATCTGTTAAAATTAATTTAGGTTTCTTCATCTATTCTAAGTTTTGTGGATAAATTATTTCGTTTCTTGGTATTTCAACTTTCACTTTTCTTCCTACAACGTTATGTTTTTCAGACCATTTAAAACCATCGCCTGGACTTAAAAGATGAATGTCGTTTTCAGAGATAACATCGCCGACTTTCAAATCACGATTTGTCGCGATGGAGCGTTCAAGTTTTATTTTGCTGTTTTGAACTTCTGGTTCTATGAAAATATCTTCTTTTCCCATCGACATTTCAGTAATTCTGATGTCGCGAATCATGCGGTTTACGCCGTCTGGACCTAAAGAACCCGCTTGGTCTGTTCCTTTCATTCTTCTGTCGATAGTGACGTGTTTCTCAATGATTTCCGCTCCCATAGCAATGGCGGCAATTGGTGCAGAAATTCCAATGGTATGATCAGAAAAACCAATCTTATATTGAGGATAATTCTTCCTAAGATATTTTATTGTATTAAGATTCAAATTGTTAGGATGAGTTGGATATTGAGATACGCAGTGAAGAATCGAGATATTGCTATGATATTTTGTGATAACATCAAGTGCTTCGTCCAATTCTTTTTTTCCAGCCATCCCTGTCGATAAGATAATAGGAATTTTTGTCTCTGCGAGAACTTCAAGCAATGGGATATTTGTCAGGTCGCGACTTGCAACTTTCAGATAATCAGGAGTAAAATATTTCATTATGCTAAGGCAAGAAGGAGCGCACAATGTCTCAACAAAATCCAAACCTCTTTCCTTTGCATATTTATAAACCTCATAATGTTGCTCATCAGAAAGTTCTAAGTAAGCTCGATGTTCGCCGTAAGTTCTTCCAAATGAATTGGGTGAGTCATAAATACGTGACATCTGAGAATCAGAAAGTTCGTGAGACAAATCGCGTTTCGTCATCTTAACAGCATTCATTGGTTGAAGCTCGATGCCGAAATATTCTTCTCTCACAGGACGTGAAACAAGTTCAACTATAAGTTTCGCAATATCAACAGAACCATTATGATTCTGTCCGATCTCACCTATTATATATGTTCCTTTATTCATATTATTTCTGGTTTTTTAAAATCTCATTTTTCATAATTGCATGATATTCTTTATTTTCATTAAGAAATGCAAGAACATCAAAAGCATTGAAATCAGGCTTTACCTTGTATATCTTATTAAATATTTCTTTTTGAATGTCGAAATCAATTTGTGTATCAATTGTCAACCTTATATCGTCATGTTCGTCAATTACTTCAGGAATGTTAAAAAATTTTATGTTAAAATCATTAGGATTTGCATAGATGAAGTTTGTGACATGCTCGTGATAAAGATTTTCGTCTGTCATTGATTTTACTTTTTTCAAAGCATTGAGAGTCACAGCCTCAGCCCAGAAACCATAATGCGTTTTAATTGTCGGAGTTCCATTTGAAGTCATGAATGACATATAATCATAATCTGACTTTTTAAAATTATCTAAAAGGAAATTAAGAAAATCC
>JAZNVS010000011.1:0-8568 GCA_045592965.1 Bacteroidales bacterium | reverse complement strand
GTTGATTTGAGCTGGTTGTGCTACTGGATTGTAAGTACCGATTTTTTCAATGAAACGACCATCACGTGGTGCACGAGCGTCTGCAATTACAATATGATAGAAAGGTTGACCTTTTTTACCATGTCTTTGTAATCTCATTTTTGCTGACATAATTTCTTCTTTTTAATTGATTAATAATAGATTATTTAATTTAAACCTACCCGAGGTTTGCGAGTGCAAAAATATAAAATATTTCTTATAAAAACAATACTTATTTAAATATTTTTTACGAAAAATCAGATGTCTTTCAATGCTTTGCCTGATAGTCTGAATGTAGTCCATTCGTCCATAGGAACCGCACCGAACGATTTGTAGAATTTTATCGATGGTTCATTCCAGTTCAGACAGACCCACTCAAAGCGTTTGCAGCCTCTTTCATTTGCTAATCTTCCTAAATATTGAAACAAAGCCTTGCCATATCCTTTGCCTCTCTTCTCAGGAATCACAAATAGGTCTTCTAAATATAGTCCTTTCTTTCCCATGAAAGTGGAGAAGTTGTGGAAGAACAATGCGAATCCGACAGGAATACCATCTTCGTAGGCAAAAATGACTTCAGCTTCTTTCTTGACGAATACAGAATCGTATATCGTCGATTCATCACAGATTACTTCGTCTAACAATTTCTCGTAATCAGCTATCTTTTTTATAAAATCCAAAACTAAACCAGCTTCGTTAGGTTTAGCAAAACGTATTGACAATTCACTCATAATCAGTTAATCTTTAACTCATCAACGAAAATCCAAGCGGGATAACCGTAGCCTGAATGTCCTTCTGGACACATAAACGGCTCAATAACAACATTGACGTATCTTGCGTTTGTCTTATCAAAGTCGACATTGAAATTCATGACGCCGTCTTCTGCTATTGTCTCAATTGGAAATTCTTGATAATGTATTTCCTTAAATTCTTTTCCGTCATCTGAAACAGAAATCTTAACTGACTTAGCATTGAAAATCCAGTCGCCTTTGGTGAGGTTGTTGTTGAATTTCAAATTGCTTATTTCCTGATGTTCCAACAAATCAATAGTAGCATCTAAGTTTTCTCCAAAGAATGCGATCCAACGTCCTGTCTTGTAGTTCTTTCCTCCCGACAATCCGTCAATCAAAGTCTGTGCGCCTTCAAAACGATAGTTTTCATGTGGCTCATTCTTCAAACTTATTGGCTTCATCGACGATTTGCTGAGTTCGATGTCTGTTTTGAATTCCTTGCCTACACTTGTCTTTCTTTTTACAACAGCTCTTAACTTAGCGCTTTCTGTAAGTTTAAGTGGCTCAGTGTATTTTGTTCCGTTTGTTAATGGATCTGTGCCGTCTAAGGTATATAGAATATCGCCTTCACCGAATTTCGACATCGTGACATCAATGCATTTTGCTTCAACATTAGGAACAATATCAACGTCAATATCGAAGATGTGTTTTGCATAATTCCAACCTTTAAGGTCATATAGCTGAACCATTTTGTATGCGCGTTCTCGGAAGTCTTCGTAATCTTTTTGTTCTGGTAAAACCCATTGTACCTCAGTCAAGGCATCCATTCTTGGAAGAACTCTGTAAAACGCTGTGTTCATGTCTTTTATGTACTCAACCCAGAGGTTTGCCTGTGCGCCTAAAATATGTTTAGCTTCTTCTTCTGTTAAATCTGAAGGGATTGGCTCAAATTCATAGACTCTGCTAACAGGAATGTAGCCGCCTATTGCGATAGGTTCGTCGTCGGTGTTATCTGTCTGATAATAATCGAAGTAGAGGTGAGAACATGGTGTCATTATCACATCGTGATGTTGTTTTGCTCCTTCGCGACCGCCGTCAACGCTTCTCCAACTCATGACGGTGACCTTAGGTCCGAGTCCGCCTTCCAACACCTCGTCCCAGCCAATGACTTTACGCCCGTGATCTTCAACGAATTTCTCCATTCTTGTCATGACATAACTTTGGAGATAATTCTCTGCTGTGAAATGATCATCGTCTTTTAATCCCAATTCTTTAATCTTAGCTTGGCATTTTGGACATTGTTCCCAACGTGTCTTAGGACATTCATCGCCGCCGATGTGAATGTATTCGCTTGGAAATATGTCCATCACTTCTGCTAAGACATCTTCCAAGAAACGCATCGCGTCTTCGTTGCCGGCGCAGATAACGTCTTCAGAAACACCCCATTGCTTCCATACTTCATAAGGTCCGCCTGTGCAGCCAAATTCTGGATATGTGGCTAAAGCTGCCAACTGATGTCCTGGTAAGTCGATTTCTGGAATTATTATGATATGACGTTCTTCTGCGTATTTTACCAAGTCGCGGAGTTCCTCTTGTGTGTAGAAGCCGCCGTGACGTATGGTGTCGTAAGTCTCAGTCTTGCCGATTTTTGTTCCTGAGCGCCAAGCTCCTACTTTTGTCAACTCCGGATATTTCTTGATTTCAATGCGCCAGCCTTGGTCGTCGGTGATGTGGAGGTGGAACTTATTCATGTTGTGTAATGCCATAACGTCGATAAATTCTTTGATGGAATCTAAGTCAAAAATGTGACGGCTTACGTCCAACATCATGCCTCTGTGACCGAAACGTGGATAGTCGTAGATTTCGCCTGATGGCATGCTGATTTTTTCTCCTTCTGCATCAAAAGGAAGACTCTTTCTTAATGTCTGAATGGCATAAAATACACTTGAAGTATTACTTCCAATAACTTTTATATTTTCTTGATTTATAATAATCTTATAGGCATCATTTTCTGTAAATAAAGATGGGTCGATGATTAAGTTGATAGCATTGTTTTTGACTTCATCTGTTTCTTCTACCTTTAACGAATATCCTAAAATTTCATTAAGATATTCCGATAAAAATGATGCTTCTTTTGATAGTTCTGATTGTGTTTTTGGATATGCAATTACGACATTTTTAGAGAGGGTAAATGGACTTTCTGTCGTGTTTTCAGTAATTTGTTTTGGTAATGGAATTACGCGATAGTCGGCTTGTTGAAGCTTGCCGGAACATGACATTAAAGTCATCGCGATGATGCTTGCAGTGATGATGTTTTTTAGTCTCATTTTCATATTTTTTTGAACAAATTTTTAGTTCGCGAAATTAAGAAAATAAGGCGAATTATTCAAGATTTATTTTTAACTTTACAGCCAAATTATATTTTATGAGACAGAGTGCTTTTTTACGTTATTTTTCAATCCTTTTTGGGTTGTTGTTGCTCCTTAATTTGTTTTCTTGTAAGACGCGTAAAGATATTCCTGATGAATATTCTGAATATATCTTTGAAAACAAAACTGATTTTAAATCTTATTTTGTCAAAATAGATTCTGTTAACAAATCCTACGCAGAAGGACGTTTCTATTCAATAGACAATGATTTAACAATGCAAGCTGAATGTTTTAAAGCAAAATTATTCAAAAATAAATGTGAAATCAACTTGCCAGGTGATAGCAAAATGGTTCTTAAGATAAAAAGGTATGAGGGTAATACTTATGAAGGTTATATCATCGACAAACGTTTTTCTAAGAGGAAAGAATTTTCTATCTTTCCATATAAAGATGAGGGCTTTCAGGCTTTTGACTTAAGTAGGTATAAGCAGGAATTATTTGAGGTAGAACGTATTCGTGATGTTAAATATGCAGAAGTCAGAGGCTTTTGGTCGTCAATTCCAGATGATACAATAGATGTGGGTAACATAGTGAAAATAGGATTGTTTAATTCATTGAAGAAAAATGACTTGACATTGGATATGGATATATATATGCCAAAAGAGGATACTATATCTCAGCGTCCGTTGATGATGTTTATTCATGGTGGTGCGTTTTTTATCGGCGACAAGGCAACTGAACCTTATCAGAAATGGTGTACACATTTTGCTTCATTGGGATATGTTTGTGTTTCAATAAATTATAGAATGGGTTTTAGAGTCAATTCAAAGGCAATTGAAAGAACCGCATATCAAGCGACTCAAGATGCCCACGCTGCAATGAGATATTTGATGTCAAAAAAAGACATTTATCGAATAGATCCAGATTATTTGTTTGTAGGAGGTGCTAGCGCTGGAAGTATAACTGCTTTGAATTTGGCTTTTATGCGCAATGAGAACAGACCTCAGTCTTCATATTCATCGATGTTTATGGAGGATTTAGGTAATATAGAATCATCAGGTAATAAAATTTATAGTAAATTTAAAATCAAGGCTGTGGCGAATATGTGGGGAAGTATTTATGACTTGGAAATCCTGAAAAACTCAAGAGCTTCTATAATTTCATTTCATGGTGACAAAGATGTGATATTGCCATACAGATTTGGTTATCCATTTAGATCTTTGGGCGAATTTAATAAAGTATTCTTTGATGAGATGTATGGTTCATCATATATTCATGAGAGAGCAAGAGAATTGGGAATACGCTCTGAACTTCACACATTTAGCGGTCAAGGACATACTTTACATTTGGACGAAAACCGTCAGATAAATAATAACTTCTATATGATTCAAGACAATATTGTCGATTTCTTTTATGATGAATTGATACCTCATCCTATTTGTATTAGCCAGGATGAAGTTGATGTTCAGTCTTTTACAATAGACACTACAGATATTGTAGCAGCCGATTGGACTGTGCTAGGCGGTTATATTTTAGAGGAGTCGAAAGGTAAGGTAAGAGCGACTTGGTTTGATGATGAAATGCAGCATGAACTCAGAGTATCAGGATTTTATAGAAATGGTGCCGGATTTAACGAAGTATTCGTAATAAAAGATGTTAGATAATGAAGCTAATTTGCACATGTAAGAGATGGTAAATCAGTAAGTTGAGTTGAGATGGAATTTATGTTTTTGTTATTGGGATTTGTAATCGGTGCTTTGTTGGTTGGTGTTTTCATGAAATCAAAAAATAGCAGTCTTAGAGCTCAGATTGATTTTATGAAAGAACAAGAAATCAAGAATGATGAGATTAGAAACAAACAATTTGAGATACAGGTAAATGCGTTAAAGTCAGAATTGCAATCTGCTACTGAAAAATTATTAGCCCAGAGGGAAGAGTCGTTGTGTAATGCTAATAATATTCAATTAAATACGGTATTGAATCCTTTGAAAAGTGAAATTGAAGGAATGCGTAAGACCATGACTGATAACATAAAGACAAGTTCTGAAAATAAAGCTAGTTTGGAAAAAGCCATTGAAGAATTGATGAAACGTACGCAAGATATTGGTAATGATGCTAATAATCTTGCAAAGGCGTTGAAAAATGAAAGTAAGACACAAGGTAACTGGGGTGAGTTGATTCTGGAAAATATTTTAGAGAAATCTGGATTGACAGAAGGTGAACATTATGAGAAACAAACGTTGTTGAGAGATTCTCGCGGCAATATGCTTTTTCACGATGAGACAGGCTCCCGACTAATTCCTGATGTTGTGGTTCATTATCCAGACAATAAAGATCTTATCATTGACTCAAAGGTGTCATTGACAGCCTTTGTCGATTATTGTAGTGCTCAAGACGAAATTGAGAAACAACTTGCCTTGAAGCGTCATATACAAAGTATTAGAGCACATTATAAAGAGTTGCAGAGGAAAAACTATTCTTCGTATATCAAATCTCCGCGTATAAGTTTGAACTATGTCATAATGTTTGTCCCAAATGAATCAGCAATGCAATTGGCTCTTTATGAGGATAGTAGCTTGTGGCGTGAAGCTTTTGAAAATGGTGTGTTTATTACGAGTGAGCAGAATCTGTTGGCGTTATTGAGAATGATACAATTAGCTTGGGCTCAGGTGCATCAAGCTAGTAATCAGCAGGAGATTTTTGAAGCTGTGAATAAATTGCTCGATAGAGTAGCTGAATTTATAAAACGATATGAAGACATTGGAAAGAAGATTGAAAGTCTTCAAGGAAGTTATGAAGATACTAGGAAAAAGTTATATTCTGGCAATCAAAGTGTCGTTAAGGCTGCGAATAAACTAATTGAAATGGGTAAGGGAAGAGCCGCTATTGAAGATGAATAACCTTTTAAAAATAAGATTGTCAAATCGTTGTACTATTTTAAAAAAAAATAAAACTTACGTTTGTAATATTAAAAAAAATTGTATCTTTGCACTGGGTAAGTCTTATACGACCAGCTCCTGTTGAATCCCCCAGGACCGGAAGGTAGCAAGGGTAAATGGTTGAGCGGTGCGATATTAGCTTACCTTTTTTAATTTAGATATGTTAATAGAACCTACATATACAGCTAAGCAATTCTGGAGCACAATACTGCTCGCCGGAATTTTGCTTTCTATATTATCAATAATAATTTATGTCTCTTTATATTGGTTCCTATACGTACCTCATTCTTTCTTGTTTTCTTTAATATATTTCATACCATTGTTTGGTTCCGCAATCACTATTTCTTTCTTTAAATATAAGTATGTGTGGAACGAGTTCACATACTCATCCGCATTTAAAATGTCATTCTTCACCACTCAGATCTCAAATGTTCTGTTCTGCATATTCCTTTTTATCATATATAACTTAGGATTAGAATCTAGAATAGATTTATTTAATACTGATAACTGCAATAATTTACAAAAACTAATGTCTCCCTTCGCTATATCAATATCAATGTTTATAATAAATCTTTTCCTATCTGTTTTTTTCTCATTTATAATTGCTATCTTTGCAAAAAGAAAAAAGACAATCTAATAATGGATATTTCAGTCGTTATACCTCTTTTAAATGAAGATGAATCTCTTCAGGAACTAGAAGCATGGATTAGACGTGTCATGAATGAAAATAAGTTCTCATACGAAATTATTTTCGTCGATGATGGCTCTACAGATAATTCATGGAATGTTATTAAAGATATTTCTAATAAAAATGAGAACGTCAAAGCAATTCGTTTTAGACGTAATTATGGCAAATCACCAGCACTCAACGAAGGCTTTAAAATCGCTCAAGGTGAAGTGGTTATAACAATGGATGCCGACCTCCAAGATAGTCCAGATGAAATACCTGAACTTTACGATATGGTTAAAAATCAGGGCTTTGACCTTGTATCAGGCTGGAAGAAAAAACGTTATGATTCAAAATTCGCCAAAAATATCCCGTCAAAGTTCTTCAATTTCACAACAAGACTTATGACAGGAATAAAATTGCACGACTTTAATTGTGGTCTTAAAGCTTATAAAAACGATGTTGTGAAAAATATTGAAGTCTATGGCGAAATGCATCGTTATATACCTGTCATAGCTAAAGCAGAAGGTTTTAGAAATATTGGCGAGAAAGTAGTTCAACATCAAAAAAGAAAATATGGAACAACAAAATTTGGAATGAGCAGGTTCATCAGAGGGTATCTGGATCTTCTGACAATTACATTCATCTCTAAATTTGGTAAAAGACCTATGCATTTCTTCGGCGGCATAGGAACGGTTATTTTCCTTGCCGGTTTTATTATGGGTGTATATCTGGCATTTCAAAAAATATTTAACTCTGTATATGGAATGACAGACAGACCTTTATTCTATCTCGCACTTATATGCATGATAATAGGAACACAACTATTTCTGACCGGATTCATAGCCGAACTGATACAAACCAATTCCTCAAGAAAGAAACAATACGGAATAGCAGAAAAAATAAAATAAAAGAGTCGTAATTAAATTACGACTCTTCTGTTATCAATAAAAATCAGATTTCTAAATTAAAAACTATCCTCAAAATCCTCTATATTATAATCCTCATCTTCTATGTCAAATTCATCCTCAAATTCATCAGCGAACATATCTTCTTCTGCCTCCCAATCGAAGTCTTCCTCAAACTGACTCTCATCAAATATATCTATATCGTTCATCTCTTCCATAAATTCTGCCAACTCATCGTCAGATAGCTTGTCCAAATCTTGCGTCAGCAATCTATGATCGCGAGCTAATGTCCTCAATTCTCTCATCACTTCTGGTGAAACATAAAAATCATCATCATTCTCCTGACAATAATTAATATATTTAGGGTCTTTCTCAAAAACTTCCGCCAAGGTCTGACCGGCATATTTACCGGAAATAAATACTGAATCAATATCGTAAAATTTCATAACTATTAATTATTTTTTATTCTCCAAAGATATAAATATTTTCTCAATAATTTGCAGATTTAACTATTTTTTAAAAATAAAATATACCGCCAAAACCAAAAAACCGAATCCTATCAGATGATTCCATCTTAATGTTTCATTCTTAAAAATTGTAATACTGATAATCATGAAAACCGTTAATGAGACAACTTCTTGAATAACTTTAAGTTGTACCAACGTGAATGGCCCGCCATTAATAGCCGAACCTATTCTGTTAGCTGGTATCATAAATGAATACTCAAAAAACGCTAATCCCCAACTACATAAAATTATTAGTATTAAAGGCCAATCACTAATAATTTTCATCTCACTAAGCTTTAAATTTCCATACCAGGCAAAAGTCATGAAAATATTGGAAACAATAAGCAATAAAACAGTATATAATCCTTTCATATCTAACAAAAATATTATCTTTTTCAGACTGCAAATATCATTATTTTTATGATAGAAAAAT
>JAZNVS010000010.1:0-30715 GCA_045592965.1 Bacteroidales bacterium | reverse complement strand
ATATTTTAAGATGACAGCCTCTCCTTCATTATTATTTACCAATTGTTATTTACAATGATGTTTTCCTCCATGGTTGAAACTATGTTTTGGATGGATATTTCTATTGACTTCCACTCTCGATTGTGTTGGATAACTGAGTTTATCTAACTCTGTCACAGCCATTCTGATGTCATTCAAAAGCATATCAGCCATATCGCGACTAAAGCCTTGACGGCATACAATTCTCATCACGACACATTGTTCCAAGTCTTTCGGCAAGGTGTATGCAGGCACCATCCAGCCGTTTTGTTGTAACTTATATTGTAAGTCGTACAACGTCCAGTTTGCGACTTTATCGTACTTAGGATTGAGCGACCAGATAAAGAGAGGATTTACAATCTCAGTGCTATAGTTCTTAAACTGAGGCATCTTGCCGATTTCATTATGTAGATATTCAGCGATATCCATCGAGTTTTGTTGTATCGCCTTATAACCTTGGAATCCCAATCTTATGAATTGATAATATTGTCCCAAGACTTGTGCTGCTGGACGTGAGAAATTAAGTCCGACCTGAGTAATGTCGGCGCCGAGATAGTTGACGCTAAACGACATCTCTTCTGGGAGATATTTCTTATCGCGCCATATCGTCCAGCCTAAGCCCGGATAAACGAGACCGTATTTATGACCAGATGTACTAATTGACAAGACATTATCTAATCTGAAATCCCATTTCACGTGAGGTTTGAGGAATGGCAAGATAAAACCACCTGAAGCAGCATCAACATGGATACATAATTGGTTACCGGTCTTTTTATTGAATTTGGTAACTTCCTTATCGAGTTCTTCAATATCGTCGTTCATACCTGTCCACGTGCAGCCTGCAATAGGCACGATACAGATAGTATTTTCGTCACACATCTCGATAGCCTTCTTAGGATCTAAGGTCGGGTTTTCAGTAGTGAGCGGCACTGTACGCATCTCTATCTGCCAAAGCTGAGCAAATTTTTCCCACACAACCTGATAGCCTGTAGAAACCACGAAGTTAGGTTTGTCGTAAGGCTTACCTTGTTCCATTCTTCTTTTACGCCAACGCATCCATGCTGAAACGCCACCGAGCATACAAGCCTCAGATGAGCCTATACCGAGAGCTCCAGTCTTCCATTTGTTTGTCTCGGGTGTATTCCATAGGTTAGCGATAATATTGATACATTTCTGACCCATCACTGCAATACGAGGATATTCTGTCTCGTCTATATAGTTGATACTAATGGCGTCATTCATCAGTTTTGTAGCATATTCGTCCATATATGTAGTGACGAAGGTAGCGAGGTTTAGTCGAGGTTGAGTTTGAGGATAAGTCTCATCTTTAACCATCTGATAAGCTATTTGAGGTGTTGTAGGTGCATCAGGGATTCTATCCACTGGTGATGGATTGATCATTGCATCTGTTCCAAAGACATCGCTTTTAGCGTCTCCATGTCTGAAATTAAAATCTTTCATAGTGTTTGTTTTTTTAAGTAATAATGCCGTAAAAACACTATGTGATAAGTTTTGTTTGTTAAGAAAAGATTAAAGATAATGTATAAAAAAACTCCCGACATTCTAATGAACATCGGGAGTATGACTTTAAATATCCAAGGACTCTTATTATTCTGCGCCTTTACGTGCTGAATAAGTGATACGGAATGCACCGCACTTACGGAGTTCTTGTTTAACATCGGTGATAAGACCCATTCTTACTTCTTCATGACATTTCAATGATGTTGTTAAGAGAGGTCTGTCAGCTTCGCTACGAGCCAAACGTTCAGCCTCGATGAAAGGAATAACGTCTGTTATTCTTGAGAACTGATCGTTAAGTTGGATACGAGACTCTGTACCATAAACCTTAGCGTTGGTAGGAGGACCGATGTAGATATAGCTAACTAAAGATTTTCTTTCTAACTTTTGAATCTCAGTTGCCTCTGGGAGTTTCATTTTTACCTTCAGAGATACTTCACGCATTGATGTTGTAACCATGAAGAAGAATATCAACATGAAGATAATGTCAGGCATGGAGCCGGTACTCATTGCCGGAACTTCCTTAGCTTCGTCTGATCTGTATTTTGATGCCATAATAATAATCTCCTATGTTAATTAATATTCTTCTGGTTCAGCCTCTGAGATACGGACAGGAACAGCTTTATTGATAGCGTTAATCTTGTCCTCATCTGTCAAGTCTGTAAAATGTTGTCCAAAGTATCTTAATGACATTTCGTCTTTCACTTCATTGAAGGCACGAGCCAATTCATTCTGAACGCTTATATACATGAGGTAAGAAGTACCGCGGTCATTTTTCAACGACACGACACCTTTGCTTAACATGACATTGCCAAGAAGTTCGATTTCTTTCACTTCTGTTTCTGGAGCTTTTTCATCGTTAGGACGAGGTGTGATAAATTCTTTGGTCATGTCTTTAAGGGTAGCGATGTCGCCAGGTTTACCATTGACCAACATTTTATCGTACTTGTTAATCATCACGTTCATGATGTTTCTTTCTTTAACTTTGACGTCCATTTCCGGATCTTCAACTGGTGGAGGGAGACGGCGGGTGATACCGCTATCGACGTCCATAGTTGTTGTAACGAGGAAGAATATCAATAGCAAAAAAGAGATGTCGGCCATTGAACCTGCATTAAGATCCGGTACTTTCTTTTTTTGCTTAGCCATATTGATATTTTCTTAATTAGTTAAATAATTTTGCTACTGCTGAATATATAACTGCTGCTATTGTTCCGCCAAGCATGATATAAACGAACATCATAAGGAAGTCGCAGACGGCTTCTGCTTTTGCTGTGATGCCCATAGATTCTAGGTATTCTGCACTCAATGTTGCACCTGGAGAAATTAACCATGCTATCAATGCTACTACTGCGAATAAGCCTATAGCAATTCCTATTTTCTTTAAGTTGCCAGGATTAACAATAGCTCCATAAATAGGCGAGAAGAGTATAGACAAGACGAGCAATATGACGAGTGCGTATGTCATATACATTTGAAGGTCGGCACTTGACTCTCCTTTTACTACGCAGATAGCAAGGATTATGACAATGATGCCCATAAGACCCCAAAGCCCGTATTTACAATATTTTAATAATTTTTCTTCCATTGTTAACTGTTTTTATGGTTAACGAAAATTAGTTTTTCTTTGAATAATCGTTCAAGATATCCATGAAGCTGATTGTGCTGTCTTCCATGTCGTTCAAGATACCTTCGATCTTATTGAGGATGAAGTTATAAGCAACTTGGAGAATCATAGCTGTGATCAAACCGAAAACTGTTGTTAACAAAGCAACCTTCATACCTGATGCAACGATTGTTGGGCTGATGTCACCTGCTGCAGCGATGTCGTCGAATGCTTGAACCATACCGATAACTGTACCGAAGAATCCCAAGTTAGGACCTAAAGCGATACATAATGTGATCCAGCTTGAACCGCTTGAGAGGTTACCATTCATAACTGAACCGTAAGAAATCATAGCTTTTTCTACTTCGTCGAGACCATCGTCGTAACGCATTAAACCTTGGTAGAAGATACTTGCGACAGGACCGCGTGTGTTACGGCAGAGTTCCTTTGCTTTTTCAATGCCACCTTGATTCAAAGCTGCTTCCAAGTCAGCAACCAATTTCTTGGTGTTTGTTGTGCTTAATGTTAAGTAAATGATTCTTTCGATTGAGATAGCCAAACCGAGAACTAAAACTACGAGAACGAGAGTCATGAAACCCCAACCACCATCGATGTATTGTTTCTTAAGAACTTCGTGGAATGTTGGTTCTTCTTCTACCTCTGTCATTGTTGTTGTAACAACTTCTTCTACTGGAGCTGCTTCTTCAGCTGCTACTTCTTCAACTGCTGCTTCTGCAGGAGCTGCTTGTTCTGTTTGTGGAACGTTTTCTTCTTGCTGTGCAAGAACTGAATTGCTGATACCGAATGTCATAAAACCAGCAATTGTGAGTAAAGCAATTAATTTTTTCATAATTGGAAATGTTGATTACTACTTTTAATTTTTTTGATTGATTACTATTTTAATTTAACTTAATTTAATTCTCTTATTTTATTTTCTTGTTTTAGAATGCCTTGCGGAGAGAGCGGGATTCGAACCCGCGATACCCTTTTGGAGTATACACACTTTCCAGGCGTGCTCCTTAAACCACTCGGACATCTCTCCCGAAGTTTATTCTAAAATTCGCTCCAAAGTTACATAATTTTTTCTTTGAAAAGAAAATTATTTTTAAACATTTATTCACTTTTTTATTATCGACTTAACTTATTGTCTTACCAATATGTTTTCAATAAACATACGAAAAAACTATCCACATTAACGCCGATAATATCTAAAATATTATTCTGTATTATCTATGTTTTGAGACGCAGCAATGATATATCTCTAATTTAGATAGGTGTTATTGATACGTCTATAGCCAGTTACTCAGCAACTCATCTATAACGTCATCTCGCCTCTTATCGGAGTTTGCAGCAATTCCTTGACTTTCTCTGTAGAATAACCTTCTCCGAGAAGATACATCAATTTCGCGATAGCCGACTCTGTTGTTATATCATGACCACTGATGACGCCTATTCTGTTAAGGTCGAGGCTTGTCTCGTAGCGTCCCATCTCCACAGACCCCGACTTGCATTGTGTTACATTATATACTATAAGCCCTTTGTTGATGGCTTCTTTCAAACTGTCGAGAAACCATGAAGCGGTAGGTGCGTTGCCGGATCCGTATGTCTCCATGATGACGGCTTTTAAATTAGGGGTATTGAGGGTGTGTTGTACGAATTCCTTAGTGATGCCTGGGAATAGCTTAAGTATCGCTACGTTGTTGTCTAATTTCTTATGGAGTTTTAATTTCTTGAAGTTAGGCTTCATGATATACTCCTTATTATATTTGATACGCACGCCGACATCTGCTAAGGAAGGATAGTTGCCCGATACGAAAGCATTGAAGTGTTCTGCATTATGTTTTGTCGTTCTGTTACCTCTGAGAAGTTGGTTCTCGAAGAATAATGTCACCTCTGGTACTTTGGCGGTGTCTTCATCTTTGGCAGCAGCTATCTCGATGGCGGCGATGATGTTCTCTCTTCCGTCGCTTCTTACCATACCCATAGGAAGTTGAGCGCCAGTAAAGACTACTGGTTTGTTGAGGTTTTCTAACATAAAACTCAATGCCGATGCGGTATATGCCATGGTGTCGGAACCGTGAAGCACAACGAAGCCGTCATATTTTTCGTAGCAGCTTTCTATCTTCTCAGCCAAACTGACCCAGAAGTCGGGTGTCATATTGGACGAGTCGATGAGATTGTCGAAGGCATAGAAGTCCAACTGGTAATCCAAGTTTCTCAAGACTGGAAGATGGTCGTATAAGTTGTCGAAATCGAAAGGAACTAAACTGCCTGTTTGCGGATCTTGCATCATTCCGATGGTGCCTCCGGTGTAAAGTATCAATATTGATGTTTTTTCTGACATAACCCAGAATTTTTATGTTAATCTAAATAAGTTTCTTGCGTTATTTGTCGTCGCTTCTGCGACCTCATTGATGTCGATATGTTTTGCTTCGGCTATTTTCTTTGCCACCTCTATCATGTAGGATGGCTCGTTTCTCTTTCCTCTATAAGGGACTGGTGGAAGATAAGGATCGTCTGTTTCAAGGACGATTTTATCTAAAGGTATATTTTCTAAATAATTTTTAACGTCGCAGTTTTTATATGTGATGACACCGCCTAATCCGAGATGAAATCCTAAGTCGATGGCTATCTTTGCCTGCTCTTCGCTTCCGTTGAAACAGTGGAACACTCCGCTGAGACTGCCGTCTTGTTCGTGTTCCAGCACTTTAAACATAAGATTGAAGGCTTCACGAGTGTGTAATGCGACAGGAAGATGAAGACTCTTTGCCCATGCGAGCTGCTCTCTTAAGACTTCAACTTGCTGCTTTTCATAGGTCTTGTCCCAATATAAGTCGAGGCCGATTTCTCCTATGCCTACCCAGCAGTCTTTCTCCATCTCTTTTTCAATTACTGCGAGATGACGTTTATAGTCTTCTTTTACGCCTTCGGGATGAAGCCCCATCATGACGCGGCAGTTGTCGAGGTGGCTCTCATAGAACTGCATCATAGGTTTGATGGTGCTTTCGTCTGTGTTAGGAAGCAACACCATCTCGACACCGGCATCAAGCGCTCTTTGGAACACCAACTCTCTGTCGGTGTCGAAAGCCTCGTCGTAGATATGTGAATGAGTGTCGATGTACATACATTAATTAATATAGGAAGTTATCGTATGGGTATCTGATGGCGTGCATGTCTTTAATTTCTTTATAGAGAAGGTCTCTGAACTCTTGATAGTTGTTTTTCTCCACAGCAGAGATGAAGATGCATGAGTTGCCTTTGGCCATCCAAGTCTTTTTCCAATCGTCTAATGAATAGTTGCGTTTTGTGATAGGCGTGAGGTCGTCTTCCTCTTTCTCTACATAATTATAAGCGTCTATTTTGTTGAATACCATGATGACTTTTTTATCACCAGCTCCTATCTCGTTGAGAGTTTTGTTAACGACTTCTATCTGCGATTCAAAATCGGGATGTGAGATGTCGACAACATGAAGCAATATGTCCGATTCACGTACCTCGTCCAATGTTGATTTGAAAGACTCTACTAATTGATGAGGAAGTTTTCTGATGAAACCGACAGTGTCGGAGAGAAGGAATGGAAGGTTTTCCACCACAACCTTACGAACAGTCGTCTCGAGTGTTGCAAATAATTTGTTTTCTGCAAAGACGTCCGACTTGCTCAATAGGTTCATTATCGTTGATTTACCTACGTTGGTGTATCCAACGAGAGCCACTCTCACGAGTTGTCCGCGATTTTTACGTTGGACGGTCTTTTGCATGTCAATCTCTTTAAGTCTTTCTTTGAGACTTGTAATCTTATCGCGTATGATACGACGGTCGGTTTCGATTTCCTTTTCACCTGGACCTCTGAGACCGATGCCGCCTTTTTGGCGTTCCAGGTGAGTCCACATGCCTGTAAGTCGTGGAAGCATATATTGGTATTGAGCAAGTTCCACCTGAGTTTTGGCGTGTGCTGTTCTGGCGTTTCTCGCAAAAATGTCTAAGATGAGATTTGTTCTGTCGAGTATCTTGCACTCTAGTTCTTTCTCTATATTACGAAGTTGTGTTGGTGAGAGCTCGTCGTCGAAGACTGCCATCGTGATATTCTCAGCTTTTATATATTGACGCACCTCTTCCAATTTTCCCGAACCTAAGTAAGTCACGCTGTTAGGATGGTCGAGTGGCTGGATGAAACGCGCCATTGGCACACCTCCTGCTGTCTCGATTAAGAAAGCGAGTTCGTCAAGATATTCCTCTGTCCTCTCTCTGTTCTGTTGTTGGGTACATACCGCAATCAGCACTGCTGTTTCCTGCTTATCCTCGTAAACTACAAACTTATCACCCATAGATTAAATTGAAAATTGAAAGTTGAAAATTGAAAGTTGAGAATTAATACCTTAAACCTTAAACCTTAGACCAATTAATTAAAAACTTCTGAAACCTATAATCTCTCTCACTTCTTTTATTGTCTTGCTTGCGCTCTCGTGAGCTTTCTCTGCTCCCATACGAGCGACTTTCTTGATGTATTCGTCGTTGTTTGAGAGTTCGATGATGCGTTCACGGAATGGTGTCACGACTTTGATGATGTCTTCCGCAAGCTGTTTCTTCATGTCGCCGTAGCGTATATTCATATTGTTATATGCGTCGTCGAAGAACTGAACTGTCTCAGGAGTTGAGACTATCTTCATAAGGTTGAAGAGATTCTGTATTGGCTCTGGTTTAACCTGGTTTGGTTCTGTTGGACCGCTGTCGGTAACGGCGCGCATCACTTTCTTACGGATTGACTTGTCGTCTTCGCACAAGAAGATGGCGTTCCCTTCGCCTTCCGACTTGCCCATCTTGCCGCTGCCATCAAGTCCAGGGACCTTTATCAAAGCATTGCCGTAGTTGAATGCTTGTGGCACTGGGAAGAAATCTACGCCATAGATGCGGTTGAATCTTTCTGCGAAGTCGCGGGCTTTTTCCAAATTCTGTTCCTGGTCTTTTCCTACAGGGATGTAATTCGACTTGTGGATCAAGATGTCGGCTGCCATCAAAGTAGGGTAGGTGAGGAGACCAGCGTTGACGTTGTCAGGTTGCTTGCGCACTTTCTCTTTGAAGGTGGTGACGCGTTCGAGTTCGCCAATATATGCGTTCATGTTTAAGAAGAGATATAACTCCACTACTCCAGGAACGTCGCTTTGTACATATAATGTCGCTTTTTCAGGGTCTAGACCAGCTGCAAGATATTCTACCAGAATCTGCTTCACCCTGCCATGCAAGTCGTCTGGATGAGGGTGCGTGGTAAGTGAATGATAGTCAGCAATGAAAAAATAACAATTATAATTATCTTGTAACTTGATGAAATTCTGAACAGCTCCGTAATAATTACCGAGATGAAGATTGCCTGTCGGTCTGATACCGCTTAAAACTATTTCTTTCATATTAATAAATTAATACGCAAAGATAATAAAAAAGTCTGAAGGCAAAAGACTAATGACGAAAGATTTTTTTAATGACGATATACATGCTGTATTCGCTGAAGGATGAACTGCGTCTCACGTAGAGTCACACGGACGTATGACTAAATTCTGAGATTTAAATTAAATTTTCCAATAAACCGAAAGCTGCACTACGTCGTTGAACATTCCGTAATATGGAAATAGACGTTTGACGTAGTTTACAACGCCGTTATTATATGGAAATTTCGACACTGGACATATTGAAGTCATGGCGTTGATGGTTCTTAACCCGATTTCAATATCTTCTCTTACTTCGACTCTGACGCCGAGAACGGTGTTGATAACTATTCTGTTCCAAGGATGGCTTTGAACGTTTTCTCCTAATATCTTCTGTCGCGCGTTGATCAAGACGTCCAAACTCAATCCTAACTCTAGTTTCATCCATTTGAGATTTACGTTATTGATGTTTACCTTGTTAAGATTATACGACATAACTATAGGCATGTCGATGTAATCCAGTTTTATGAGAAATGGGTCAGAGCCAGGATAGTTCTCGAAATCGTTAGAGAGCGTTCCTTTTTGTATGTACTTCAGTTCCATCTGTATGTCGATGTCTTCGTTTAATATCAGTCCCGCAAAGGCTCCTCCCACGATACCTACTTTGTAATAACCGCCTCTGCCGTCGCCTCCAATCTGCGACATCGTGCCGCCTACTACTATGCCTCCGTGGAAATTTTGTCCGTAAATTGTTGAGATAAAAGAAAATGCTATTGTTGCTAAAAGTAAAAGTCTTTTCATAATGATTATTTTTCTCTGTTGATACAAAAATTAACTAACTCTTTCAATGATCTCAAGGCTTCCGAATCTTGAATCTCATCTAACTGCGACAGGGCGTCGTTTACGAAATCGTTCATCTTCTCTTCAGCATAATCTATGCTTCTGTTTTGCTGCACCTTATTTATTATGTCGAGACGCGTTTCTAACTCATCGCTCTTATATTTTATCTTTCTGATGATGTTCCTTCTCTCCGAATTCGAACATGTCTTAAGAAGATGAATCAGAGGTAATGTCATCTTATGTTCTTGGATGTCGTTGCCAGCAGGTTTTCCTGTTTTGTTATTAATTTGGTAATCGAAGATGTCATCTTTTATCTGGAAAGCTATTCCAGCCGAGATTCCGAAATTTCTCATCTTCTCGACTTGAGTTTCTGTGGCATTGACGGAAATTGCGCCCAACATACAACACGATGAAATAAGAGAAGCAGTCTTCGCCTTTATGATTTCGTAATAATCTTCTTCGGTGATGTCCATGCGGCGTGCCTTCTCCATCTGATAAATCTCGCCTTCGCTCATCGCCTTGACGGTAGAGGAAATTACGTCTAACATCTGATAATCTTTATTCTCCAACGCTAATAGCATTCCCTTTGAAAGAAGGTAGTCGCCGACGAGAACCGCGATCTTGTTCTTCCACAAGGCGTTAAGAGAAAACAATCCACGACGTTTGTCGGAATCATCCACCACGTCATCATGAATTAAGGTAGCGGTATGCAGCAACTCGATGAAAGAGGCTGCACGATAAGTATTTTCGTTAATCTCGCCATGACATTTAGCCGACAACAAAACGAACAACGGTCTGATCTGCTTGCCTTTCTGCTTCAAGACATATTTCAGAATCTTATTAAGCAAAGGTGTCGAAGACTTCAGACTCTCTTCAAGAAAGATGTTGAATTGCTTTAACTCTGGCTCTATCGTTTTCTTTATTTCATCGAGATTAGACATGAGGATTTTATTTTTCACAAAAATATAAAAAGTCTAAAGACGAAGGGCTAAAGTCTAAAGATTTTTTGAACTACTAACTCCATTACTCCATCACTCCATCACTCCATCACTCCATCACTCCATTACTAAAAAAACGCTATCATTAAAACGTCTCTACATAATTCCTAATTAATTTATCTTTTTTCTTTTTTATTCAAAAAACTTTTATACCTTTGAGAGTTGAAAAAGATTGTTCTTAAAAAATCAAACGTAGATAATTAACTTATTTAATATCAATAAAATAGATAAATCATGAAAAAAGACACTAAAGTTTTTAACTTGATTCGTAAAGAGAAACAACGCCAAATGCACGGTATTGAACTTATCGCTTCAGAAAACTTCGTCAGCGATCAAGTTATGAAAGCCATGGGTTCAGTAATGACAAACAAATATGCTGAAGGTTATCCTGGTAAACGTTACTATGGTGGTTGTCAAATAGTTGACCAAACAGAAGAAATCGCTATAGCAAGAGCATGCGAATTATTCAACGCTACATACGCCAACGTACAACCTCACTCAGGCGCACAAGCTAACATGGCTGTTATGCTCGCTTGTTTGAAACCTGGCGACACATTCATGGGCTTAGACCTCGCTCACGGCGGTCACCTCTCACACGGTTCACCGGTAAACTCTTCAGGTATCCTCTATAATCCAGTAGCTTACCAAGTAAGTCCTGAAACAGGTCGCGTCGATTACGACAATATGGAAAAAGTAGCTTTAGAGAAAAAACCTAAGCTCATCATCGCTGGTGCTTCTGCATATTCACGCGACTGGGATTACAAACGTATGCGTGAAATCGCTGACAAAGTCGGTGCTATCTTAATGGCTGACGTCTCTCACCCATCAGGTCTCATCGCTCGCGGCATCCTCAACGACCCATTAGATTACTGTCATATCATCACAACAACAACACACAAGACACTCCGTGGTCCACGCGGCGGTATGATCTTGATGCGTGACGACTTTGAAAATCCATGGGGTTTGACAACACCTAAGGGCGAAGTGAAGATGATGTCGGCTCTCCTCAACAGCGCAGTATTCCCTGGCGTACAAGGCGGTCCACTCGAACACGTCATCGCAAGTAAGGCTGTAGCTTTCGGCGAAGCTCTCTCAGATGAATACTTCGAATATATCCTCCAAGTTAAGAAAAACGCTGCTGTCATGGCTAAGGCTTTCACCGACAGAGGTTACAATATCATCTCAGGCGGTACAGACAACCACCTCATGCTCATCGACCTCCGTTCTAAATTCCCAGAAGTGACAGGTAGAATGGTAGAAAACACATTGGTTCAAGCTGACATCACCGTCAACAAAAACATGGTTCCTTTCGACAGCCGCTCACCATTCCAGACATCAGGTCTCCGCATCGGTACTCCAGCTATCACAACACGTGGTCTTAAAGAAGAACACATGGAACCAATCGTTGACTTAATCGACGACGTCATCAGCCACATCGACGACACTGCAAAACTTACAGCTGTAAGAGAAAAGGTAAACGAAATGATGGCAGAGTTCCCATTGTTCGCTTGGTAATAAAAGACAACGGTCAACTGTCAACAGACAACAGACCTTGTCCACATAATAGATAATATAAAGGACGTATTTTGATTGAATGCGTCCTTTTTTGAAATAGATAAATTAATAAATCAAATCAAAAAAACATGAAGAAAACATTATTAGCAATTTTCACCATATTATTAATGGTGTCATGCAACAAGACAAATGTCGTCAGCGTAGAAGAATTTGCAACAAAAGCAGCCGACTTGGTAGACCAAACCGTTATCGTTGAAGGCGTGGCAAAACACATTTGTAGCAATAGCGGACGCAAACTTTTCCTCTCAACTCCTGGAAAAGAACAACTTGTAACAGTATTCACAGGCGAAGGTATGGAACCTTTCGACAGAGAGACAACAGGTAAGACTTACAAAGTCACTGGTAAAGTCGCCATTACAGTGACTATTGACGAAGCTTATCTCAACGAATGGGAACAAGAAGTGAGAGAAAGCGGTCTCAAAGAAGGAACTCATATCTGCGAAACGGAACAACAAGCAGCAGGCATCGACCTCAAAGAAAATCTCGACGAGAATCCACAGATGCAGCAGATCAAAGCATATCGTGAGAAGATTGCTCAAAACGGCGGCAAACCTATAGTTCAATATCACGTAGTTTGCGAGTCGTTTGAGATTGCAGACTAAACAGTAAACTTGAAGAGCAAGGACGTATCAATGATAAAAATTGGTACGTCTTTTTTTATTGTCAACAGACATCATAGGCCCACAAAAAAAACTTTCGTCTTTCGCCTTTTGCCTTTAGACTTTTTTCCTATCTTTGCATAATCACCAAAATTTAGAAATCATGGGAAATAATCTATTACAAGGACAAGACAAACAGTTTGTTTCAGAATTAAAAGAAATTGTAAACGAATCTCGACGTGTTGCATATAATGCTGTTAATTACGCATTGATAAGAAGAAATTGGCTTATTGGTCAGAGAATTGTTGTCTATGAACAAGGTGGCAATGCCAGAGCAGAATATGGAAAACATGTTGTTGAATTGGCATCTAAATCTTTAACAGAGGAATTCGGTAAAGGATTTTCACTAACCAATATAAAAAACTTCAAGGCTTTTTATCTGATGTTCAACAATCTTCAAATAAGTCAGTCAGTGCCTGACCAATCTTTACCTTTGCTAAATTGGACTCATTATGAAAGATTGTTAAGAGTAAAAAACAAAGACGCAAGAGAATGGTATGCTAAAGAGGCTGCTAATCAGATGTGGACGTACAGAACTCTTGATAGAAACATAACGACATTATATTATCATAGGATGTTGTCATCTCAAGCAAGAGATATTGTAGAGCAAGAAATGAACGAAAAAGCATCTGAATTTAAAAATGATAATTTGGAATTTATAAAGAACCCTGCGGTCTTGGAGTTTTTAGGTTTGCCTGACAATAAAGGATACAGCGAATCTGCGTTAGAACAGGCAATTATAAATCAAATGCAAAATTTTCTGTTAGAATTGGGGAAAGGATTTTCATTCGTGGCTCGACAACAGCTAATCCGTACAGATACCTCAGATTTTTATATTGACTTGGTATTTTACAATTACATTCTAAATTGTTTTGTAATTATTGAATTGAAAAATCATGCAATAACTCATCAAGATATCGGGCAATTAGATATGTATGTAAGGTTATATGACGACATTATGAAAGGTGAAAAAGATAATCCTACAATTGGTATTTTGCTTTGCACAGAGACTGATAAAACAATGGCTCGTTATTCTGTGTTGCACGAAAATAAACAATTGTTCGCATCTCAGTATATGAATTATCTTCCATCTGAAAAAGAATTGGAGAAAGAAATTGATTTTCAAAAAGAGTTATTTCTCTCACAACAGAAAAAAAAGATTAAAAAATAATTCACATTTAAAATCATTCTCAGATAAAAAAATCTTTCGCCTTTTGCCTTTTGACTTTAGACTTTTTCCTATCTTTGCACCTTCAAAAATGATAGCTGAAATTTCATAAAAAACAATTATAAGTCATTATCATTCAAAAGTTTTTTTGTCATGGCAGAAACAAATACTGTGAACACAAAGGCAAAGAAAAGCCGTAAATTTTCTATTGATTTTAAACCTCGCTTGTTTTCAACATTAAGGAATTACAACAAACAGATGTTCGCTAAAGATGCGATGGCTGGTGTTATCGTGGGTATCGTGGCTATTCCATTAGCCATCGCTTTCGGTATCGCTTCAGGTGTGGGACCTACCGAAGGTCTCGTCACCGCTATCATGGCTGGTTTCATCATCTCGGCATTGGGTGGATCTAAAGTACAGATTGGCGGTCCGACAGGTGCTTTCATCGTAATCATTTATGGTATCATCCAACAGTTCGGTCTCGCTGGATTAGCAATCGCTACTGTCTTGGCAGGTCTGATGCAGATTGTGATGGGTGTCTTCAAGCTCGGAAGCATCATCAAATTCATGCCTTATCCTATTATCGTGGGTTTCACAGGCGGTATCGCAATCACGATCTTCTCCACTCAGATGAACGACCTCTTCGGTCTCGGCATCGAAAACGTCCCTGCTAACTTCATCGACAAATGGGCTTGTTACTTCCAAAACCTCTCTAACATAAATTGGTGGGCATTATTGATAGGTGTATTAAGTATCTTGATAATAGTTGTCACTCCACGAATCTCAAAGAAAATCCCTGGATCTTTGTTGGCAATCATCATTATGACAGCCTTGACATGGGTTCTTAAAAAATATGCAGGTATCGATTCTATCAAGACAATCGGTGATTTGTATGAGTTGCCTTCAGGTCTTCCTTCATTCAGAATGCCGGCTTTGGCAGAAGGAGAGACGTTCTTCTCAACAGCGCAAGCCGTTCTTCCTTCGGCATTTACCATCGCTATGTTAGGTGCTATCGAGTCGTTGCTCTCTGCTATGGTTGCCGACGGCGTTATCAGCGACAGACATAACTCTAACACAGAACTTATCGGTAACGGTATCGCTAACGTCGTCGTTCCTTTCTTCGGCGGTATTCCTGCAACAGGTGCTATCGCTCGTACAATGGCAAATATCAACAACGGAGGCCGTACACCTGTGGCTGGTATTATCCACACCTTAGTTTTATTAATGGTGTTGTTGTTCTTAGGTAGCCTCGTCGGTCTCATCCCGATGTCATGTCTCGCCGGTGTCCTTATCGTCGTTTCCTATAACATGAGCGGCTGGAGAACAATAGTCTCAATGTGCAAACAATCGAGAAGCGACATCGCAGTGCTCTTCACTACATTATTGCTCACCGTCATCTTCGACTTGACAATCGCTATTGAAATTGGTTTGGTTATGGCTATCATCTTGTTCTTGAAACGTGTTATGGAAAGCACAAGTATTTCTGTCATTCAAGATGAGATGGATGTTCATCACGATGGTGAGCAAGATGAGAAACTTATCATTCCAGCAAAGACAGAAGTCTATGAGATTGAAGGACCTTTCTTCTTCGGTATAGCTAACAAGTTTGAGGAGCTATCATATCGTAGTTCTGATAATGTCATTCGTATCATAAGAATGCGTAAGGTGAGTTTCATCGATGCTACTGGCATCCATAACCTTGAGATTTTCATCAAGTCGGCACAAGACGAAGGTCATATCATAATATTATCTGGTGTTAATGAAAGCGTTCACGCGGCTATAAAACAAGCAGGCATCGTCGATATGGTCGGCGAAGAAAATGTCCTCGACCACATCCACAAGGCGCTCGCCAGAGCAGAAGAAGTGTCGAAGACAATTAACAATTGACAATTAACAGTTTATAATTAACAATTGAGGTTGGTATGAAAATTACCAACCTCTCTTTATATCTTATTCTTAATTGTAAATTGTCAACTGTAAATTGTAAATTGGTTTTACTTCCACCATTTCCTGTGATTGAAGAAGTATATCAGGGCGGCGCTGACTAAGAGCATCACCCCTATTATTATCCAGAATGCTACCTTTGTCGTTGTGATGAAAGGAAACACCACGTTCATTCCGAAAAGACCTGTGATAAAGGTGAGAGGAAGTATTATAGATGAGAGCAAAGTGAGAATCTTCATAATCTCATTGGTTTTGTTTGTCTGCATCGAATCGAATGTCTTAGAAAGACCTTCAATCAAATCTTCGTGGTCTTCCGTCATGTCCCATACCTTTTGATAGTAGTCGAGTATGTTACCCCAGTAGTCTTCCATAAATTCCACGTCGCCGAAACCTCTGATCTGACCAGTCTCGAAGCTGTGGAACATTCTGAGCTGAGGCTTGAAGATGGTGTTGATGGTGATGATGTTTTTTCTTGTCACCGATATTCTCTCGATGATTCTGACCTGTCTTGTTCCGAAAAGCTCTTTGTTGAGCATCTCGAGCTCGAAACCTATTTTCTTCAAGAGGTAGAGCGACTCTTTCATAAGCTTTTCAATGATACGATAGAGGAGGAGGTCGGTCGTGACGAGTTCTTTCGTCAGTGACTCATCGTCGCGTTCGTTATATTCATTGAAGAGTTGGCTTACGTGCCAGCGCTTTCTTTCTAAGGTTATGATGTAATCCTTGCCCCAGAAGAGTTTCACTTCCTTTGGGAAGATGAACTTGTCCTGTCTGTCGAAATCGGGATATTGTAGGATAAGGAAATAATAATCGTCGTAGATGTCTATTTTTGGACGTTGGTTCACCGACCTACAGTCTTCAATATCGAGGGGGTGAAAATGAAATTTCTCTCTCAATTCAACGAAATCTTCTTCCGTCGGGTCTGTAATATGATGCCATTTTAGCTTGCCAACTGCTAATGTTTCTATCATGGTCTTTCCCCCTTTCTTTGATAGTGAATACTATAATTTATTGCCTACATTGGTAATGTTTGATAAAAAAAATTTCGGCAAAGATAAGAAAAAAGCTTAAAGACAAAAAAACAAACCCTAAAGTTTTTTAATTTTTTTCCTTAGCAGCTTTAGCGTCATCTACTTCCACTCCAAGGTTTCAATAAGGTGACGAATGTCGTCGGTGATGAAATCTATGACAGGAGCGACTGAGTCGTTGTTGGTTTTGACGTTGAAATAAAGCGAGCCTCGCATGAAATGACTTGTGCTGTCGGTTAGGTAGAATTGCAATGGCGAAGCTACGCCTTCTCCTTCGAGAAAATAGATGAGACCATAAACATTATTCTCCTTATTACTAATGAGACTGTCTTTGATGCCTATTGCACGGGAGATATGCTTTGTCATCATGTAATATGAATCTTCGAGATATTCCTCGAGATTGTTATCTACTGCTTTATAACTGAGGTGTATGGTTGCTTTGTGAGAAGGGAACTCCACATTTACCCAGTCTCTCTCTTGTAGCGAGTAATAGTCGGGTGTTATGGTGGAATAGACGGGATATTCAAAAGAATAATATCTCATGCTGTCGAGCTTGACATATTCTTTTTGAGGGAAATCGATTCTGAAATAAGACTTTGGCTTAGGCTGATATTGTTTATTGTCGCAAGAGACAAATATCGCGACCAAGCAAAGGAGGCGTAGTGCTATTTTCAGAAGTCTATTCATTATCAGATTTGTTGTATATCACTTTTATTTTTATGATGCGTTTGTTGTCGGCCTCTACAATCTCGAAGTTGAAATCATTATAGCTGCATTTGAATCCCACTTCAGGGATTCGGCCTTCTATTTCCAAAATCATTCCAGCCAATGTATCCGACTCGCCTTCTATCTCTTCAAAATAATCGTCGTCGATACCGAACACTCTACAGAAGTCGATGATGCTGATCTGAGCCTTGAAGATATAAGTCCCGTTATCCACCTTTTTGTATAGGTCGTTTTCTGGTTCTTTGTCGAACTCGTCGCTGATGTCTCCCACTATTTCTTCCACTATATCTTCCAATGTCACTAAGCCTGAAGTTCCGCCATATTCGTCAACGACGATAGCGATGTGAATCTTCTTAGCTCTAAAGTCTTGGAACAAATCGTTTATCTTTTTGTTTTCTGGAACGAAGAACACCGGACGAATCAGTTTCTGCCATGCGAAGTTGTTATCTTCGAGATGAGGGAGTAAGTCCTTGACATACAACATTCCTTTTACGTCGTCGAGGTCTTTGTCGAAGACTGGTATTCTTGAGAAACCTTTGTCGATGATTTGCGGCATAAGTTCTTCGAATGTTGTTTCCATTGAGATGGAGAACATATTGACGCGAGCGCGCATAATCTCGCTGACTTCTTTCTCGCCGAAGGTGGCTATTCCTTTGAGCATGTTTTTCTCTTCAGGAGAGGAACCGTCTTCTGTTGTTATATCGACGGCGGTAGAGAGGTCGCTGAGTGAGATAGTGCCGGTCTTTTTAACTGATCTCTTGTCGATAAATGAGGTGGAAGATACAAATATCTTGCTTAAAGGCTTGAAAACCACAATGAGGACTTTTAATATAGGAGCCATCATTACGGCAATAGACTTAGCTTTTTTAGAAGCATATACTTTAGGAATCATCTCTCCTACGAGCAATATTAATGATGTCACCACCACAACGTTGAGGATGAAGGCTGCTATTGGATTCACCGCTAAGTTAAACATCATATTCATGATGTAGGTGGAGAGGATGGTGATGGAAATGTTTACTAAGTTGTTGGTGATAAGTATAGTTACGAGCAAGGTTTTCGGTTTCTGACGTATTTCAAGAACCAGTTGTTCGTTTCTGTTTGAAGAAGATTCTAGATCGTTGATGTCGTTGGGTTGTAGTGAGAAATAAGCTGTTTCGCTTGAAGATGCCATTGCGGAACAGAGCAACAACACACACATGATGATTAAACAAACAACGACTTTAGTCGATATGCCAATGAAGAAAGGCTCAGCTGTTGATGCTACGGAGAGCAGGCATATAAGAGGGTCTATAGAAGATATTTCCAAAATAAAATAATTTATAATTTCGAGTTGCAAAGATAATAAAAGTCTAAAGACTAATGACAAAAGTCTAAAGAATTTTAAGGTGATTCTATAAATTATTTAGTCCACGAATCAGCACTAAATGTCACTATGTTTTGTGATATTGGTGCTGGTTCGAGGTTTTTATAGTCTACAGAATCACCTTATGTACTAGAAAGGTAGGTCTTCGCCGCCGTAGTCGGGGTCTGGCACAGGCAATGGAGGTTGAACAGGTATTGGAGGTTGAACAGGTTGTTGGTATGTTACATTAGCAGGTTGGAGATTATCGGCAACCTGCTGATAGCTTGTGTAAGCTGGGTTGCTTTGTACTTTGTTTGCTCCGATGTTCATCATTTTATCGACCATTACTTCTGTCACATAACGTGTGATGTTTTGAGCGTCTACATATTGACGCGTTTTCAGACGGCCCTCCACATACATCAGATCACCTTTTATATAATTACGTCTTTTTTCTGCTATGTCGAGAGCTATATTACCCCAAGCTACCAGATTGTGCCAATCGGTTTGCTCTGCCCACTCTCCATTACGATCACGATAACGTTCTGATGTAGCCAAAGAAACAGACATCTTCTTACTTCCATTTTCAAATGAAACCACTTCCGGATCTTTGCCAAGACGACCGATAAGCATAACTTTATTCAAACTTGCCATGATTCTAAATGTTAAAAATTATTTACCAAAGTTACGTTTTTTTTCAAAACAGAGATAGGAAATGAAGAAAAAATAAGTCCCATGATCGGATATTAATGCTATTTCCCACATTTTTAATGCTTTTAGTAAAAAAAAGATTTTTTTTTGGAGTTATTATCAAAAAAAGTTCTTAACTTTGCAACCTAAAATTAATTATTAACAATTTAAATAAATATAGACATGACAAAAGCAGAAATCGTAGCACAAATCGCAGAAAAAACTGGTCTCGAAAAAGCTAGTACACAAGTAGTAGTTGAAGCATTCATGGATATCGTAAAGAAATCAGTTGCAGCTGGTGAGCCTGTATATTTAAGAGGTTTTGGCAGTTTCATTAGAAAAACTAGAGCTGAAAAAGTTGGTAGAAATATTAAAGTTAACCAATCAATCATTATCCCAGCTCACAACATTCCAGCTTTCAAGCCTTCAAAAACTTTTGCAAACGAAGTAAAATAAATATAAATCAATAAATTTATAGTTATGCCAAACGGTAAAAAACATAAAAGACACAAAATGTCTACACACAAACGTAAAAAACGTTTAAGAAAGGATAGACATAAGAAGAAATAATCTAGGATTATTCAGAATTACATAACACAGCATTAAATGTTGTGTTATGTTTTTTTAATTTTTGTAAAACCTTTGTAAATATTAACTGGAATGGACACTACACAAATCAACAGGGAGCTCATCATCAGTTCTGATGTTTCGGAGGTTAATATTGTTTTGTTGGAAGACAAACAGCTTGTAGAATTTCATAAAGAACAGAAAAACAACAGCATCTCGGTAGGCGACGTCTATCTTGGTCGCGTGAAGAAAATACTCCCGGGATTGAATTCTGCCTTTATTGACATCGGCAGCAGGAAAGATGCTTTCTTGCATTATCTTGATCTTGGACCACAGGTTCGTTCTCTTAAGAAATACTCGAAATTCGCTGAAGATGGCAACGTCGCTCAGTTGAAGATGGATTCTTTTGAGTTGGAAAAAGACATCGATAAGTCAGGTAAAATATCCGACTTCCTTTCCGTCGGTGATAAAATCCCTGTACAAATTGTCAAAGAACCTATCAACACCAAGGGACCTCGTCTGTCGTCCGACATCTCTTTCGCAGGACGTTATATCGTCTTGGTGCCATTCTCAAATCGTGTCTCTGTTTCACAGAAAATAAAAAGCAACGAAGAACGAAAAAGACTTAAAGTTCTCATACAAAGCATTAAACCAAACAACTTTGGCGTTATCATTCGTACTGTGGCAGAGGGAAAGAAAGTGGCAGAATTAGATGCCGACCTTAAGACACTACTCAAGAAATGGGAAGCAATGACTCATGCCATCGGCACTTCCAAATCACCAACCAAATTAATAAGCGAGTTGGATCGCACGTCGGTCGTGTTGAGAGATATGCTGAACGAATCATTCAACGGAATCCATATCGACGACAAGAATCTTTATGAAGATATTCGAAGCTTTATTTCTACCATAGCACCGCAGAAAACCGACATCGTCCAATTATATAAAGGCAAAGAAAATATCTTTGAAGAATTCGGTGTCAAGAAGCAGATAGCAGGTCTCTTCGGTAGAATCGTCACAATCAGAAATGGTGTTTACCTCATTATTGAGCACACAGAAGCAATGCATGTCATCGATGTCAATAGCGGACATCGTGTCAACAAAGAAAACTCTCAAGAAGAAAACGCCCTGACTGTCAACTTAGAAGCAGCAACAGAAATAGCACGTCAGTTACGACTCCGCGATATGGGCGGAATAATTATCGTCGATTTTATCGATATGCACGAGGCAGCTAACAGAAAGGAACTGTACAATAAACTCAAAGAGGAAATGTCGAAAGACCGTGCTCGTCATACTATATTGCCTGCTTCAAAATTTGGTCTCATACAAATAACACGTCAAAGAGTAAGACCGGAGACAGAAGTAACTGTACAAGAACAATGTCCAACATGTCATGGCTCCGGAAAAATAAGGTCATCATCTTTGTTCATCGATGAGATAGAAAATAACTTGAAATACTTGCTCCTCGACCAAAATGAAAATAATATTACTTTGCAGGTTCATCCTTTCATATATGCCTATATCACAAAAGGATTTATCTCAATAAGAAGAAGATGGAAATGGAGATATAAAAGAAATATTGATATTAAGGAAGTTAAGTCGTTCCATGTTATGCAATATAACTTCCTCAATAAAAATGGCGACGAGATTCTTTTATAAGTTGAAGTCAAATATAATCTGAAAGTTTTCTAAAAAAAAGACAGCGTACTATCAATGATGTGCGCTGTCTTTTTATATGCTTAAAACATTTTTTGTCACTCTCTAGCTGACAAATTCGACTCAGTTGCTTTTCTTATATCCTTTCTCGAAAACATCTCTCACATTATTGATTTCCAAGAACGTTGTTCCTCCGCCTTCGCCGAAGCTTCCGCTGAGGTAGGCTATCTTGTCATCCATCGTGATGTATCCCTTCTGCCGCAACATTCTCAATGCTGCGATATACAACTCGTCCGATTCAATTTTATCATGTTGATAGATAGGAATAACGCCGTAACTGAGAGCTAGTAATCTCTGCAGTTTTTCTTTATAACAGATAGCGAGTACTGGGTTAGGACCGCGGAATGCCGATAAGTTACGCGCTGTTGTTCCTGTGTTACTGTCAGTTATGATACCTTTGACGCTCATTATCTGTGTGGCGTTGATGGCACATTTGGCGAGATATTCGCTCACGCAGCATTTGTCGCTGAGAGGAATATCGATATCGTTTTCGCGCAGTTTGTCTTTTTCTGCTTGTTCTGCAATAGACGCCATCATCTTCACTGCCTCGACAGGATATTTTCCCGATGCTGTCTCACCGCTCAACATCAGAGCATCTGTGCGATAATAAATCGCGTTGGCGATGTCGGTAACCTCGGCGCGTGTAGGACGCGGATTCTTGATCATGGTGTGAAGCATCTGGGTTGCGACGATGACGGGCTTCTTAGCTAACACACATTTCCTGATAATCTTACGCTGAATGCCCGGAATATGTTCAATAGGGACTTCGATGCCGAGGTCGCCGCGGGCGATCATAATTCCGTATGAGGCATCTATAATCTCGTCTATGTTATCAACGCCTTCTTGATTCTCAATCTTTGAGATAATCTGTATGTCGCTATTATGTTCATCAAGAATATCCTGGACAGCCTTCACGTCTGTTCTGTTCCTTACAAAAGAATGCGCTATGAAATCGATGTCTTCTTCAATGGCAAGTTTTATATTGCTGATGTCTTTCTCTGTCAGAGCCGGCAGATTGATATGCACTCCAGGAGCGTTGACGCTTTTTCTTGAGCCAAGACGACCATCGTTCTGTACTATGGCAGAGAGATATTCTTCATTCTTGTCGACAATCTTCATGGCGAGTTCACCGTCGTCGAAAAGGATATCGTCGCCGATATTTAAGTCTTTGACAAAGTTCATATAAGAGACGTTTACACAATCGCGAGTCGTCATCGCTTCAGGCTTGCCGCATATCTTGACACGGTCGCCGGTCACGAAATAAATGTGTTCCTCAACGGCAGTCGTCCTGATTTCCGGACCCTTAGTGTCGATGAGAATGGCAAGATGTGGAGAAACTTCCCTCACATTATTGATAACTTTTCTGATGCCTTCGGGCGTAGCATGAGCAGTGTTGATTCTCACTACATTAACGCCAGCTTGAAATAATTCCTTAATAAAATCGACATCGCAGCGAAGGTCGCTTATCGACGCCACAATCTTAGTCTGTTTCATAATAAATAGTCTGTTGTTTTTATAACAAACAAAGATACGAAAGTATTTTAATTATATTTGCAAAATAATACGTACATGAATCATGGATAAGAAAGAATTAAGATCCTTAATCAAGACTTTAAAGAAACAGCATTCTAAAGAAAGTCTCCTTGAACAATCGCAGTTGATTCTTAGTAAGTTGGAGAGTCATCGGTCTTTTATTGAGGCGGAGACCGTCATGTTATACAGCTCGCTTCCTGATGAAGTAGACACTCACGATTTCTTAGAGAGATGGCGCAACAAGAAAAGAATCATACTTCCTACTGTAGTGGGCGATGACATCATTCCTGTTGAACTTTCGAAGGAAACAGATTTCGCCATAGGTGACTTCAATATATTAGAACCTCAAAATGAACCATATAACGGGAACTACGACTTGATTGTCGTTCCTGGTGTGGCGTTCGACAAAAACGGAAACCGAATAGGAAGAGGTAAAGGCTACTACGACAGATTTCTGTGCAAGCATTTAGAGGTAAAAAGAATCGGTATCTGCTTCGACTTCCAGCTCGTTGATGAAGTGCCGACCGAAGACAACGACATAAGGATGGATGAGATCATTAGTTTGGAATAAAAGGTGGCTTCTATAAATCCCCGCTTTAATTATGAATAAATTGTTTCACATATTATCAGTCATTACCTTATTGATTTCTTTTGTTTCTTGTGGAAATAAAAAAGAAAGCTTAGAGACATATCAGCAGGCATTGTCGTATTATGAAAAAGGCCTTAATAAAATTAAAACAGATAATGAAGTAATACATAATGATAGTCTTATAGATGCATTCTCTAAGTTTATTGAATCCCTCAGATTGTTGGAAAAACTCCCAGAAGATATGAATAATGATGATATCTCTCTCGCTTCTAAAGCATATTATCAATTATCGTATATCTTATTCCACAAAATGATTCCGGATACGCAGATTGATGCCTTGGAGATGGCTCTTTATTATCAGGAAATGAATATTGATACAAATATGATGGCGACCTTGTGTGCCGATTTGGCATTGATATATCCGGTGATGGGTGATATGGAATCTGCAAGATATTACATTAAACTCGCTGAACCTTATTTAGACACGACTTCGGATTATTTAGAACCTTATCTGAAAATAAAATCTTCATTGGCAAGTATATTTTATGGTGAGGAAGAGGATGATTCTTTCTTTAGGGTTGAACATGAAAGAATTGCTTTTAAATACAGACGAGGCATGGATGTAAGAAAAGATTCGGTGGCTTTAGGCATATCGATGTTTGATATTCCGGAATATAAACTTAAAGCTAAGCCTTATCTTCTGAAGGTGTTCGGGATAGAGAAATTTCCCGAAATATCAAGATGTTTTGTGATGGATATGTTGGCAGAAATATACGAGGAAGAAAACAATATCGACAGTATGGAGTTGTGTAAGAAATCTTACGAGACTTATATCAAGGTTGAAGAAAAAAGATTAACTGATGAAAATAAATTGATCGGACAATATGATACATATAAGAAGGACCGCGATGCCAAATTGGAAGATATGCGTCAGCAGAAAGACAAACAAAAAAGAATATCGTATTCCTTTGTCATCTTAATTCTTGTCATATTCGTAACATATATGTTGATTAATACATCAAAACGACACAAGAAAAATATTACTAAGCAAAAAGACGTTACCGACAATGCTTTGCGTCAACATGTGTATGAGATATATTTCAGACAAAAAGATGACGTATTTCAAAGTATATTGAAAGAGTTCAACACGTTCTATCCTGACGCTTATAATAGATTTAAGGATGCTTTCGGCAATCTGACAGAAACCGAACAGAAAATATGCTTGCTTTCTTTCCTTGCGTTTCGAGTGAAAGAAATAGCTCATATTTTAAATCTACGTGAGAACACCGTCAGCAAATATCGCAACTCTATTATTAAAAAGACTGAGATGAAAATTGAAGAAATCATGAGGTCTTTTATATAGAAAAATGAATGTTTTTCCTGAAGTGAACTTACTTTCCGCCCTTATCACAGAGGTGAATATATGGATTTAATTTTTCATATATCATTGACAGTCAACGATGATATTGTGTAAAAATATGGAATATGGCCTAAGCGTCATTTATTCCATATTTTATTTTGCTAATTTTGTCTAACAAATTAAAATTTTATGAAAATAAAAACTTGTCTTTTAACCTCAATGATGCTGTTAGGCGGTGTTCTATTTTCTCAGGAAAAAAATTATGATACACCGCAGTTTGTATCAACCGAACCGTCTCTGAAAAATATGCTGATTGAAGAGTTTACCGGAAGAAACTGCCACGCATGTCCTGAAGCTCATAAACTCGCAAACACTTTGATGAGAGAGAATCCGGAACGTCTGTTTCTGATAAATATACATGAAGCCCTATCTCCAGAGACATATCCTAATTTTAAGACTGAAGATGGACGAATAATCACAAATACCATACATATCGGATACGTCCCCTCTGGTTTGGTTAACAGGAGGATAGGAGGCGACATATCTCCTTCATTCTGGGAAGGCTATATATATGAGATGTCTGATGATGTGGCTGCATGTAATATCGCTGGTCAGGTGGTTGTGAATGAGGCGACACGTGAAGCTACAATAACAGTAGAAGTATATTATACCTCCGATAGCGATTTCGATATTAATTACCTCACTGTAGCGATGACACAAGACAGCGTCTGGGGATACCAAAATAATGGTCAAATCAATCCTGAACAGTATGTCAACGGTGAATATTGTCACATGCATACACTTCGTGACATCATCACTTCTACTTGGGGTGATGAAATAGGACCTACAAAAGCTGGTACTTTAATCACAAAAGAGTATACTTACAACATACCGAAAATTATAGGCCTTCCTAATGGAGTTGATGTGGATTTGGAGAATATCAACTTCTATGCTTTTGTATGCGACAACACCGACTATGGCATTTCTTACCCTATACAGAATGTCGCTCATCTATCGTATCTGTTGGGCACACAAGAATCCGTATTTCCTTATATCGAGAAGATTACAGAGAGGCAGCCTTCCGTATGCTTCAATAGCAAGACATTCGCTCTTAATATGCAGAACAGAGGATTAGATGAATTGACATCAATAAAGATGCTGATGGAAATAGACAATGGCGACACTTTTGAATACGAGTGGAATGGCAGCATACCTTCTTATAATTCGGAAATTATTGAGTTTGATATGGATGTGCCTATTGGCGACCATAATATAGATTTTAAAATTGTTGAAGCTAATGGCGTGAGCGTCAACAGTACAAAATCTTTTGCCTCATCAAGTGATGATTTGTCTGTATTGTACTTGAATAGTGAGAATGACGTGATTACCATTGAGATAATGCAAGATAGAAATGGTCATGAGACTACATGGCAACTTCTTGATGACGACAATAATGTTGTTGCTTCAGGTGGTCCTTATGAATATTACTTCGGACAGTCATCTGCAACGGAATTACACACCATAAATGTGGATGTAACAGCAGATCAATGTCTGAAGTTTACAATATACGATTTGGTCGGGAACGGCATCTGCTGCAATGTCGGTGACGGATATTACAAAATATATGATGCACATGGTAATCTTGTTTTAGACGGCAACGGTGATTTCGGTTATGAGGCATCACATACTCTCTCTACTGTAATATACGATAATGTTGATGAGTTGGATGATGACATGTATGTGATATATCCAAACCCGACAAAAGATATGCTGACAATAGAAGGAAATTCTATGAGACAGATAACTGTTTTCAATACTATTGGTCAGACTGTTATGACATTTGAATGTGACAATGATGAAGTCGTCAATATAGATGTCGAATCTTTTTCTGCTGGAGTATATTTTATACGTATCTTCGGTGATGAAGGTTCTGTTGTTACCCAGAAAATATCAATAGCAAAATAAAATATATAGATGTTGTCTTAACAAAAAATGAACGATATGAAAAGATTTATTACAGTTTTAACATTGACATTTTTGTTCGTGAACAATGTTTTTTCTCAGGTATCTGATTATGATATGAATTATAACTTATCAAAAGAAGACCTTATAAACTTACGTTTGTCAAGAAATAACATTAAAGATGAGCGTGTAGAGAGAAATAATGAGAAAAACACTCAGTATCTTTGGGAATATGTCATTGAGGAATCTAATAGCGACGAGAGTTTTGAATTTGGTGAAGCTATAGAATTGTCTAATGGAAATGTAGCTGTCACATCTGATTTTTATTATAGAAGCGAGTTCGGAGATTTTTATTCTTCTCATCCGGCACTCATGTTGCTCAATTCAAATGGAGATGAGTTAGTACGCAATGATTTCTTTCGTCCAGGTTACACAATGATGTCGACTCCCCCTTACCTTTTTGAGAAAAACAATGAGCTGTATGCGCTTACAACATACAGCCCGGAACATGACTTTCTTAGTTTCAATCATTTTATGAATTATGAAAATCCTCCTACAGATGCCATCTTGGCGTTATATAAATTTGATGAAACACTTAATATAGTTGAAAGTTATGAGCATAGTTTCCCTATTGATACTTTTGAAAATAGAGGATGGGCTACTTGGGAATATTTGCCAAACGAATATAGCGGCAATTTATTCCTGTTTTCTGCATTTGAGGATGAAGGCGACATAGTAGGTGCATATTACAAAATAGTTAGTGCAGATCCCGATAATCAACGAGGATTCGACTCTCTGTTCTTCTTCCGGATGAATTTTGACGGTGAGATAGTAAAAATGAAATCTTACGAGACAGAATTTAGTGGTGGTTGGTATCAGGCGTTGTATCGCAGAAATCATATCGTTAAAACAGATTCATACTATATCATGTATGACAGAGGATTAAATAACATTCATGGAGAGATTACATATTATGATAAGGACTTTAATCTTGTAGAAACAAAACACCTGATACATCCAGGTTATAACGTTCCCGCTCCAACAGTAAATTTTTTAAGAGACATTACTGTTCGTAAATCATCTACAAATAAGACTTATTTGTCAGTTACTGCATCTTCTATTACAAATCCTCATTCTGATCACTATAATGATGTTAGGTTATATATGTTAGATGACGATCTGGATGCTGCTCCAATGTATTTGTCAAATGATAATTACATTGTCAGAGGTAGTCATACTACATACGAAATGTCACCTCTTCTCGGAGCAGTTGACGTGGCTCCTGACAGTTTGATGTTTTTTGCATGTAATTATGATTTGGACAATAAACCATATTGCATTATAGAATGTTTGAATGAAGATTTAGATACCATCTCCACTTTGTATTATGGCAATAAAATCAGATCGTTGAGATCGACAGAAGACGGAGACCTTTATGTAACTACTTATAAAAGCGTCGCTAAATTCCCTGCCACAGTCTTCGGTTTCGAACCTGACAACATCGAGGAAGCTCACGCTTACGGTCTGCATCTCGCTATCGCTTATCCTAATCCGGGCGGTGATGTTTTGAATATAAGAACAGGTTTGCGCAATGCTACATTGCAAGTCTATGATATGCAAGGAAGAATAATCCATCAACAAATAATTACAGATGAAGTCACAAACATAGATGCCTCTAAATGGAACTCGGGAACATACGTTTGGAAATTGAAAACTGAAAATGGAAAGTTGACAGTTGAGGAAGGGAAGTGGGTGAAATAGAATTTTAGAACTTTAGAATTTTAGAATTGGATGTCAGTTCGTGTTTCACAACAAAATTAGAAGTTCAATTTAAAATTTTAACATTATGAATAAAATATTGAAATTATTACTAACTCTATCGATCCTGCTCCTCTGCGGAGTTAATAGTGTTTTCTCCCAAGAATGGGAATATCTGAAAGAATACAGCTCATCCGACAACACAGAATTTTCATTCTGGGAAACGGTGGAATTATCTGACGGTAATATATGCGTTACTTCTCTTGAATACATCTACAGAAGTGGGATGGGTGATTTCTATTCAGGCCATCCCGCTATCATGAAAATATCCGCTGATGGGAAATATCTGTGTAAGAATAATTTTTTCAAAGAAGGTTACATGACAGAATCTGCTCCATATCTTTTTGAAGATGAGAACGGACATCTACACGCTCTTACCACATATAGTCCTGAGCATGATTATACGTGCGACTATTATTTTCAAAACTTTGACAATCCACCTTCCGAAGCAGTTATAGTCCTTTATGAATTGGATGATGATTTGAATGTTACGGAATCTCACGAACATAGTTTCCCAATAGATACATACGAATGCGGAAATGCTCAGTGGCAGTATATGCCTAACGAACATAGCGGTCATATTTTCCTTTTTTCCGCATTCGAAGATGAGGGTGACATAATAGGTGCATATTTTAAAACAGTTAGTCTTGACAGTAATAATCCGAGAGGTTCCGACTCTTTGTTCTTTTTCAGAATGAACTTTGATGGAGAAATATTGAACAGAAAAGGATATGAAGCATGGAGTCATGGTAATGCAGTTTATGAATTCTCATTTCGCAGAAACCAAATTATAAAAACTGATTCTCATTATATCTTGTACAAAACGGGGGTTCATACTGAAGGTGCGTCAGGTAACGGGGAAGTTTTGTATTATGATAAAGACTTCAACCATATTGCGACTCGATTCATAAAACATCCGGGATATGTCAATGAAGTCTTAGATGCTGAAAATATAGAAAATGTATCCGTTGTAAGAACAAACCTTAACACTACACTTTTGGCTACGACAGCAAAATCTGTTGATAATCCAAATCATTATCTGTATGACGATAACAGGTTATACGAATTGGATGATAACCTGAATAACTCATCAGACTTCCTGCCAATAGACAACTATATAGAAAGAGGCGAACCGACCACAAGGGACATTCAGCCTATTCTCAATGCTGTTGATATGGCAGATGATAAATCCATTTATTATGCGTATCACATGGACTTAGGAGATGACAATCATGACTCATGGCTTGTGATAGAGAGATTTGATATGAATATGGATGCGATGATGACGGTATATTACGATGTACATGATGAAACAGATAATATATTGACTTATATCAGGTCAATTAAGACAGCAAAAGATGGAGGTCTTTTCCTCACTGGCTATGCTCGTGATCTGGCATCTGATGTGTGTTGGATGGTGCTTACTAAATTCAATTCATATCTCAACATCGAGGAAGCTCACGCTAATAAGCTGCATCTCGCTGTGGCTTATCCTAATCCCGGCGGTGATGTTTTGAATATAAGAACTGGCTTGCGTAACGCTACATTGCAAGTCTATGATATGCAAGGAAGAATAATCCATCAACAAATAATTACAGATGAAGTCACAAGCATAGACGCCTCTAAATGGAACTCGGGAAC
>JAZNVS010000009.1:0-7305 GCA_045592965.1 Bacteroidales bacterium | reverse complement strand
AACAAGCAGATGATATCAAAATTATAGCTGATAAAGATTTTGAATCCGATTTGTATGTAATATCAGAAAACCTGAATATTTCATATGAACAGTTGAATTCATTATTTGTCCCATACAGGCCATTCTTATTATTGAAAGATTATATTGAGTTCGGCATCTCGAATCTTTTAGAAGACAATTATAAATATTTTTACATACTATTGCTCATCTATATTAAAAATCAATACTTGTTGGAAGATGAATATTTGAGAATACAAAAAGAAATTGTAGATGTTTTCGTAAAATACAAAGAAGATAAACAGTATTTACAAATAGATAAATTGTTTAAAACTTTCGGACAAATCAATCAGAGTAAACTTTTAGATCATGACCTTTCATTATCGCTCAATAAGATTTTGTATAATGATAAATTTCCACCTTTAAATGGAGACATTTTTATTTCATGGATTAATGTTATATTTTGGGATGGATATTATTTTATTTATCACCCTGCTTTTCCTGACGGCGATAAGGGGAAAATGCCTTTGTGTATCGAAGATCCTTGTTCGAGACGTGATTTTAATAATTTACAAACACATTTTGTTAAAAAACTTTGTCCAATATATGTAAAAGCAGTTGATGGCCGTATTATAAAAGTTCATAATCATCAAAATTTATCGGAGTGTATTTCTATAATCGAGAAAAAAATTCATTCAATAGATAGTAATAATAATCAATCACAGAAGAAATATCTTTCAAAAAATGAGGTAAAAAATATAATCAAACGACATAAATCAAATTGTTATTTGGAATATCTATGTAATGAACATCTCGACGATTATAAAGTTGTCTATTGCATTGAGAATAGAGTCAATTCAAATGATAATCTGACGATAGAACACTCTTTTATCTTTACAATAAAGGGAAGTGATGGTAACCTTAGACTTGTTTTTGAGAATATTGAGATTAGTCGTTGTTCATATGTTTATAATACATCTGAAAAAACATGGTCTGAAGATATCAATTCTATATCAGATTTTTTTGTATCAGACATGGTTAATAAGCGTTTGAGGATCTCTCAACAAAAGATTGATTGCTCTTTATTTAAGGATAATAATTGTATACGTGTTATGCATTCGGATTATTATAAGTGGAAAGAATGTTTAAATAGATAGTATTACATGAAAAATATTAAAAGCGTTATTTTCCTGGAGAAAAATATTGACAAATAGCTATTGTTGTCGATCAGATTCCGTGCTATAGCTCTTCATTGTCTTGTGTTTGCAAATCCTATCAACAACAGACTTTTGCAATTTAGTAAAGTCGAGGATTTATAAGATATAATTGTATTTCGTTAAGATCAAGTTAAAACATCATCTCCCCTCTTCCAAAATATCTTTCGCCATCTGAATCCATTGCGGGGCGACGCCGAGACTTTCTGCTATGTTGAGTGCCTCGTGCGGGACCTCGCCTTCATGGGTCTCAACTAACTCATAGTTCATCTTGCCGTTTTCAAGTCCTTTCACACGAAGACATTTGTTATTGTATGTCTTTATGTTATAATGTGTCACGATGATAAGACTCATGGTTTTGTCTTGTAACAGCTTCACTAATGACGATACTAAGGCTGTGCCTTCAGTTGGATTTGTGCTGCGTGCCGGCTCGTCGATGAGAGCGAGTATTTTCTTGTCGTCGTGCGACGCTTTGATAACGGCGTCGATGTTTTTCATCTCTGCCGCGAATGAAGATAGTCCTTTGTTCAGGGATTGATCATCGGTGGTGAGACAGAATATCTCGTCGTAAATCATCATCTCAGCTGAATCGGCTGGTATTCCGAAACCAAATTGCATCAGATATTGACTCATAGCCAAAGTCTTGAGAACTATTGTCTTGCCTCCCATATTGGCTCCCATAATGATGACTGGCTTCATGCCGAATTGTATATCGACTTGCTGATATTCTCTTTTCTCTTTGTCTAAAATATTTTTAACTTCAGGATGAAATATTCCTTTGTAAGTTGCGACATTATCGTTGGAAATCGTCGGGAAACAGAGTCCGAGTTCTTTCATCTGCAATGCCTTAGCGAGATTCAGATCTACATCTGCCAAAACATTCAAGGCTTCACATAAATCATGTACAAATGGTTTCAATGCTTCCGAGAGTTTCGCTCTTATCGCGTCTTCAACTTCCATCACCTTGTTGTAAATCTCTTCCTGATAGAAATCCTTTTCTTTCAACTTCTTACGTAAGACAGCGAGTTCTTCGGAATATGAATCATAGATATAGAAGGTAGCGATGTGAAGTCCGTCGGGATCTAAAATCTTGACGACATCATCGAGTGTCGGTATTTCGATGACGTTAATAAGATTTAACTTTTCTAAAATATTTTTAACATCGGCGGAGAGCAGCGCGAGACTTTTCACTTCATAAAGTTCGATGTCGTCGATGACTGTCGAGGAACTGAGACGTGAGATGGTGTTATTGATGTCTTTCAGCTTACATAGTTTGAACTGCAAAGTCTGAATCGCATTCTTATTATCGTCATTTTCAATGACATGATAAAACTCTTTCAACACGGAATATGATTTCTCGATTGATTCTCTGTCGTGCATCATCGTGCTTTCCAACAAGAGTTTTCTTGAATATGAGGAATGGGTACAGAGTTCATCTAAGATGAAACGCAGTCCGCATGGTGAATCTATGAGTTTTCTCAGTTGCATAGTTTTTAAGGAATAATGTGATTGGCAAATTTAAGAAATTTTTGTGAAACAGCATGATGAGTGTTTCCAAGATAAATCTTATCGATCTTACCCAACGAACTCACTCCAAAACTATCGTCTCGCAATATTGAAAATTATGGTAGAGATATGACACATTACGCCATTGAAAATTAACAAACATTGATGTGTCTCAATCGAATTGAAAATTGAATGATGAAAATGTCCTTAAATCAATTTAGTCAGTATAATAAAAGCCGCCACAATGATGTGACGGCTCAATACTACAACTAAAATTCCACTATGAATTTTTATTCTTTCTTCTCAAGGCATAGGCTAATCCTAAACCTGATAGTAGTAGTACTCCACTGCCAAGTGGTGCCTCACCGTTTACGTCAAAATCGAAACCATGTGAGGCTGGAAGGGTTGGCAAAGTCCCCCATTCGCTGCTTCCTCCTCTATATTCTTCTGAATTATGATAGGTGAAGAAACTGTCCTTCTGTGCATTAAGACTCATACAAAGCCCGAACGCGAATATTGTGGTGATTATTAGTTTTTTCATATTTTCCATTTTTTGGTTTAAGGTTTAATGCTTAAGGTTTAAGGTTGAAGAACATTACCTTAAACTTTAAACCTTAAACTTTAAACCATTAATAAATAACTACTTTCTGAACCTTAACTCCATTTTCATTAACAAGTCTAATAATATACGCTGCGTTAGTAAATCCGCTTACGTTGATTCTGCTGTTGTCGCTCGTCATATCGTTAGAATAGATTATTCTTCCCATCACGTCGATTATCTGAACGACACCTTCTGCATTGATGATTAATTCCTCACCAGATACGTATGCAAAATGACTGTTGTCTGTTGTCTGTTGACCGTTGTCTTTCAACAGAACAAAACGCTCTGGGTTGTCGGCTGTCGTAGCCATGAAAGTATAACTCTCTTCTAAGATGTTGACTTTCTCTCCCGTCTCTTTGTCCAAAAGATACAACTCATTAAAGTCGCAGTTTTCTTGTTGTAACGAGATTGTATATTGTCCCATTGTCATTGCCTCGAAACTGACAGGAATCTCACTTACGTTTTCATCCATCATTGCAATGGCGTAATCTGTTCCATCTTGCGGTATATATAATAAAGGTATGTTCTCATTCTCGTGGTTTATCTTATCGAGACCGACACCTTTGTCGAATACCACAAACGCTCTGTCTGAATAATTGGCGTTTGAAATGTTCAATGAAATTATTGATTTTTTAGACGTGTCAATGTTTGTTGATTTTGTAGGTATCATTGACGCGTCTCTACTGATTGTCAACGTTCCTGCATCTGTCGTCTTTATCAAAGCGCCTTGTCCTGCCTTGATTACGTCTCCTTCATTTCCTAATGTAGCGCCCCATGCGCCTTCGCCGTTGAGGACGTAGTAGCCGTTGGCGAGTTCTGCATCTGCACTTAAATGATTGAAAGTAATATCGTGAGTGAAAGGATTACCTACGAGATGGAAACCGTTTAACACATCACTATCTGCTGTGAGATCGTAAGTGACAGCATCGGTGTTTAACATTCCTGTAAATTCCAAAGTAGTATTTTCAGCGTTAGCGTATAAGTAACCGCGGCCTGGGTCTATAGTTTGGAAGTTAGTGCTACCTTCGCCTTCTTTAGCGTTCTGCCATGTATGAGTAGGCTCATCGTAACGGTAAAGGTCGAAGTCGGATTCTGTTGTTAAAAGTCCGCTGACTGAGCTTGTCTGCAACTCATCTCTCAATGGAGAAGCGACAGTGTACCATACGTTCTCGTTCTCGTTCCCGTTCCCGTATCCCATAATCTCTTTCTCCAAAGTAGCTTCGTTATAAGCCTTGTTGTGATAGAGTTGTCCTCCGTCTTCGATGGTGAGGCTTCCATATACTTCGTCATTTAATCCGCAGTAGCCGAACGACTCTATTGTGAGAGTCTTGCCGTCTGTTATTGCCAATGCGGTGTTGAGAGCTACTCTGTCGGTAGCTGTTGGCTCGATGCCGCCGCTAAGACCTACCCAGTGGTTGACAGATGTTGTCAATGGCGTGTATGTAGGCATACTGACGAGTTTGTTGTTGCTATTGTAAGTTGACCAGTTAGCGTTGGCGAGATAAGCGTCTCTAAATTGATAAGGAATATAGATATTACCTGTTATCGCATTGAAGACCATGGTTCCTAATGTGGCTGGTTCTGTCCTGAACACTACAACATCTGTGAACGGAACGCTGTTGAATGCTGAGTTGCTGATGTTATTCAACTTATTAGGAAGTACTAACTCGCCTGTCATTGCTGTGCAGTAATGGAATGCGCCGCTGCCGATAGAAGTGATGTTGTCGTTTAATTCCAAAGCTGTGAAACCATCACAACTTGAGAAAGCGTTTGATCCTATAGTAACGATATTTTCTGGAATTACTAATGTTCCTGTGAAACTTCTACAACTGTTGAAAGCTAAGTTACCAATAGATGTGACGCTTTCAGGTATTATAAGTTCACCTGTGAAACCGCTGCAACCTGAGAATGTGTAGTTGTTGATTGTCTCCAAACTATTAGGCAATGTAAGAGTTCCGTCGAAATTGTCGCAGCCGCAGAATGCGTAGGCACCTAAACTTGTTACACTTTCAGGAATTACCAAGTCGCCAGTGAAATTAACCTGATAGAATGCGTACGGACCTATAGTAGTAGCCTTACCGATCTTTAGACCTCCTGTAAATCCGGCGCAATCATAGAAAGCTCGATCTCCGATGTAAGTGGCGTTCTTTAAGTTCAGTTCTGTATCGAGTACTAAACCATCACAATTATAGAAAGCGTAATCTCCGATATATGAGGCGTTTGCTATGAAATTGTCGTATTCTAACTTTGTACAATTTTGGAAAGCATAATTTCCGATATAGGCGTTGTCGGCTATGGAAATAGTTGGAAAATAATTGGAAGCGAAACCATAATCTCCCACATGTGTGATGCCCGAACCTCCTATCACTACATCTATGTATGAACCATAGAATGCTTCATTTCCGACAGAAGTGATATCGTTGCTTATATTGAGAGTGTCAACATGACTATAATTCATCCATGGAGCGTAGGTTTCATCATAGTCATACATATCGCCGTAACCCGTTATTAAGAGTTTGTGTTTTGGTTGATATGTTGTCTGTGTCTCTGAGTGGTAATAATAAGAAGCGTCGTTACCGACATAGTATGCGTTGTCGCCGCATTGTCCGCTATAGATACCTTCTATCATCACAGGGAATTGTTTCTCCCATTCGTTAGGATATTGACCGCTTCCAGTTCTATAGGTATAAGCAGCTGTAGCTCCTTTAGGAATGTAAAGTACTGCATTGCCATTGTCGATAGGGGTGTTTACGGTGAAAGCACCCGATTCTGTTTGGGAGCTGTTCCACGAAGTTTCGCTGTAAGATGCTAAGGTATTAATAAAACTTGAGTATTCATCTGATGTAGGTACTCGTGTAGCATATACCTCCTTTATATTAGGACATCTTCCAAATGCCAAGCTACTAATACCCTGTAAATTATTAGGCAATACTACTCTTTCAAGAGCGGTACAGCCGTAGAATGATCCAGTCCATATTCTAGTTATGTTATTAGGAATTATGACTTCTTCAAGTGATGTACAACCTTCAAAAATGTAACTTTCTATTTCGGTGTAATTCTCATTGATAGGCAGTTGTAATGAAGAGAGGTTTGTACAATTATTAAACGCACCTCTTCCGATTCCGCTGATGTTTGTCTTGGCGAGATTCACACTTCTAAGACTTGTCTCTGCGAAAGCGTATTGACCTATACTTGTAAGAGCTTCAGGGAAGTTGATAGTGCCTATGTTTGTTTCATAGAACGCATAATCTCTAATGGTCAGAAGCGTTGCAGGAAGTTTTACTGTTCCAGGTTGTCGTAGTGTTATTTGTCCTATTTTTCTTTCTGTTCCAAATCTACAACCGTTAAAAGCGTGATAGCCTATTTCGGTCAGCCTTGTCCTCGAAAGGTCTAAATCTCCCATTATACCTGTACATCCACTAAAGGCGTAGTCACCAATGCTTGTTAATTGACTTAGAGGTCTTCTTGCATTATCTATAAAATTTAATTCTATAATGCTTGTACAATTTCTGAATGCATAATCACCTATGGTTTGCACGCTGTAAGGAATAACCAATCCAAGATAAGTAATTATCGGATCTTCACGAGGATCTAATGCAGGTTGTATAGTAACATCACCTAAAAGGTTGGAGCATCCGTCAAAAGCATAATCGCCTATAGTTGTCAGATTATGTATTGGTAATTTATCTATTATATGAGTCCCAGAACCCATACGATATTCAAATCTTAATCTGGTGATTTCCGTACAGCCGTTAAAAGCATAGTTTCCAATACTTGTCACGTATGAAGGTATTACTACACTTGTAAGTCCTGTACAGTTTTGGAAAGCGTAGTTGCCTATGGAAGTAACTTTGGAGATGTCGGAACCTGCAATGCTTGTCAATCCAGTACAACCTGAGAAAGCGTAATATCCTATAGTGGCTGCACCCTCTATGTTTAATTTTGTGATACTTGTACAACCTGAGAAAGCGTATTGTCCTATGGAGG
>JAZNVS010000008.1:0-21738 GCA_045592965.1 Bacteroidales bacterium | reverse complement strand
ATTAACAGGCTTCTGGAAAGCGAGAGCAACCAGGAAGATGAATTCGACAAATATAATCGTGTCGATATTCTTGCGGAGAACAGCAAGGGCGAACTGTTCATCATCGAGGTGCAGAATAATGACGAGTACGCCTATTTCCAGAGGATGCTGTTCGGGGTTTCCAAGCTGGTGACGGAGTATATCAATAGAGGAGAAGGCTATCAGAACATCAAGAAGATATACAGCGTCAATATAGTCTATTTTGATTTGGGACAGGGTAAGGATTATCTATATCACGGCAAGACGGAGTTTCTGGGAGTTAACACGGGCGAGGTGTTGAATCTCAGTCCATTCCAGCGGCAGAAGTTCAAGGTGGATGTGGTCAGCGAGCTATATCCGGAATATTATATTCTTAAAGTAAACGATTTTAAGGGCGAACCTGGCACTCCATTGGAAGAGTGGGTGTATTATCTGAGTACTGGGGATATTCCGCAAGACTCAACTGCACCTGGATTGGAAGAGGCGAGGAAGAAACTGGAGCTTGCGCTGATGAGTAAGGAAGAGTTGTCGGCATATTATCGACATTTGGATAACACTGTGATATTGAAAGACAACATCTACACATCCCGAGGAGAGGGTTTGCTTGAAGGCAGGGAGATGGGACGAAAGGAAGGGCTGCAAGAAGGCATACGTGAAGGCCTGGAGAAAGGCATGGAGAGAGGACGGAAAGAAGGAATAGAGGAAGGCATGAAAAAAGGAATGGAAGAAGGTATGAAAAAAGCCAAGAAGCAAATTGTAAAGAACCTTATGTTGTCAGGAGCGGATATAGAACTTGTGATGGAAGTCACGGGTATGACCAAGGAAGAGATTGAGAATCTGAGAATTTGAGAATTCTTTTGAGACGCATCAAAGATTCCTATAAATTGGGAACGGAAATTTATGAACGGGAATTGCGAGCGGGAGCGGGTCACTGAGCTTGTCGAAGTGACTATCGTTTCGACAAGTTCAACTATCATAGTTCTCAGATTCCAAATCCCAGGTTTCAATTCTTAGTTCTCGGTAAAAAAGGCGTTAGGGATTGAAGCGGCATCCTTTTTGAGCGCAGCGAGAAAAGATATAGCGGAAAGCCCGACGGCGTAGCCGGAACGCCCAAGATAAATAAAGAGTTCTGAAAGTGAAAAATAATTCCTAATTCCAAACTTCAAATTCCTAATTTTTACTATCTTTGCGTTTCTAATGAGAATTAAAATTTTACATCGATGAATAAAGATTTCGTAGAAGAATTACGTTGGCGCGGTATGCTTCACAGCATGACTCCAGGCACCGAAGAACAACTTAAAAAAGAAATGACAACAGCTTACTTGGGTATCGACCCAACAGCCGACTCTCTCCATATAGGTCACCTCTGCGGCATTATGATGCTCCGCCATCTTCAACACGCAGGCCATAAACCTCTCGCCCTGCTCGGTGGCGCAACAGGTATGATAGGCGACCCTTCTGGAAAATCAGCTGAACGTAACCTGCTCAACGACGAGACTCTCAACCACAACCAGGCCTGTATCAAGAAACAGCTCGCTAAGTTCTTAGACTTCGAAAGCGACGCTCCTAACAAAGCAGAACTCGTCAATAACTACGAATGGATGAAAAACTACTCCTTCCTTAACTTCATCCGCGACATAGGAAAACATATCACAGTGAATTATATGATGGCTAAAGACAGCGTCAAGAAACGCTTCAGCGGCGAAGGCGAAGGTATGTCGTTCACCGAATTCAGCTATCAACTCGTACAAGGCTACGACTTTTTGTACTTATATCAAAATAAGAATTGTAAACTCCAACTCGGCGGCTCCGACCAATGGGGTAACATCACAACAGGAACAGAACTCATCCGTCGTAAACTCGGCGCTGAGGAGACAGCCTACGCTCTCACATGCCCTCTCATCACCAAAGCAGACGGCGGTAAATTCGGTAAGACAGAAAAAGGCAACATCTGGTTGGACCCTGCTAAGACATCACCTTACGCATTCTATCAGTTCTGGATGAACTGCTCCGACGAAGACGCAGCTAAATATATCAAAATCTTCACCTTGTTAACTAAAGAAGAGATAGACGCTCTTATCGAACGTCACGCTGCTGAGCCTCATCTCCGCGAACTTCAACGCACACTTGCACGCGAACTTACCATCATCGTCCATTCTAAAGAAGACCTCGAGATGGCTGAAGAAGCAACACAGATTCTCTTCGGTAAGGGAACTTCAGATGCTCTCCGTAAATTCGACGAGGCAACTTTGTTGAGCATATTCGAAGGCGTGCCTCAAGCTAAAATCGATAAGTCGGCAATAGAAGAAGGAATGCCAATAATAGACTTCCTAACACAGACTGAAGTGTTCCCATCAAAGGGAGAAGCTCGTAAGATGTTACAAGGCAATGGCGTAGCTATCAACAAAGAAAAAGTCACTGACGCTAAAGTCATAGGAAAAGACGACTTGCTCAACGGCAAATATATTTTAGTGCAAAAAGGAAAGAAGAATTATTATCTCATAATAGCTGAATAATCATGAGTACATTTTTTCTAATCTTAATTCCTGCAGCCGTTATAATGGCGATAGCGTTTGTTGCTATCGGCATTAAGATGTTTGTGAAAAAAAACGGACAGTTTGAACGTAAATGCGCTCATTCCTTAGACCCTGATGCCAAATGCGTATGCGGCGGCAAAGGCGACGGAAGCTGTAAGAGGAATAAGAAAGAAACTGGGAAATAGTAGTGACGTGGCTTGCCGCGTCTAATCTCGTGGCGTATTGTTGAGTCTCGTCTGTGAAACATGTCAATTGCATAAAAATAAGATAATGTGTAGTTGACATGTTTTTTTTTCAATTTTTTTAAATAGTATTGTTGCTATGAAAAAATAATTATATTTGCAAACGAAATAGGAGATAGGCCAGAATACAATTAAGATAGAAAAACAATCTAAGTTTAATATAATTATTTAAAAGGCGAGGAGCTCAATGCTGTATAACAGAGTAGTGTAGTTATGAAAAAAATATTTTACGTAATGATGCTTTTAGCATTTGTAGGTGTATTGCCTTCATGTGGACCAGTAGATGAAGAACCAGAAACATGTGATGTTACATTCTGGACAGATGACGACGATTGTATCCAAGAAATCGAAGTTAATTTGTGGGCTTATGATTATGAATATGATAAATATCGCTACGTGACAAAATATTATGGCTCAACTCCAGATTGTGGTGACGACGGCTGTGCAAACTTCTACGATGTTCAACCTGGCGACTACTACTATTGGGCAGAAAACGATTACTATGAATGGGAAGGTGATTTAAGAGTTTATTCATCATGCCACACAATGAAACTTTATGTTTCTAAAGCAAGAGCAAAAGTCAATGCTAAACCATCAGAAGATGTCGTCAATAAGCTTGAAAGAGCAGAGATGAATTTCGATATGAATTACAACTTGAATAAATAATATTATTTGTAATAATAGAAAAGTGCTTTGATTATTTGAAGCACTTTTTTTTTGATAAGCAATATTATTTACTTTTGTATAAAGCTAAAATAACATTACTATGAAAAGATTAATTACATATTCTTTGTTAATCGTAACTCTGTTGCTGACATCATGTTCCTCCTCTAAGAAAGTGTCAACTACTGTGAAACAGTATAATGTCGAGACGATGGGCGTCGGAAACGATGGGACATATATCATTAGGGTGACGGATTACTTTCGTAGCACTGATGAGAGCGTGTATCTGGATGGATTGAAGAGAGACGCTGTCCATAGCGTTATCTATCAAGGTATTCCTGCCGGCAATGGTTCCATCAGACAACCTGCCTTGATGAATGCCGATACCCGTGTCGATGGTAATGAACAAGCCCTCAACGAGTTCTTTGAACAGAAACTATATCTTAATTACATCAACTCGGTGGTTAATAGTTCAAAGAAAATAACCAAGATAAAAGACTCGAAAGACTATAAGATAAGTGTTGTTATCTCTGTTGATAAAGAAAGACTTCGTAAATATCTTATCGATAATAATATAATAAAACCATTGGATTTCTTGTTTTAATTTAAATAGTTATGAGTAGAATATTATGTCTTTTATTAACGTTGTCTTTTATGTATCCGCTTTATGCACAGGATACTATAGTGCAACATTCATTAGGTAAAACCAAGAAAACCAATATGAATACTACGTATAACCGTAGCTCATGGCATAACATCCTGGTTTATCACAACGACCAGAACTATGCAGAGGAAATTCTTGAAACATATTATAATCGTCCTACATCAGATAAATTCAACGACCATTCTTTGTCGGAGAATGTGGTGACTACCAAAGGGAAGAAATATACCAAATTCAAGAAGATAGATAAATATGTGATGAATAGTGACATCGCTAAAAACCTCGTGGCAAGATGGTTCAACAGAAACGATTCTACAGGTTATTGCAATATGGAACTGATATATCGCAGAGGTATTGAAGGCGCAACGACAGAAAATATCGAGATGTCGGAGTTGACGAAAAGAGGCAAGTCGATATTGTTAGACTCAGGCACTGACCTCATTGGAAATACTTTCGTGCTCGTGCATGACGTTGTCTATATCGACAAGGGCGAACGTAACAAGAAAGTGTCGGAAGGCTTCCGTATCTTCGGTGAGATACTTCAATCGGTGGGTGAGACAATGGCAGAAACATCAGGCGATAATAGCTATAAAGAACTGGGAGAAAGTGTCAATGATTTGTCTAGTACCACAGCCGACATCGTTGATGACTTTGAAGGATTCCGCGTGAAGATTCAAACTCACCTTTATAGATTGAATTGGCAACCAAGCGATAACGACTTCTTCTATGAGAACTATTACCTCGATGAGAATTACTACGATGAAACAAAATTCCAAGCATGGAATGACGCGAATTATACCTTGACTTATGTGGGTACACAGGAGGCAATATGCGGGCAAACTGTCTTGGTTGGAAAATACGATTTGTCGCAGCTTATCAAGATTGTTATGTATCGTACGATGGACGAAGGTATTGTGAAACTTCAGAAGAATTATGAGGAGTTCAGAATAAAAGAACCTATTTACGAAGTCAATGAAGAAGGTTATGTCATTGCTAAGATAGGACTTAAAGAAGGTGTCAACTCTGACTCCAAATATGAGGTGCTTGAAAGCGTGGAGACTTCCGACGGCACGATGAAATATAAGAGAGTGGGAACACTGAGACCTGTCGAAGATAAGATATGGGATAACCGCTACATGGCTTTGGAAGACGGCGCTCCTAACTCAGAACTCGAAGGAACATATTTTAAAGTGACAAACGGACACGACTTGTATCCAGGCTTGTTAATCAGAGAGATAAAATTTTAAATGAGAAAAACTTTTTTATTTTTATTGACTTACTGCTTTTTGACAGGATGTAACACTGTTGAAAAGCAGCATTTTTTTGGAACGACACAGGGTTCCTATTATTCTATCATTTATTTTGATGAACAGAACCGCGACTTCAGCTCTGACTTCGATTCTATCTTTATGGAGATTGAAAACACGCTCTCGCTATGGGACGAAAACTCTATGATAAGGAAGGTGAATCGCAATGAAGATGTGGAGTTGAATCAGATTTTTGTGGATAACTTCAATTACGCGATGAAGGCTGCCGAACTCACCGGCGGTCTCTTCGACCCGACAGTTGGACCTTTAGTCGCAGCCTGGGGCTTTCACTATAAAGAAGGAATGGAGATGACGCCAGAAATCGTCGATTCTCTGCGGCAACTGGTGGGTTATCATAAGGTTAAGATAGAAAACAAAAAAGTCGTTAAGGCAAATCCTAATATGACTTTGGATTTCAACGCTGTGGCTCAAGGATATACGACTGATATGATAGGTGAGTTTCTTCTTTCTGAAAATGTAAACAACTTCTTGGTTGATGTCGGTGGCGAGATAATGGCAAAAGGCTGCAAGCCAAATAACGAGTCCTGGAAGGTGGGGATTGAGAAACCTGCTGCGACTATGGATTCGGAGAGAATAGTCCAAGAGATAGTGGATCTTAACAACCAGAGCATTGTGACTTCGGGTAACTATAGAAAATATGTGGAGAAGAACGGCAAACGTTATTCGCACAGCCTGAATCCGAAGACGGGGTATCCTTCGGAGAACAGCTTGCTGAGCGCGACGATAATTTGTGACAACACAGCCTGGGCCGATTGCCTCGCGTCTATATGTATGGTGGTTGGATTGGAGAAAGCGATGGAAATACTCGAGACACAAGAAAATGTCAAAGCCTATTTTATCTACTTAGATGGTGATGAGGTGAAAGAGGCGTTTTATAATTAACTATTAACAGTTAATGGTTAACAATTTGTAGAGATGCGTCAATTACACCTATAAATAATTAACAAGAGTGTGATTGACACGTCTTTTGAAATTGAAAATTGAAAAATAAATTTTGATAGGTCTCTTTTTTTTTGTGTTCATGAAATTAATCATTTATCGTGGTGGTTTGTTTTGTCAAAAATGACTATCTTTGAAAACAAAAAATAATACCATGAAGATGATTACAGACAAAAGTCAAAAGTCAGAAGATAAAAGGTTAAGGCTCACATCCCGCAGCTCACAACTTATAGCATTAATATCTTTTCTTGCAATATCAATCTCACTCAACGCACAACAGTTACAGACGTTTTCCGATAAAAATTATAACGATAAGGTGCAGACTGTCCTGCTTCATCCAGTGACAGATTCTTTGGCTAAACCGATAATAAATCTCGGCGATATGATGGGGAAACTTCATCTGCAGTTCGATGTCCTTTCCAACGACGCTCCTTATATGTATTACACCTTTATTCATTGTAATAACGACTGGACGCAGCAATCCGACATACAGCAGATAGAATATCTTGCAGGCTTTGAGTCCGACGACATCGAGAATTATTCCTTCTCTCTCAATACTATGGTCGATTATGTTCACTTCGACTTGCTCTTCCCGACAGAAGATATGGTTCCTAAAATCTCAGGAAACTATCTCCTTATAGTCTTCGAGAATGAACTCACACCCGAGAACATCTATTTCACCCGCCGTTTTATGATTGTCGACGACAAATCTAATATAAGTGTCAACATCCCTCGTTATCCTTTCGACCTGAGTCTTGGCACTGATAAACAACAGATAGAGTTGTCAATATCTTATCCCGACTTGTTCAACTCTCTGGCAGAACAATATTCTAATGTCACCATTCAGCAGAACGGACGCTGGGATAACGTTGTCACAGGCTTGAAACCAACATACGTCTATCCAGATTATCTCTCATACGAGAATAACGCTCGGACAGTTTTTAACTCTGGAAATCAATATAGAAGATTTAATACTAGCAATCTGCACAACATGCCAGAGCAGACTCGTTCGGTGGTGATGTCGAATGATTTTTACGTTGTTAAATTGTATAATGATCAAAGAAGAAATCTCTACGCCTATGTCAATGAGCAGGATTTATTTGGTGAGAAGATTATCTATCTTGAACGCGACGATAGAGATGTCGCTACGGAGGCAGACTACGTTATGGTGGAGTTCTTCCTGGAATGGTCTCCTGTGATGCAAAACCAAGATGTTTATGTTTTGGGTGCCATCACCGACTGGAATCTTGACGAGAGAAATAAAATGACCTACGATTATGAACGTAAGGGATACTCTCTCAATCTGTTATTAAAACAAGGCTATTACGACTATATCTATGCTGTTAAGGAGAAAGGACAATCGAAGGCTGATGTGGCGCCTATCGCAGGTAACTTCTGGGAGACGATGAACGAATATACTATCTACCTATATCTTTTCAATCCAACACAAAACTACGACCAACTTATCGGAGTGAAGACGGTGGTATCTCATTGATATTATGGAAGAAAGAATAACGTTGTTTGTTGAGATACTGTTGCCGTTACCATTGCCCGGCACTTTTACCTACCGAGTCCCTTTTGAACTTAATCAGAGGGCGAGGGTGGGATGCCGTGCTATAGTTCAGTTCGGTAAGACCAAGATAATGTCAGGATTGATAGTATCTGTCAGCACCAGCGTCCCTGATTATTCCAATGTAAAATATCTTATCGATATACTCGACGATGACGCTGTCATAAATGAGACTCAGCTCTCCTTATGGAACTGGATTTCTTCATATTATCTGTGTCATCTCGGCGAAGTGATGCAGGCCGCGCTACCATCAGCGCTTAAACTATCAAGTGAGTCGAAGATTTCGCTCTCCGAAGATTATGTGATGGACAGTGAGACGCTGAGCGATAATGAGTTTCTCATAGTAGAAGCTCTTAATGTACAACCGGAACTTACGCTGACGCAGGTGAGCAAGATAATAGGCTATAAAAAAGTTATGCCTCTTGTCAAGACGATGATAGAGAAGAAAATCATCGTGATGCAGGAAGAACTTCAACAGAAATATAAGGCGAAGTACGAACGTTTTGTGAGACTGTCGAACGAATATCGTGAGGAAGAGAAGATGCATGAGCTGATGGACAACCTTTCAAAGAGAGCCTACAAACAACTAGAACTCTTGATGGCTTTTCTCGTATTAGGAGGCTCCGTCGATAATGATGTTCTTGTTTCTGAATTATTGAAGAAAGCAAACGCCTCGCCTTCAATATTTTCGGCTTTGGTGGAGAAAGGTGTCTTTGAGACTTATCAGAAAAGGATAAGCCGCCTGAAAGATTATAAGGCTCTCACCGATGTGTCGTCTATAGTGCTGACAGAGAAACAACAAGCGGCTTTCGATGAGATACATAAAGGCTTTGAAGAAGACAAATGCGTTCTTTTACACGGCGTGACGGCAAGCGGCAAGACGGAGATTTATATCAAGCTGATACAAGAAGCCATCGATGAAGGAAAGCAGGTTCTTTATCTATTGCCGGAGATAGCTCTGACAGAGCAGATTATCAATAGGCTGAAGAAATATTTCGGCGACAGGGTAGGAGTATATCACTCTCGTTACGACAATAACGAACGCGTCGAGATATGGCAGCAAGTGATTAACTTCAGATCTTTAGAATCTCAGGACCTCAGAACCTCAAAATACCAAATCATCATCGGCTCGCGTTCGGCGGTGTTCTTGCCTTTTACCGATTTAGGCCTGATAATAGTCGATGAGGAACACGACAGCTCGTTCAAGCAGATTGATCCGGCTCCGCGTTATTCGGCTCGCGACCTAGCCGTCGTTATGTCGAAAACCTTCCACGCTCGCCTCCTGCTCGGTTCTGCTACTCCTTCTTTCGAGTCTTACTATAACGTGCGTCAGAATAAGTATCATCTTGTCTCGCTGACGGAGCGCTATGGCGGAGTGGAGATGCCCGACATCATCGTCGATGACCTGCGAGTGGAGATGCGCCGTAAGATGATGCAGGCTAACTTCGGAAAGACGCTCGTCGATGCTATGAATAAGACACTCGAAGAGAAAAACCAAGTCATTCTGTTCCAGAACCGACGCGGCTTCTCTTTAAGAATAGAATGCGAACATTGTAACTATATCCCTCAGTGTATCAACTGCGATGTCAGCTTGACATATCATAAGAACCAGAATATTCTCAAATGTCATTACTGCGGTTATACCACTAACGTGCCTACAGAATGCCCTTCGTGCAGAAGCACTGACCTTAAAATGCATGGCTTCGGAACCGAACGCATCGAAGATGACCTGAAAGTAGTTTTCCCTGAAGCTCGCAGCGCACGCTTGGACTTGGATACTACCAGAACGAAAAACAGCTATCAATATATTCTTGAGCAATTTCAAAACAAAGAGACAGACATCCTCGTTGGAACGCAAATGGTTACCAAAGGACTCGACTTCGACTCGGTGAAAGTCGTAGGTGTGTTGAATGCCGACAATATGCTAACCTTCCCCGACTTCAGAGCTTACGAGCGAAGTTTCCAACTTATGGAACAGGTGAGCGGTCGTGCCGGAAGAAAAGGCGAGAAGGGCAAGGTGATAATACAGACCTTCCAACCTCAGCATCCCGTGATTCTTAATGTGATGAGCCATGATTATGTACGTTTCTATGAAGAACAGTTGCCAACGCGCCGTCAGTTTAACTACCCTCCATATTCGCGTCTTATATTAATAAAGGTGAAAGACGCCGACAGTACAAAACTCAATAAAGCAGCTGACGCTTTAGCAAAAGTGTTCCGTCAGACCTTCAAAGAGAATTTCCTCGGACCGGAATATCCAGTCGTCTCTCGAGTGAAGAATCTTTACATCAAGCAGATGATGATAAAAATCAATAAAGACTTATATTCCAACAAAGTCAAAGATTATATAAAAAACGCCATAGAAGACTTCAAGCATAACACAGAATTTAAATCGGTGAGGATACAAGTCGATGTCGATCCTATTTGATGAAAATATTGAAAAGTGTATTTGAATATCTATTATGAAATTCAAAAGGGATTAGCTTGTCAATCGTCACTCTCAAAAAAAGTAAGTTGAACCACGTTTTTTTTTATTTCAAACCTGAAAGTTTCAAAAATACCCTGTTTCATCGTTAGATAGCAGTATTCCGATGGCATGAATTTTGTAATTTTGCGCAACCAAAAAAAACGAGTTATTAACAGTATATTTTTAAAACTATATGAAAAAATTAACAACATTATTTTTTATTATTGCAACCTTACTGTTTTCTATTGACTTAAACGCTACAGAGTTAGGTGTCGATTCACCGGCAGGCGCTGAGATAAAAGGAATAGTTATAGATAATGAGACTGATGGTCCGCTCGAATATGCTACCATCAGTCTTTTTTATTCCCAAGACTCAACGTTAGTGACAGGTGTCATCACAGATATGAACGGGGCATTTTCTTTGAATGCGAAGCCGGGGAAATATTATATAGTTGTGCAGTTTATGGGTTATGAGTCGAAGACGATAAATATTGACATCAAGAATGCGAGAGATGTTGTCGCTCTTGGAAAGATAACGATGTATCCCGATTCTGAATTGCTCGATGAGGTTGAAATCGTTGCAGAGAAAAGTACTATGACGATGACTCTCGACAAACGTGTCTTTAATGTAGGAAAAGACGTGAGCAGCACAGCAGGCAATGCCATTGAAGTTCTCGATAATATCCCGTCTGTCAATGTGGATGTGGAAGGTAATGTCAGTCTCAGGGGCGACGACGGCGTTCAGATTCTCGTCGATGGTAAGGTGTCGGGTCTCGCAGGTGTCAGCACGCAAGACGCTCTCCGTAGCCTTCAAGCTGATATGATTGAGAGAATTGAAGTAGTGACAAATCCTTCTGTAAGATACGACGCTGAAGGCACAGCAGGTATCATCAATATAGTTCTTAAAAAAGACAAGAGAAAAGGTTTCAATGCATCCGTCGATTTCCGTGGAGGTTTCCCAGTACAGTGGGGAGAAAAGTTCTTTAAAGAAGATTTCCCATTCCAGACAGGATTAGGCGCAAGCCTTAATTATAGATTTAAGAAATTCAACGTGTTCGCTAACTATAACTTCAACTATCGTGATGACATCAGCGATGGCTACACCATTACAGAATATTATGAAGGATTATATGGTTACGATCCTACACTCGGCAATCACGACGACGCTACTCAGATAACTGAACAGTTTACTTATCGTAATCGTAACAGAAAAGGTCATAACATACGCGGAGGTTTCGACTATTATTTCACCGATGACGACATCTTGACTTTCAGCGCAATGTATCGCAAGTCGGACGGCCACAACACTCCAAACGTTACTTATATCGACAACTTCCCATTTGAAGGCTTACAGAATTTCTCGAGACGTACCGAAGACTGGTTCAACGAAAGACCTATGATGGAATATACACTCTCTTACGACAAATATTTCGGTTCTAAAGACAATTCGCTTAAAGCATCGGTACGCTATTTTTCCAACTCTGATAAAGAATGGTCCGATATCGTCGACGCTGAATTCCTGACACAAGAAGATATGGATAACAATATTCCTTCCTTTAGTTTGAATCAGAAAACCTTGGCAGAAGAGGCTCAGCAAAATCTTCAGGCTACAGTTGATTTCGTTCATCGTTACGGACTATCTGTAGTGGAACTCGGCGGTAAATATACCGGACGCTGGATTAATAATAATCTGTTGGTGACTGAAAATGACACTGTCCTTGAAGACTACACTCACGATTTCGATTATAATCAACAGGTTGCCGCTTTGTATGGTAGCTACGGAAGAGAATTCGGCCGCTTCTCAGGACAAGTCGGATTGCGTTACGAGTTTACGCTCATCGACACATATCTTAAGAACACCGACCAGAGAAACGACCAGCGATATTCTGACATCTTCCCAACAGCACACCTTAATTATTCGTTGACAGAAGTTGATCAGGTACAGGCAAGTTACGCCCGTCGTATCCGTCGTCCTTGGTACGGACAGATGGCTCCTTTCAGTTCTTTCAACGACGACCGTAACATCAGAACTGGTAACCCTGGCTTGCAACCAGTCTATACTGACAGCTACGAGATTTCATACCTTAGATTCTGGGAAAAAGGAAATATCAATTTCACAGCATATTATCGTCACAGCACAGATGTGATTCGTCATTTCACTACCGTTATAGGTGATGTTTCCTACAGCCGTCCAGAAAACTTCGGTATCAGCGATGACTATGGCGTTGAACTCGTTGCTTCATTAGACATCCTCAAATGGTGGAACATAAACGGCAGTATCAACTTCTTCAAATCTAATACTGTAGGAGATTGGAACAATAGACATTATGTGACGGATTCATACAATACTTTTGCTCGTATAGTCTCTAAATTTAGAATAAAGAATGTGTGCGACTTGCAACTTACAGGACGTTATATGGGACCTCGTGAAGAGCCTCTCGGCTACCGCGACGCTAACTATTGGTGCGACTTTGCTGCTTCACGCGATGTGTTTAACAAAAACGCCACTATCTCTCTTAATATCCGTGACGTCTTTGGCAGCCGTCAACATGGAGGCGAATCGTGGGGCGACAATTTCTGGCAATATAGCGAAAGCACTTGGAGCACAACTTCAATAACACTTAACTTCAATTACCGCATCAACCAGCAGCAACAAAAGAGAAGACCTTCTGGAGGTGGAGACGACAGCTTCGAGGGAGGTGAAAGCGGAGAGATGGAGTACTAATTGAAAATTGAAAATTGAAAGTTGAAAATTGAAAGTTGAAAGTTGAAAGTTGAAAGTTGAAAATTGAAAGTTGATTTGAATGTCAACGGACAACAGACAACGGCCAACAGTCTTTTAGGATTTTGGAGAATTAACAGTTTGTCGTAAGATGAATCTCTCGTAGAGGCACACGGACGTGTGTCTTGAAAATTGAAAGTTGAGGAAAGGAAATGGATTAAGTAGAAACTGAGTTACTATGTTACTGAGATACTTATCATCTTATCAACTCAGCAACTCAAAAAAAAAGACATCGCAAGTGAAAAGCGATGTCTTTTTTTTATTCGTGTTATATTCGTGTTGATTCGTGGACTACTTTATCACGATTTCATCGCAGAAGATCCATCCTGGCTCGCCAGCACCGACATGCCAATCAGGGCAAGCATCAATTTTCTTTGCAACCATCTTGATGTATCTTGTCGAGAATTGCTTGTCGATAGAGAACTCGTGCATGACAGGCTCCTCTGTCTCTTGTGAGATGTGATTCTCTACTACGCCAATCGACTTGAAGTTCTTGCCATCGTTAGAAATGAAGAACTCGACTTGTTTTGGCATGAAGATCCATGACTTCTGATCTTGCAAGAAGCTGCCTCCTACTTGTTCTATTTCTTGAACCTCGCTTAAATCGACGGTAGCGATGAGGTCAACGCCGTGATAGCCTTGCCATGTTCCGACGCGGAAGTTGTTGCTGCCTCTTTGGAAGTCGATGAGCGCGATGTCGCCGCCAGCCTCATATTGCGAGTTGTATCTGTTTTCAATCTTGATGGTTCTTCCTGCTGCAATCTTCTTGAAGTTGCCTTCTACAACATTGCTCTTCTTGCCGTCTTTTATCGCGACTGCCCTTACATCTGCGCTTTCGTTGATTACAAACGGAGCGGTGTAGAGTGTACTGCTTTCATTAGGAGTGCTGCCGTCGACGGTATAATAAACCTTGGCGTCAGCATCGATATGACTTATCTCAACGTCCAAAGTCTCGAAGAAGACATCAGAAGCGACTTTCAAAACAGGAGTTGTCACTATGATAGGATTGTCGATTCTTTGCTTAGGTGAGTTTTCTGCTTCTGTAGCCCATGTAGAGTTACGTTTGTTTGTCATCTCGAATTCTAACTTGCCGCCATTATAAACCTCGTCGAAGTAGATATAGCTGCGGTCTAATTTCTTGCCGTTAAGTTTCACCGATTCTATGTAACGGTTTTCTCTTGACAAGTTGTTTGCTACGACAGTGAATGTCTTTCCGTTTTCGAGACTTAATGTCATCTCTTCAAAGTGAGGAACGCCTATTACGTAATATCCGCTCGCTGGTGTTACAGGATAGAATCCCATTGCGCTCATCACATACCAAGCCGACATCTGACCGCAGTCTTCGTTGCCGCACAAACCATCAGCTTGATCTGTATATAATTCGTACATAATCTTGTTGACGAGTTTCTGTGTTTTGGTAGGTTTTCCTAAATAATTATAAAGGTAAGCCATGTGATGACTTGGTTCGTTACCGTGAGCATATTGGCCGATGAGACCTGTGATGTCCGACTGTACGCGGCCTGTCATTTCTGATGAAGAATTGAAGAGCTCGTTGAGTTTTCTGTCGTAAGCTTTTTCGCCGCCCATCATCTCGATATGAGTGTTGACATCTTGTGGGACGAAGAAGTTATATTGCCATGTATTAGCTTCTGTGAGCATGAAGTTGACCTGTGTCGGGTCGAATGGAGTCACGAAGCAAGCGTTTCTTTTTCCGCGGAAGAACTTCGTTGATGGGTCGTATAAGTTCTTGTAATATTGAGCTCTTTGATAGAATTCGTCAGCGATGTCTTGCTTGCCGAGAGCTTCTGCCAATCGTGCGATGCACCAATCGTCGTAAGCATATTCGAGAGTTTTTGAAACCGACTCTCCCTCGCAGTTAGAAGGAATGAATCCGTATTCTTTGTAGCAACCAACGCCGAAGTGTTCTTTGTTAGCGCTGTTAACCATTGCGTCCAAAGCCTTTTCATAGTCGATGCCGTCGATTCCTGAGAAATAAGCGTCGGCGATGACAGGCATCGCGTGATAGCCAATCATACAGTATGTCTCGTTAGCAGCGAGTTCCCATACAGGAAGGACAACGCCGCCAGTTTCGTAATTATTTATAAATGTGTTGATGATGTCGCGGCTGCGTTCTCTTTGAATGAGAGTGAGCAAAGGATGTTCTGTTCTGAAAGTGTCCCATAAAGAGAAGACGGTGTAACGAGGACTGTCACTTTGGTAAATCTTCTTGTCGTGAGCGCGATAGCGACCATCAACGTCTGAGAATAGATTTGGCACAGCGAAACAGTGATATAAAGATGTGTAGAAAATATCTTTGTCTTCTTCGTTAACGGCAGTATTGATATTGATACGGTTGAGTTCGTCGTTCCAATAATCGTATGTTTTTTGAGCGAGTTTGTCGAAATCGAAGTCGTTGATTTCTGAAGCTAAGTTTTTCTTTGCGCCTTCTACGTCGACAGCTGAAGTAGCGACGCGCATCACTATAGGTTTGCCGTCAGTAGCGTCGAAGTCCAACCATGCTTGGATGTCCTTGCCCTCAGCGTGTTTCATATTAGGATGTTCGACATTGTCTGAGCATATTCCGAAACCAGTGAATGGTTCTGAAAATTCAGCATAGAAATAAAGGTATTGGTCAGAAGCCCATTGGCCTGTGCGGCGGAAACCGCTGATTGCGTTGTCGCTTTCTATTGTAATGAACGACTCGTGAATTGTTTCAGCAGAAGTGTTCGATTCCTGAAGTTCGACGATGATGTGAGCGTCGTTTGTTTGAGGGAAGGTGTATCGTTGCATTGCAGTTCTTTCGCCAGCTGTGAGTTCTACCTTAATATTATAGTCGTCGAGGATGACAGAATAATAGCCAGCTTTTGCGATTTCGTTTTCATGTTTGAAAGAAGAGGAATAGTCTTCAGAATTGAATGAAGGTTTTCCTGTTACAGGAGCGAAGCGGAAGTCGCCATAGTCGTTGCAGCCTGTTCCTTGGAGGTGTGTTAAACTAAAACCTAAGATAGTAGTGTCGGAGATATGGTAGCCAGAACATCCGTCCCAAGAGTCCATACGAGTGTCGGGAGAGTTCTGTATCATACCGAAAGGAGCCACTGCGCCAGGATAGGTGTGGCCATGACCGCCTGTTCCGATGAAAGGATTTACATATTGGGCAAAATCCTGTTTCTCGATGTTATTTGTTGAACATGAGAATAATAAAAAGCTAACCGCAACGATTAATGTAGTGATCTTTTTCATTTTTATGACATATTAATTAATGTAAAAGCGTTTTCAATAATTGAGCCGTAAAATTAGTTAATAATTTGTAATTACACAAGTTATAAGATGAAAGAAAGAGAAGAATTTTTTTTGCAAAAAAAAACAAAAATCTTGTTTTACTCTGTGAAATATTATTATATTTGCAGTTCGAAGTATAATTGAAATTAACTTATTTATTAACTTAAAATAGCATTAAAATGAAAAAAGTTCTTTTACTTTCATTAGGTCTCGTAATGGGATTTAGTGCATTTGCACAAAACCGTGTAGTTAAAGCAGAAAAAGCTGCTAAAGCTACAGCAGTTAAGAAAGCAGTAGGTAACGACATTAGCAACACAACTAGTGTTTTAGACTACTCATCACAAGCAAGACAAAGCGTAGTAACAAACAGAGCTTTAAACTTTGAAGAAAGCGAAACAATGTGGACATACTATGACTTGCAATCAAACTTCCAAGTTTCAAACCGTATGTATCAACACAATAACGGTTCTGTAGCAATTACTGCAACAATGTCACACCAAGACAACCAAACAGTATCAGACCGTGGTACAGGTTACAACTTCGCACCAAATGGTGAAATGGCTTTCGGCGGTATGCCAGAAGTACGTGAAGAAGCTAATGCTACAGGTGAAGACTTCAGAACAGGTTGGCCAACAATAGCTCCTTATGGTGCAACAGGTGAAATCTTAGTTGTTCACGCTGGTGATGCAGATCACGATGGTCTCTATTATTGGACAAGAGAAGTTGCTGGTGAAGGTCAATGGGATGGTCCTCATTCAATTCCTAACCCAGAAGGCTTAGAAGGTCAAGAATATCCTTTCTCATTGTCATGGCCAAGAGTTGCTACATCAGGTGAAAACAACGAAATCGTTCACGTTTTCAGTGCATCTCAATACAATGTTTCATCTGACGTTATTGTAAGCGGTATGTTCTATAGCCGTTTTGATGGTGAATCATGGACAACACAATGGGCTCCTTTATTCGATTCAGAAGAACACATGGGTATCTACAGCGCTGATGACTATTCAGTAGCAGCTAATGGTGATGTTGTTGCTGTTGTTTACTCAACAGTTTTCCACGGTCACGTTGTTATGTACAAATCAGAAGATAACGGTTTAACATGGGAAAGAAACATCGTTTGGGAAAACCCACACTATGGTTGCAATTGGGAAACAGACGAATGCTCACTCACAGGTGAAGATCCTGTATACAGCCCTGTTCACAACACTGTAGCAGTTGGTCCTGATGGCATTGTTCACGTTGCTCTTTCTTCATTCCCTTACACACACACAGAACTCGGTAATACATTCTCATACTACTATGGCCGTACAGCTGAAGGTATCGGTTACTGGAACGATACAAGAGAAAACCCAATCGAAACTCTTAGACTTTGGCTCGATGACCCAGAGAATGAAGGTTATGTTCTCCACTCAAACGACAGTATCAACTTCTGCGGTTGGATTCCTTTCTATGAAAACGTCATGGACTTCAATGCTGACATGGTTTACCATGGTGATGACTACATCTACGCTATGTACACAACAGGTTCATCTTTCCCAGCTCTCTCAGTTGACTCAGAAGGTAACCTCGCTTTAGCTTACTCAACACCTGATACATACCGTACATACAACGGTCAATACTACTACAGATCAGTTGCTATGAGCTACAAAGATGCTGATAATGAAGGTTGGAGCGTTGCTGTTGAAACAGTTATGGATGACTTCATCCACATGATGGACGAAGCTATTTTCGTAAACGCTGCTCCTTACGCAGTAAATCCTAATGAATTCTGGTTCGCTTATATCGCTGACGCTACACCAGGTTTATTCTGGGGTTCAGCTCCAACACAAGTAACAGCTACATCTAACACAGTTTACGCATTCAAGATTAGCTCTGAATTTATCGATCATGACAATGTAAACGAAAATATTGCTAAAGACGTTGTTTACAACATCTTCCCTAACCCAGCAACAGACTTCGTAAACATTTCTTCATCAATGGATGCTGACGCTACAATCACTTTCACAAACTTAGCTGGTCAAACAGTTAAAGTTGTTAGCCAAAGATTAACAGCTGGTGACACAAGCATCAACATCAACGACTTAACAAGCGGTGTTTACTTCTGCACAGTTAACGCTAACGGTTACAGCCACACATCAAAAGTTGTTGTTAAATAATTAACTCAATATAATTTTTAAAAAAGAGCGGTCAATCGACCGCTCTTTTTTTTGTTATGAAACAGAGTAGGGATAATATAATCCTTTAACTAGAATTATTTCCTAGCTTATACTCCTTTTTACCACACTATTCTATGACACTGAAGTTAAAGCTGATTTTTCATTAACCCGATGCTTACGACGTTTCTACCGGGCTCTATATTTACCATTGTCATTAAATAATCACAAGCGATTAATCTAACCTGAATTGAATGCGATATATTATAACAAAGTTTAATTCAGATAGCCCTGTCACTAGTTACTTGCACTTGGAATAACTAATGTGAGCATTGTACTTCACTCGCTTAAACGCAATTTTTTCTTAAATTCTTTTTATTTTTCTCTCAATTACATAGTTTTATATACTCTTTCGAGAAATACAAAAATCTTCTCATATATAAATACATAAATCACAGCAAAGCAATTTATCGAAATCCCCTAATAGAACGTTTTCTCATATGTTAATTGCAATCACAATTCTTTTGCCATCAGACTTTTTACTTTAGTCATAAAAAAAACTCCGACATTTTATTGCCGGAGTTTTTTTATTGTACCAAGAACTTATTTTATTTAACGACTTCGCCTTTACGAGCTGAGTAGTTGATACGGAATGCACCGCATTTACGAAGTTCTTGTTTTACATCGGTTACGAGACCCATTCTTACATCTTGATGTACTTTCAACGATGTTGTGAGGAATGGACGGTCTGACTCGCTGCGTGCCAAACGTTCGCTCTCAACGAAAGGAATAACATCTGTTACGTTGGAGTATTGGTCGTTGAGTTGAATACGTGACTCTGTACCATAAGCTTTAGCGTTGGTTGGAGGTCCGATGTATATGTAGCTAACTAAAGATTTCTTTTCTAATTTTTGAACTTCAGTTGCTTCTGGTAATATCATTTTTACCTTCAGGGATACTTCACGCATGGAGGTTGTCACCATGAAGAAGAATATCAACATGAAGATAATGTCAGGCATAGAACCGGTACTCATTGCCGGAACTTCCTTAGCTTCGTCTGATCTATACTTTGATGCCATAATAATATCTCCTATGTTTTTATTGAATTGCTTCTGGTTCAGCCTCTGAGATACGGACAGGGACAGCCTTGTTGATAGCGTCTATCTTATCCTGATCTGTGAGATCTGCGTAATGTTGATTAAAGTGTTTCAGAGACATTTCATCTCTTAATTCATTAAATGCTCTAGCCAATTCATTCTGAACGCTGATATACATGAGGTATGAAGTACCGCGGTCGTTTTTCAAAGACACAACGCCTTTGCTAAGCATAACATCACCGAGGAGTTCAATGTTTTTAACTTCAACTTCAGGAGCTGTCTCATCGCTTGGTCTTGGAGTTGCAAATTCTTTAGTCAAGTCCTTAAGAGTTGCGATGTCGCCTGGTTTTCCGTTAATCAACATTTTGTCATATTTGTTAATCATGACGTTCATAATGTTTCTTTCTTTAACTTTGACGTCCATTTCTGGGTTTTCAACTGGAGGAGGAAGACGACGGGTAATACCGCTGTCAACGTCCATAGTTGTGGTAACGAGGAAGAATATCAATAGTAAAAAAGATATATCGGCCATTGAACCTGCATTTAGATCCGGTACTTTCTTTTTTTGTTTAGCCATATTGATATTATCTTAATTTAATTTATTTAAAGAATTTTGCTATTGCTGAATATATAACTGAGGCAAATGTGCCGCCAAGCATAATATAAACGAACATCATGAGATAGTCGCATACTGCTTCAGATTTTGCTGTAACACCCATTGACTCTAAATATTCTGCGCTTAATGTTGCACCTGGAGAAATGAGATATGCTACTAATGCTATTATTGCGAATAAGCCTATAGCGATGCCTATTTTCTTAACGTTACCAGGATTAATAATAGCTCCGTAAATAGGAGAAAAGAGTATAGCTATAACGAGCAATATGACAAGTGTATATGTCACGTACATTTGGATGTCAGCACTTGATTCTCCTTTGAAGAAACAAATCGCAAGGATAACGACAATGATACCCATGAGACCCCAAAGCCCGTATTTACATAATTTTAATAATTTATCATCCATTGTTAACTGTTTTTAAGGTTAACGAAATAAATTAGTTTTTCTTTGAATATTCGTTCAAGATGTCCATGAAAGTGATTGTGCTTTCTTCCATGTCATTCAAAATACCTTCAATCTTGTTGAGGATGAAGTTATAAGCTACTTGGAGGATCATAGCGGTGATCAAACCGAAAACTGTTGTTAACAAAGCAACTTTCATACCTGATGCAACGATTGTTGGGCTGATGTCACCTGCTGCAGCGATGTCGTCGAAAGCTTGAACCATACCGATAACTGTACCGAAGAATCCCAAGTTAGGACCTAAAGCGATACATAATGTAATCCAGCTTGAACCGCTATTGAGGTTACCACTCATAACTGAACCGTAAGAAATCATAGCTTTTTCTACTTCGTCAAGACCATCGTTGTAACGCATTAAACCTTGATAGAAGATACTTGCGACAGGACCGCGTGTGTTACGGCAGAGATCCTTAGCTTTTTCAATACCGCCAGCTTTCAATGCTTCTTCTAAGTCAGCGCATAATTTCTTTGTGTTAGATGTGCTTAATGTTAAGTAAATGATTCTTTCGATTGAGATTGCCAAACCGAGAACTAAAACGATGAGAACGAGAGTCATGAAACCCCAACCACCATCGATGTATTGTTTCTTAAGAACTTCGTGGAATGTTGGTTCTGCTTCTTCTTCTGTCATTGTTGCTGTCACAACTTCTTCTACTGGAGCTGCTTCTTCAGCTGCTACTTCTTCTGTTGCGACTTGCTCTGTTTGAGCTGGTTGTTGTTCTTCTTGTGCAAGAACTGAATTGCTGATACCGAATGTCATAAAACCAGCAATTGTGAGTAAAGCAATTAATTTTTTCATAATTTAAAAATGTTGATTACTACTTTTAATTTTTTTGATTTTACTTATTTTAATTTAACTTAGTTTAATTCTATTCTTATTGCTTTGAATTTCAATTTCCTGCGGAGAGAGCGGGATTCGAACC
>JAZNVS010000007.1:0-7751 GCA_045592965.1 Bacteroidales bacterium | reverse complement strand
GTTTATACCTTCTAAGTGATAGTCTCGGATAATCTCCATCTTCACTTCATGACTTACCCATTTCCCGCCATTTCTTGATTTGGGTTTCTTTCTATTCATTATTATTGACTTTTTGTGTCAACTTTTTTCAGCTTAAGACACAATACCTCAAAAATAAAAATCATTAGCGTAAAATTCGCACCCATTCGTGGACAAAATAATCTGTGTCAATCTGTGAAATCTATAGTTTAATAAATCGCCTTAATTCGTGGGAACTTACTCCGTACATGCTCCGTACCAAGTCCGTACCAAGTCCGCTAACTCAATTTACGAATTTCACGCTATCCCGAACAGTTCTATCTCGAATATCAGCGTCGAGCCGCCAGGGATTCCCGGTTGCGAATAGTTGCCGTAAGCCATCTCGGCAGGAAGATATATCTCCCACTTGTCGCCGACGCACATCTGCTGCATCGCGATGATCCAGCCTTCTATTAACTCGTTAAGACGGAATGCGATAGGGACGTTCTCGTCGCGGCTGCTGTCGAATACCTTGCCGTCGATAGTCCAGCCAGTGTAATGTGCTGTGACCACACTGCGTGGCGATGGATGTACGCCGTCGTTTCTGCCTTCGCTGATAACCTTGTAATATATTCCGTGAGGAAGAGCCTTGACGCCATCTTCCTGAGCCTTAGCATTTAACCAATCTCTGTTGGCTTGAATGTATTCTTGTTTGTTCATAAGTATTGAATTTATTAGATTCTATTAAAACAGCTTCTTTATATTCATTGAGAGAAATTCTTCAGGAGTGATGCCTCCTTCACCAACTATAAAAGCTTTATCCGGATTGAAGTTCTGACGGAACCTATCTAATCCTGAAGTGTTTTTCTCAGCATTGCTTTTTACTTCAATAGCTATCAATGAGTTGTTTTTGCGCAAGATGAAATCTACTTCGTCGTTACGTTCTCTCCAATAATAAACTTCAAAACGATGAGTAAAAGCCTGACTGACCAAATAAGCACCGATTCCTGACTCAAATATTCGTCCCCAATGTTTTCTATCTAATAGTGACTGTTCAAACGACAATGAATTATAAACCATTTTTAGCGCATTGTTATATACCTGTAACTTAGGAATACTAGCTTTTCTTCTTGCATTGTCAATGCTGAATTTCTGTAGGCCGCAAAGTAAGCCACTTTCGTTCAGCAGATTGATGTATCCCGCTAATGTCACTGTGTTACCTGCGTCTTGCAAAGAACCTAACATTTTGTTCAACGAGAGCAACTCTCCAGAATACGAAGCTCCAAGTTCGAATGTTTGTCTCAACAGAGCAGGTTTGTTAATGGGAGTGTCCATCAGTATGTCTTTGTTGATGGTTGCGTCGATGATTGCCGACTGTATATACTGACTAAAGCGGTCGTTGTCGTTTATTAATGATGCAGCACCAGGATAACCACCGTAATATATGTATTGTTCGAGACTGAAGTCGAAGCATTCTTTCATCTCAAGAAAACTCCAATGACTCATTCTAATCTCTTCGAAGCGTCCTGCTAACGATTCCGACAATCCTTTCTCCAACATAACTCTACTGCTTCCCAAAAGCAACACCTTGATATCGCAGTCGTTAAAAGTATCAGCATCCCATTCTTTCTTTACAGCCTCACTCCAATTTGAGATCTTCTGTATCTCGTCAATTACAAGAATCATACTCTCGTAATTATTGCTCTTCTTGATACTCCTGACAGCATCCCAACAATCTGAAATCCAGGACTGTTTAGTGGCAGGAATATTGTCGGCAGAGAAAAACTGATAGGGTAGGTCAATGTCTTTCAATACTTGTTTGACAACCGTTGATTTCCCTATTTGACGAGCTCCCATTACGACTTGTATGAATTTCCGCTCCTCTTTAAGACGTTCTGTAATTATATGATATTCACTTCTTTTATACATGATATTACATTTTACTCAGTGTGTTGAGTATTTTTACTCAGTGCAAATATAATAAAATTTAAAGACAAAATGTGAAAATCTAAATTATTATCTCATCTCATAAAATATCACTTCTTAAAACTCCTCGCAGAGTCTCAATCCGTCGTCTATAGCTTTTCTGATTTTGTCGGATTTCTCTTCCTCTGTGCTGTAATCCATGTTCTGGGCAGAGATGACAAATAACTCGCCTAAGCCCCATAACTTACTGAGTGCCTTGATGTAAGGTGTTGCCTGCTCCAATTCGTCGCCGGTGCTGATGTTCATGCCTCGCGTGGTGATATACAACACTTTTTCAGCCTTACATAAGCCATAACATTCTTTCTCGTTGCTGCCGAATGTGACGTTGAACAGCGACATGTTCTCGAAAAAGACTTTCAGCGCACTCGGGAAACTCATGTCCCAGAAAGGAGCTGCAATAACGAGACGGTCGGCTGCGGCAATCTTTCTCGCAATCTCTACATATTCCTCAGGAACATAGCCGTTGTTACGGTCATTGAGAATGTCGTTATTCACGACAGGGAAATTATGATCCGACAGTCGTATCGTCTCAATATCATATCGTTTAGAAAGTTCCGAAATGACAGCATCAGCAATCTTCTTGGTGTTAGAACCATCTCTCAAACAAGCGTCGATGTAAAATAACTTTTTCATTTATCTGAAATTATTTGTTATGCAAAGATAGTGATTTGTATAAAATTATAGGGGACTTCTATAAATTCCCCGTTTAAATAAATTTTTACAATCATGTTAAAAACTTTTGCGTGCTTTATGTTTCTCTTTGGAATCTTTTCGTCTTTCTCTCAATTACATAGCTCGCTATGCTCTTTCGAGAAAAACAAAAATCTTCTCAAAGATAAAATCATAAATCACTTGCAAAGCAATTTATAGAAGTCCCCTATAATGTGTGGAGATATGAAAAATATGATGTTGAAAACTAATTTATGAAATCGATTTAAAATACCAGATATGAGTTGCTCTGCGTCTTTGCGGGAGAAAGAAAAAAATGGACGCAGCGAGCCACGTCCGTACAGTCAAAAGTTAAAAATTGTTAAAATTGTAAAACTGAAGATTTTTCTTTATACTTTTGCAAAGAAGGAGGTTGATGATGAAAGATGAAAATAAAATTATTATTTATCAGGACGATAACGAGATAACAAGAGTGTCGGTGAGATTCTCCGACGAGGACTTATGGCTGACACAGAATCAGTTGGCAGAGATATACTGTACAACTCAGGAAAATATCTCTATGCATATTAGCAATATTTATGCAGATAAAGAACTGGAAGAAAATCGAACTTATAAGGATTTCTTATTAGTTCGACAAGAGGGAAATCGACAGGTGAAACGAAACATCGCTCACTATAATCTTGATATGATCATTGCTCTTGGTTATAGAGTTCAGTCTCAGGTGGCAACACGATTCCGTCGATGGGCTACCGAACGTCTTCATGAATATATTCAGAAAGGTTTTGCGATGGATGACGAGCGCTTGAAACAAGGTGGAAATCGTTACTTCCGCGAATTGTTACAACGTATCAGAGATATTCGTAGCAGTGAAAGAAATTTCTATCAACAAGTGACTGATATTTATGCAACCGCAACAGATTATGACCCTCGCAATGAAATGACTAAGATGTTTTTTGCTACGGTGCAGAATAAATTGCATTATGCGGTACACGAGAATACTGCCGCTGAAGTGATTTATAATCGAGTTGATAATGAGAAACCTTTTGTTGGCATGACGAATTTCAAGGGTAATTATGTTACCAAAGACGATGTGAAAATTGCAAAAAATTATTTGTCAGAAATAGAACTCCAACGACTTAATCTTCTCGTTTCTGGATTTCTCGACTTTGCTGAATTTCAAGCCTTGGAAATGAATCCAATGACAATGAAAGACTGGATTGACGCTCTCGATAATCAAATTATTGCGCATAAACGTAAAGTGTTGGTTGGCAAAGGAAATATATCGCATCAGCAAGCGATTGAAAAAGCAGAAAAAGAGTTTGAGATATATCGTAAACGCGAAATGCAAATGTTTGAAAGCGATTTCGATAGAGAAATTAAAAAATACCTGAACTCTAACAATAATTAAATCATTTCATCACCATAAAATTCTTAAATTTGCAACTTCCAAAAACAATTATGAATTATGAATTGTGAATTATGAATTGACTATGCCTTTCATCGCGGAACTCATAAAATATAAAAGCTGCTCCATAGTGGGATTGGAGAAGAACACCGGCAAGACGGAGTGTTTCAACTATGTCATGCAGCGACTTCCACTCGACCAGATTCGCGTGGCGGTGAGTTCTATAGGCATCGACGGCGAGACGACAGACCAAGTTACCAAAACCGCGAAACCTGAGATATTCCTGAGAGAAGGCGTATATTTCGGTACGTCGGAGAAACATTATCTCACAAAACTGCTCACTTCAGAACTTCTTGAGATAAGCGACGAAAACACCTCGCTCGGTAACATAGTGATAGGGAAGGCGCTCACTCCAGGAAAACTGCTGCTGTCGGGACCGTCATCGACCAACGGATTACGTCGCTGGATGAACGAGATGCGAAAATACGACATCGACCTCACGATAATTGACGGAGCCTTGTCTCGATTGAGTCTCGCGTCGCCTGCAGTGAGCGAGTCGATGATACTTGCAACAGGAGCGGCTTACTCGGCTAATATCAACACCTTAGTGCAGAAGACGGCTTTCGTGGTGCAGATGATAAACTTGGAACTCACCTCACAAGAAAATTACGACACCTTTATTGATATAAATAATGGAGTATGGGCGATTGATTTTGACGCTGACAATGACGCTGACTTTGGCTTTGGGAAGAGATTGGTTGATCTGAAGGTAGCGTCGTCTTTGTCGATTAATATCAATACCGATGGTCTGAAGAAATGTAAGACTCTCTATGTGAGCGGTGCCTTGACGGACAACTTCGTCAATCATATCAGACAGAATAAAATCTTCAACGAGACGGAGATCGTAGTCCGCGACTTTACAAAGATATTTCTTACTCCAATGACTTACAACACTTTCGTCAACGGAAAACGTAAAATTACCGTACTGCAGAAAAGCAAGCTGATAGCAGTCTGCGTCAACCCGACATCACCCAACGGCATCGTCTTAGACTCTGAGAAATTATGTAAAACCCTATCGGAAGCGATCAATCTTCCGGTTTATGATTTGAAGAAAGTGTGATAATTACTTTACAATGACTTGATTATCTTGTCAATCTGTCAGTTGCGTCTGTTGCCGAAGTCATTGTTTAATGTCAGAAGTAGCTTGAAGAAAATTTTGTAACGACGTTTCGAGGGTGAAATAAAAATAATATCTTGTGAAATTCTTGGAAAGGATGTATATTTGCTCTTCGTAAAAAATAGGATATATGGAATTTAATAACTTTGTACTTACAGTCAATTCTTCAAGTGTTATCATATTGATGGTGTTAGCTTTAATTCTTCTCACCGCGACTCGTTTTCGTGGAGAGCACGCATACGCTGCTGCTATCATCGTATTCCCTAACGTCCCTGTTTATCTATACAATACAAGCGTGATGCTTGCTTGGCACAAGCTCTCGCTTTTTTTATTTCCTATCACCAACGTCAATCTACTACTGATGCCTCTGTTATGGTTGTTTGCCAAAAAGAGTTTCGACGACTCCTTTAAATTAAAGCCCATACATATTCTCCATCTGTTGCCGATGTTGATATGCTTAGGATTAGGTCTCTCCATGACACCTGAAGAACGTTTAGCTTCAATACAATACGAGATGACAGGCGACACCACTTTCATAAACGATGTCAATTCTATTTTTGTATTCTTACAAATGGTCATTTATTTCGCCCTCATTTTCCGTTTTCTGCATCGTACCAAAAAAGCTATCGGCGACACTCTCTCCGATGCCGAATGGATACAGAAAAGTTGGATTCCAGTATTTGAATATCTCTTCGCGGCATTATTCGTTATTGTGATGGTTTGCTTCTTCATCTGGCCTGTCACAGGAACATGGCTTATCCAGATATTGAATGTCGTTGCTATGTTTTATTTGGTATATAATCTCATCGCTCACCCTGCGATGCCGATAAAAGAAATTCCTGTGAATATTGCCGATGATGATATATTAGAGACAGTCAATACAGAAACTACGCCTACACAGATTATCGATGAGCAGCAGATGAAAGAAATCTGCGAAAATGCGTCTCATTATATGAAAGAGTCCAAGGCTTATCTACGTCCTGATATTTCATTAGCTATATTTGCAAAAGAGATTAACATCTCTCAACGTAAGCTTTCGCAAGCCATCAATGGTTATTTGAAATGTAATTTCTTTGAGTTTGTCAACAGGATGCGTATAGAGGAAGCGAAGCATCTTATGCAAAAACTCGACACCTCCAACTTAAATATCGACAGCATCTATGCCGATTGCGGATTCCGCTCACGATCCTCTTTTTATATGGTTTTTAAAAAAATGACAGGAAAAACCCCACTTTCTTGGTTAGAAAACAGATAAATCAGTCCAAACAACCGATTCTTGTACTGATTTAAGCCTATAAAACCTTTACTTTTTTTATTCTTTTCATACTTTTGCATCACATAAAAAGTAAGTTTTAACAGAACCTGCTTTCATAAAGACAAGTTGATGACCACGCTTTTTTATGAGAGTTATTAACTAAATAAATGTACAACTAAACTAAATTAACTATGAAAAGAAAATTAATGCTAATTGCAGCTGTCTTGCTTCTCGGACTAACTAATGTAAAAGCTCAAGACGTATTTAACAAAGGTGCTATCGCTGTAAACGCTAACATCGGATTAAGTAATTACAGCTATGGCTATGGACTACTCAACTCAAGTGTCGGACTCCCTCCTATTTCAGCATCCTTTGATGTAGGCGTTGTTGACGGACTGATAGCCGATCGTGCCAGCGTCGGCGTTGGCGGTTATGCCGGTCTTTCCACTTATTCCTATAAGTATTACGAATATTACAAAGAAACCATGACACGTATGTGCTTCGGCGTAAGAGGTACATTCCATTTCCAGCTGACTGAAAAACTTGATACTTACGCTGGTCTTATGCTCGGATTATATACTTATAGTTATAAGTACAGCTATAATCCTGATTATAGCTATTACGATGACTATGACTTAAGAAACAACCATTCTGATATGTCATTCTCATCTTTCATCGGCGCTCGTTGGTACATGAGCAAAAACTTCGGATTTAACGCTGAATTGGGATACGGATTCACTTACATCTCGGCAGGTTTAACCTTCAGACTTAAGTAATTATGAAAAAGATAATGACTATGATGTTGCTTCTCTTGTTGGGAAGCAGCATCCAATTGCAAGCACAGGGCATTATCGGCCGCACCGTAAGAAGAGCCGCCACCAATGCCATTGAACGTAATGTTACAAAACAGGTAGAGAAAGCTGTCGACAAGGCTGTTGACGAGGCTTTCGATGAAGTCGAGAAAGAAATTGAGAAAGAAGTCGAGAAAGCGGAAAAAGAAATAGAAGAAACCGCTAAAGAAGTTGAAGCCGCTATAGAGGAGGCAGAGGCTGTTCAAGAAGAAATAGAAAAAGAAGAAGAGACTATTTTCAAAGACGCTGTCGATTTCGACGAATACGACTTCTCTATCGACTATGAACTCGTCGCCGATCCTTTCTTCGGCTATAAAAAAGGCGTGAAACTAATATTCGCCGACTTAGATAAAAAAGGTAAGCCTACAGCTCATACCATGAATGAGATTACCAAACTTGAAGGCGAAGCTC
>JAZNVS010000006.1:0-26482 GCA_045592965.1 Bacteroidales bacterium | reverse complement strand
ATGAATCATAATGACGAAAAACAAGAAGCTATTTTCCAAGCCGCGACACACTTCAACCCTGTCGATTTAGTATGTGCGACACAAGATTTCAAAGGCAACAGTTTCAACTTAAACGACTATATTGATGTCAACACAGGCTTCATCTCCAAGAAATCGAAAGACGGCAAAGACCTGAAAGCATTAGAGTTGCCAGGATTATGGAACGGCGCCATGGCAGATTGGATCAACATCTTCGTCGAAGTTCCAATCTTGACATTCAATCCAGTGAAGACAGTGAACGACTTATTAAGAGACACACATCAATGATAACTTTGGCTATAAGCTAATGGCTAATGGCTAATTGTTAATTGTTAATTGTCAATTAAATCAACGAATTCCTCGTAAGAGTTTGCCGATTGCGGAACATAAAACGGTATAACACTAACAAAGCCTTCATAACCTACAAGTTGGTATTTGGAGGCTTTAATATTTTTATCTTTACAAGGATAGATATACGCTCCGTTAGTAGCTTTTTGGCAATACTACAACTTCTGCAGTTCTTCACCCAAACGATGTAGTATATCAATAACTTCCCTCACTCTCGCTTCAGAAGGATTCTTATATCCATCAATGTATTGCTGAAGTAATGTCGGATTAATCTCGCTACGCTTCGCCACCTGCCGCACATTCAATTCTGGATATTCAAAAAAAATCTTCGAGATGACATTATCCGACTTAGGCTGATTTTCCACAGCAAAGAAGCCTTCGTATGAAAGATCCTCATCTATCTCCTCCCATCGGATACCGAAATTTGTAAAACGATAATCCTCTAACTGAGAAGTTGTGGCGTTATATAATTTAGGAAACAATCTAATAGGAAGACTGCCAACTCTACCATCCTCCATCATGACATGGACGCGAGATTCATCAAACCAAAGACGCTGTGCTTTCATACAATTTCTATTTGTCAAAATATTCGTTCCATCGTTCAACGATCACATTTTTATTTTCATCAATTGCCATCATTGCATACTTAATCTCCCGCTGACTCAGCCCGTAATTTTCAATTAATTCGACTTCAGGAAAAATGCTGAATTTCCCTTCTCTTTCCCCACAAGCCACATGAATATGAATTGGCTCGTGATCATTTGAGTGAAAATAAAATCTCAATCCTAAATAATAAAATAATGTAGGCATAATAAATCTTGATTAATGTTCTTTGCAAAGATAGTATTATTTTTAATACTAATGGTGTTTTTTTCAAAAAGAGTCAAATATTTTTTTTCAGCATGAAATGTTAAAAATTTTTATAAAAAATTAACTTGACAAACGACTTTCACGATTGTATATTTGCAGTGTTAAATTTTTAAAACCAAAAGATATGAAAGCTTTAAAATTAAACGTAGTGACGTCGATGCAATGGCGTCAGGAAAATGAAGAATTTCAAAATCAAATTATGAAAGAAGAAAAGGAATACATTGAGAAGCAGGAAATCCTCGATGCCATCAGGGACGGACTTTTGGAGATAAATCGACGCCGCCAGAATGGAGAAGAAGGTATAACGCTTCAACAGCTCATCGATGAACTATAGGATTATCCCAAGCACATCTTTTTTAAAGGAAGCCAAACGATTAGCAAAGAAATATCCTTCTTTTAAAAATGATTTAGAGATTTTACAGAAAGAACTAATCATAAACCCTAATTCCGGCGTTGAGATTGGTGTTGGCTTACGTAAAGTTAGGATGGCAATTGGCTCAAAAGGGAAAGGAAAAAGTCACGGCGCGAGAGTCATAACCTACACCATAATATTATCCGTCGATGAAGGCGAGATCAACCTTCTGACGATATACGACAAGGCAGAACGAGAAAACATCAGTCGCAAGGAAATTGAGGAGATGGTGAAAGGACTTTGAACTAAGAACTTTATATAGATAGTTCGGACGTGTTAATGTGTTTTATTTGTATATGGGTATCATTAATGCGTCTCTATTTAGTGACTCAAAACGTTAAAAATTTTTATGAAAAATTAACTTGACAAAGGACTTTTACGGTAGTATATTTGCAGTGTTAAATTTTAAAACCAGAAGATATGAAAGCATTAAATTTAAACGTAACGACGTCGATGCAATGGCGTCAGAAAGATGAAGAATTTCAAAATCAAATTATGAAAGAAGAAAAGGAATACATTGAGAAGGAGAAAAACATCCTTGAATTGAGAGAAGCAATTTTCGATGGTATTGAAAGCGGAATTGCAGAGAACTTTAATCCGAAATTACATCTTGAAGCCTTAAAACGAGAACATAAAAATGCACAGCGTTAATTTCTCCAATAAAGCTGTCGAGGATTTAAGTAACATTTGGAATTATAGTGCAAAAAGATGGTCTATTAGACAGGCCAACTACTATTATAACTTTATTACTCTATATTGTAAATCAATAGGGAATAATCCTGTGTTGCTTGGAACTAAATATAACGAGATAGCTGAAGGTTTATTAGGTTGTAAAGTCAAGGAACACATTGTTTTTTATCATATCAAAGAGGACAGTGTTTTTATAATCAGAATCCTGCATAAAAGAATGGATATCAAAAAAGCTATTGTTTCAAGGAATAGTCAATAGGCAAAGGAAGCTAAACAACTCGACTAACTACCAAATGAAAGGTATCAGCTTATATCGAACTTTTTGTTTGTATTCTATGTAGCCTTTCAAGCCTTTTTCGAGGATTTGCTCTTCGTTATTAATCCGTATTGCAATGATTGGAATATATGCTAACATTATGAAGAAAGAAATCAACGAACCTAATATCAAAGGTATGGATAGGAATAATATAATAGTTGCGGAATACATAGGATGGCGCACTATTCCATATAATCCTGTATCTATAACTTTCTGGTTTTCCTGCACTTCTATCGTCCTTGAAAGAAAGGCGTTCTCTCTGATAACTTCGGCGTACATCAGATACGACAAAAGAAACATCGCGACAGCAATCCATATCACATAATCTGGCAACGAATGCCATGAAAAACGAAAGTTCAATCCTGCAACTACAAAAGCCGCCATAAACATGATTCCTGATAATGCGACAACCCATTTCTGCTCACCTTCTTTCTCTTTAGCATCGAGTCTTTTCTTCAGTAAATCAGGAAATTTAAACAACATCACGATTCCTAAGATAATCATAGGGATAAACAAAACCGCCATAAAAAGCCAGGCATTCCAATAACGGAAAGTACCAGCTGGCAAGAACAACAAAATACAAATAAAAACAAAACCCATTATGGTCTTAGTCAAAGCTTGCAATGATAATTTATTTCTCATAAGCATTATTTTTCAACGAATAACACAACAAATTCACCTAAGTAACAACAACATACAAAAATAGGGATTTTTTAATTATAAAGAAGCAGCACATTTATCAAGTCGCCATTTTGCGTTAGGGATTGAAGCGGCATCCTTTGCGAGCGCAGTTTACGGAGCGAACAAAGATAGAGCGGAAAGCCCGACGGCTTGCCGGAACGCCCAAAACAATTAACAGTTTACAATTAACAGTTAACAGTTTATAATGTACAATTCATAAATTGTTTGAAAAGCTATTTATTGAAATCACCTTATTTCATAACAAAAATAGCATTAACTTTGCAATGAAGTTTTGAAACATAACAATTGTTAATTGTACATTGTTAATTGTTAATTATTATGGTAACACTAATAGAAATAATAGCAAACTTAATAATCGTCGCTTTCGCGATGGCTGCTATCGCATTGATTGTAGCGTTAATATCATTAGCAGCGACCTTGTTCGGAAAGAAATTCAAAGCGTTTTTCAAGAAAGGACTATGGTTCACGCTCCTCGTCCCTCTCCTATTCGCTTACGGAATTTTCATCGAGAGAAATCAATGTCAGGTTGTAAACGTAAATATTGAAAGTGAGAAGGTTCCAGAATCGTTCAAAGATTATAAGATTGTGCAAATATCTGACTTACATCTTCATTCATTTAAAAACAGAAGCAAGACGTTACAGAAATTCGTCGATGTCATCAACGAACAAAACGCTGATATTGTAGTCTTTACCGGCGACTTAGTCTCATACGGTCCTTGGGAATTGGACGGATTGGATACAATATTGTCGAAGATAAAAGCCAAAGATGGAGTGTATTCCGTTTTAGGAAATCACGACTACAGCGCATACAGCAACTTCCCCGATTCCATTCAGTGGCAATATGTTGAGGAGTTGAAGCTGCGACAAGAAAATATGGGTTGGGATTTGCTTTTGGACGAGAACGTAAACATAATCTGTAACGACGACACCATTTCTTTAATAGGTGTTGAAAACATCTCGACGCATCGAGCCTTTCTTTCTTACGGCAGCCTTCAGAAGGCGATGCAGGATGCAGGCGGTTCTTACAAAATACTTTTAAGTCACGACCCGACACATTGGGAGTTGGAAGTGAAAGACACTCCAGAAATCGACCTGATGCTTTCTGGTCACACCCACGCTATGCAGTTTTCTATCTTCGGATGGTCTCCATCGTCGTTCATATTCAAGGAAGTAGCAGGATTATTTCAGCATGAAGATCAATATCTTTATGTGAATATCGGCTTGGGAGAAACCTTGATGAAAGCCAGAATCGGGACGAAACCGGAGATTACGGTGATTCAATTGACAATTGAAAATTGAAAGTTGAAAAATGAAAGTTGAAAGTTGAAAATTAAGAATGTAGGGACGGACATATTACACCGATGAAAATAAAAGAGATGTAATTGGTGCGTCTTACAAATCATTCTATGACTGGACGAATAGGATAGCCTTTACAACTATATCTGGCAGTTATACATACGTAGGCATCGTATGGTTCTATGCCACTTTCGTAAAACAATACCACCCATGAGTAGTCATTGGCATCAGACGCCGGAACGGAAGACCAATACACACCACTATCTGTACCATCAGCAAAAATATTTGAAGGTAGGAATAATATTTTTCCGTTAGGTCCAGTTATTGACATTCCCCATATACCATTCATTTCAGCGCGTTTCCATGTGCAATGGTCCATCAGTTCTCTAATCTCATCTGTTGTTGGCATGCGCCATTCCCCGCCCCAGTTGGCTCTCGCCGCATCATATTGCGGATTTCCTGAGATGTCTTCTGGTTCAACGCCCATCATATTGTAATTTTCCCACGTGTATTCATCTTTAGGATTTATTTCTCCCCATGCGAAATTGTCGCCGAATTTTCCAGGATAATCAGCACCTACATTACAAACAGCCCATTTCAAACCGCTCGGCAAGCCAAGATCAACATATTCATAACCATTAACTTCTCCATCCGAATCATAGACATCATCATTACCATCAGTTTCTCCAAATTCCAACGTTGTAAAACTTATTTGTTCACTAAGACTTACATCTGGAAGCTTATTCCAGGCATAAGCCCTGACATAGTATGTGGTGTTCGGTTTTAAATGTGTCGGCATCCACTCATAAACACTTTCTCCATCAGGGAACGAGTAATTATTTGCTATGTCATATTCAAGTATCTCTTTTGTGTCAAAAATAATACCTCGAGCACTGATTTCAGATCCACCATCATCAGTGATTTCAAAAACGATTTTAGCTGACAGCGATGTAATGTCTTTTACTTCGAGAACTATGGTAGACGGAACCACATCGTTTCCATCAGGTTCAGGGTTTCCAACAGGTTCAGGTTTACATGATGCTAATATCATACATGCAAGCATAATTAATACATTAATCTTCTTCATGGTATAAAAATTAAAAGTTCATTTCTATAATCATTTTTGACATTGCAATAATAATAATAATAATAATAACAAATACTTTTTTTTGATTTTTTTAGTCCTTTTCACTATTATATGACTTTTGCAAAGCAATTTATAGAAACCTCTTTAGACGAAAATCTATTCAAATGTTTCAAGATTGAAAACGGCAATATAGTTTGGGGCGAGAACTGGGATCTGATTTTCCCTATAGAACAACTTCATAAAGGAGAAATATTATAATTAACAATTAACAGTTGACAGTTAAGAATGTAGGGGCGTGACTTGCCGCGTCGTCTTAACAAACAGGAATTCATTAGAATCTGAATTTCACTGAGCAGAAGATTTCCATCGGGCGTATTTCATAGATGGATTCTACGATAGAAAACGCTCCGGAATAATATGAGACGTACGATTTATTGTTGAAGATATTGTTGCATTTCAATTCAAAATCGAGTTTGTATTTCGGCACTGAATATTGATAAGAAACGTCGAAATAGACATAATCCTCTCCAAGATGCGAATATATCTCCGAGTTTAATGTCACAAGATGATCTCTGTGAGGAAAGATATTCAACTTGCAATAATGTCGCAGATAATTAACATCGCTTTTCTTGACATCTTCGGTAAATGTCTGTATGTTATTGAAATTAAACGAGTAATTAAAATGCACCCAATGTTTTATCGTCACCATCATATTCGGCATTATGCTCGCTGAAAGGTTCTTGTTCTCGACATAAACTCCATTCAAGATATTATGTCGCGTGTTGTGAAGGAAATTGGCTTTCAAGCCGATAGTCGTCTTTATCGCCGAGATGAATTTCTTGACATTAAGATTTACGATGTGATAATCTGATGTATTCGGACTTTCAATCATCTGCAAGAATGAAGCTCCGTTTTCGGCGATGTCGTATTTATAAATCATGTCGGAATTTCTGTGCTGATAAGTATATGCCAAAGAACTGTTTAGCGCGTAAAACGGCTGATCGAAAGTTAGTCTCACGTTAGCTCTCACAAAATCCGAAACCGACATAGGAGCCGTCATCGTGACCAAACTCTGATAGTCATTCAAAACTAAATTGTCGTAATAGTTCTCAAAATTGTCGATTGTCTGCTCGTATTTTCCGCTTACACTGATTTTGAACATATTGCTAAACTCATATTTAAACGACAATGTAGGATTAAAAAACATGTGAGTAAGTTCTTGTTTCTCTTTATGATTGTTGGTTGTCGCATAATCTAAAGAAAGAGGAAGATTAAGTGTAAAAGTCGCTTTTCTGAGTTTATATTCCAATCTTGTCTTAAGATACGGCTTTGTATATGTGTGGTTTATATCATTTCTAATAGAAACAAAGCCCTGCAAGTTTTCATTAGGAAATATCGCAAGATTAGTCTTGATCTTATTCTGATAATGACTGATTCCCAACTTGCTACTTACGACAATATTCCCGAATGTGAATATTCCGCTTAAAGCCTCGTTGGTAAAAAATCTTTCTCTATCAAAGTTCTGATTTGTACGATTATATGGTTTTCCAACGTTAAACAACTCTTCAAAGACTCCCGGTTCTACATTAAGATTTTCGGGTAAGTTATCGTAAGAGTTATACGACACGAAATCAAGGAGATGCTTACCAGCAGGAAATATTATTCGCAAGTCATTCGACACCGACATAGCGTCATTGTTAAGAGTCTGACTTATGTTTTCGTCGTTATTCAAGACGTAGCCGTAAGATTTATTCCATCGTTTTGAAAATTCGATTTTATCTTTCACGTAAGCCTTCTTATCGTTTCTGTCGATAGCCACGTCACCTTTCAGATAAGAATCATAAATTTTGTTGTTTATCTTTTCGGTATATGAAACCGTATCGTTCGGAAGGAAATAAGTATTTTGTTGTAATGAATTTTGTTTTTGTAAATCATTGATATAAGACAGATTGACTCTCATCTGCGTCGTCTTGCTTATCGGAGCGAGTACGTTGAAATTTGCGAGATGCGAAGTATTGTTCAAATATCTGTTTTTCTCAATCAAAGGCGTTGGCGAATTTATTATTGAAAGTTCCTCGCCTGCATCGGGAGCCTCTTCTTCCGTATCTTGATAATAGCTTATCATATTGTTATTCAGAAGATCATTACCGATATTATTACTTTGAAGAGAAGCCACCATCTGCACCTTATCAGAGAAAAGCATCGGAGTGACATTGACGTTCCACAACAAAGGATACAGCCCGACTCCAAGTTCGCCAGAACCTGTAACGGTCACGTTTTTAGAAAGTTTTATATTGAGAGAAGCACGTTCTGTATCAACGCGATCTTGCAGCAAGGCAATAGGCTGATGGTTCTCGTAAATCTCCACCGACGCCACCGACTGATGCGGCAGGTTCTTACTGATGGTAGCATATTGTCCGTCCATCAGGTCCATGCCTTCGACATAGAATTTCTGTATCGGCAGACCTTGATATAAAATCTGACCGTTGCCTTCCACTTCTATTCCAGGCATTTTCTTCAGCACATCTTCGATGCTTTTATCTTCTAATCCCACAAAAGAATCCACGAAATATTCAACCGTATCGTTGGTCTTTTCTATAGGACGCGCCATCACCGTAACGCCTTTCAACTCATACACTTCTTCCTTCAAAACAAAGTCGATTGTCTGTGAAGTATTTGCAATTCGTTTCGTTATTTTTTCATAAAAAGAAGAATTGGTCTTTATGTCCAAGCTATCGGAAGGCGAGTTAAAACTTATTTCATAATTACCGTCGATGTCGGAAAATCCGTAGGCTATTATCAGATTGCTGCCAGCATTATGCACCAATACGCTGACATTAAACAAAGGCTCGCCGGAAGTATCCATAATATTACCTTTAATGACTGTCTGCGCCTGAAGCTCAGCGACAGTCAACATCAAGATAAAAGCTATTAACGATATTATTCTTTTCATAAAGATATTTATTAAGTCAACGAGTCAACAAGTCAACAAGTCAACAAGTCAACGAGTAATTATTCATTGTAAATTGTAAACTGTTAACTATCAATTGTCAATTATCTCTATCGGATTATTCTTCGACATCTCATATTCAATAGCTCTTTGAACAGCTTTGTCATTTGATGTCATGTTTCTTACACCATGTGAAAAACTATTACTATGTTTGTCTTGTAATTTAAAAAAGTCATTCTTGGTCGTTTTTGTTCTGTCTTTATCAGTTCTTTCTATATTTATAATTTCTGACGGTTTTTCTATTGACAGGAACTTAAACGAATAATGATTTTGTGTGTCAGCTATGTTAAGAATTAAGCCTGGCAGACCGCAGAATTTATAAGGTCCATCACTAATTGGAATTTCCATAGTGAACCAGGCTTCCCAAGTACGACCTCCGAAATCGCAGATGGCTTTCTGACAAACATAATTATGAATTGTATCAATTTCAGAAGTTATCTGCCAATTAAAACTATTGAATGTCTCCTCGTATTCATAAAGTCCCATTTGAAATATATGATCATTGGTAGATATAGTTTTATTATGATGATTTTTATATATCTCAAATTGATAGTTTGAAATATAATCAGCCACATTTAAACCACCCATAAGCCATTCATTGATAGTACCATCTTTCACCTTTCTCCTCATATCCCTATAATATCTGTAATGATTATAATCTTGATATGAGTTAATACCGTTTTCTCCTATCAATAGAATTTGATTTACATTCTTAACATAGTTCAAGTGCGTAGTATCCTCTCGCAAAGACAATTCATACATCACAACAAGATTTGCTGTATCGAACACCTCTACATTAGCGTTAAATAACTGAGCTTTAAGAGGCAATATCAAGCAAAAAGCAACTATTATCATTATATTTTTTTTCATAATACTAAAGATAAAGAACGGAATGATTGACCATTCCGTTCGATTAATAATCAACTAATAATTTCAATATTGATTTCTATTTTACAGAAAGCCCTAATAAATTCTGCAAGATCTTCATCACTACAAACATAACCAGATGCTTTTGAGCCGTCTGGACATGTAATTGTAACAGTATGGCATGGATTGCCAGGTGGTGCTGCATTTGAAATTTTTGGAATGCCAATAAACATCATTACCATTAACAAGATTAAATATAATAGATTACGCGTTTTCATAGTTGTAAAAGTTTTGGTATTATAAATTAAGTTTATTCTCTATAGTTTAACGTCAGTTCAAAAGCAATTATCAGACAACTGCCGGAACTGACATTCGTTTAATGATCTTGTTTTTCCCAATCATCCAAATATTGGTAAGTAAATGTATGTATGTATTCTATGTTCGGTTTCAGTTAACATAATTTTTCGTTTAGTTTGCAGATATAATGAATCAAAAAGCAAAAGTCAAGTATTTTTATGATTAATTTTGCAAAAATCTTCTCTAAGAAAAAATCATAAATCACTTATGTAGGAATATATAGAGATTACCTCAATTCCTAATATACAAATCCGAACATCCACATTGGCATTTTATTACCGAAGCCATAGTCTACATTATCGGCAGCGATGTAAGTGTTTTGCAAGTCAGAAATCTGATGTTTGGACCGAAGTCAATCCCTCCAGAATTGTTTATTACAGTGAACAAGAATAACATTTTTTTGTTTATTACAATCAACAATTAAAATATTTTCTTTATCTTAACAAACAGTGGGCAACGTTAATGTCACCCACTGCCATGAATAAATTTATTCTTTATTATTAAGTTTAAAAACCACCGGAACTGTAAATTTCACTCTTACATTCTCTCCTTTGTTACTTGCAGGTTTCCATTTCGGCATCGAAGAGACAACACGCAAAGCTTCGGCGTCACAGTCTTTGTCAACACCTCTCATGACTTCCGCATTAGTGATAGAGCCGTCTTTCTCAACGACAAAACTAACGAAAACTCTTCCTTCAATCTTGTTATCAATCGCTGATTGAGGATATTTGATATTTTCACCCAAATATTTCATCAATTCATTAGGACCGCCAGGAAACTGTGGCATTTCTTCTGTAACGGTATAAATGGAATCTTTTGAAACTTCTACATATTTTTTTGAACTCGGATTTTCTCTTTTATGTACGTTTCCATTAATCAAGGAAAGATCTTGGAAAGCGAATTTACCAGCAGGAATAACAATGCTTTTTATTGTAATCGCTTTATAGCCTTCATAAAATGCCTTCAAGTCGTAAGCTCCAGCAGGAATCGATTTAAATTCATATCTGCCATTATTATCGGAAGTAGTGTTATATGATTCTTCCTCGTTTTTACTCAATATAACATTAGCTCCTGAAAGCGGCTTTTTTGTATCGGTATCATAGATGCAACCCGAAAGATTTCCAACTTCCACATCTGCATTCTGCACAGAAGTCGGATTTGAATGTTTTACTTCATTAATAACATTATCTGCATTAACAGTTTGTTTGTCATTGACTTTTACATTTTCGCATTGTGTATTCAGCAAAATCAAGAGCGCGAATACGGGAAGAGACAGTAACATTCTAATTACCATCTTCTTTGACTTTTGTTTTTGTGTAATCATAATAATTCTTTTTTTGGTTAATAAAAAACTGAAGTTATTGGCTATAGCGTTATAATCGTCAGCCGTGCACTGCTGCAATAATAACATCATATAGTTCGATTTATCGGTCTCGTTTTCAATAGTTTCATTATCCGCTATATACTCATGCAAGCCTTGCAGTTCCTTCTTCATCTTATAGATAAAAGGATTGAACCACTGAAACGAAATCATAATTTCCATTAAGATAATATCCAAAGAATGACGATGTCTAACATGACTCATCTCATGTTTTAAAATTAATGGATTTGTATTATCAGGAATGAAAATATTGTTAAAGAATGAGAAAGGAATATGATTTTCAGAAGTATAGATAACCTTAAATCCGTCAATAATCTCCTGCTTCTTCCCCATCTTAATTTTACGAATCTTATAAATGTTAAAAATTATTTTCACAAAAGAAATAACTACACCTATGATATATACGAGCGATATTATCTGTAAGAATGAAAGTGAATTATCTTTAACACTCTCAGTTTCAACATTTACATTATTATTATTTAAAATCTCAATATTTTCTAATGTTAAAAAATATTCAGGTAAAGGTTTAGAAATTTCTATAGAGATGAAAGGAAATACAAATGCGAAGACCGACATCATCAGTAATGTTATGCGACAGATTTCAAACCTGTTACATTTGCCGAACAATAGTTTATAGGTATAATACAAAACTATCGTCGCTACGAATGTCAATAAAACTTTTGTCATCATAACTTATTTATTTATAGCGTCATCAATCATTTTCTTTAGTTCTTCAAGCTGCTCGATCGTAAAATTCTCTTTCTTGGCAAAAGCCGATACAAGTTCCGTATAGGAATTGTTAAAATAATTTTTCACAAGAGTGTTGAGAGAATTTTGAGAATAATCTTCTTTCGAGATGAGCGGATAATAACGATTAGCTTTACAGAAAGTCTCGTGTCCGACGAAACCTTTTTTCTCTAAGATTCTAACTATCGTAAGCACAGTGTTATACGCCGGCTTAGGTTCAGGGAAGTTCGACATTATTTCATTAGCGAAGCCCTCGCCTATCTTCCAGATTACGTGCATCACCTGCTCTTCTGCTTTCGTAAGTTCTTTAATACTATTTTCCATTATCAAATTATTTTTAACATTTAACGATGCAAATATATAACTTATTTTATAACTTCGCAACTAAATTTTTAGTTATATGTAAAAAAAATAATTTTAGTAAAAAAAATGTAACAATTAATTAAATAAAAGTAAATTATAAGTTACAGTAATTCTTTTAATTGTTCTTTTAAAAATGGCAAATCATTTTGAACTGTCTCCCATACTTTATCGGGAGAAATAGTATAATAACCATGGACCAAAACGTGACGCATTTTGTAAACTCCTCGACATTATCGATAGCAGACATCATGTGCTCTATACGACCTTTATCTTTAACAACTTCTCTCATAAATTAAGATTTTGTCCTCGTTTACAGACTTCTGTGCAAATGGAAGCAAAGTACCATCTTCCACTAAATCAACTTTTTGTTTAAGCAAATCCTCTAACTTACAGATGATATCTGCATATTTAAAAAGACTTATCTTTGCACCGTCAACAAATGTCACCATAATATCAACATCACTTTCCGACGATTCCTCTCCTCGTGAATACGAACCAAACAACCACGCTTTCGCGATTGGAAGCGTCGCAAAATAATTCTGAATAATTGGAATAATATTATTTTTTGTTGCAGTATTCATAATCAAGTAATGTCACATCTCCTGCAAATATAACAATTTATTTTAAATATTGTTATATTCGGACTATGAAATTTAAATTTTTAAATCATCTCAGAAAAAAACAACTTATTTTATTACCTGATAATTGTGATAGAATCCAAAGGACAAGACAAAATTCACATAGTGCGGATTATTCTCATACAATGATTTATTTTTACTCAATGGGAAAACGGAATAAATTTCTATACAAAACATGTGTGATCTTTTATCTATTTTTTCTTTCAAAAACGCAATCTTTTTTTTATTCTTCGCAAAATATTTCTTAAATTTGTCGTTCATAACTTATATTTCTATAAGTTATTTTCTCACTACAAAACAACAACAAATTAAACTTGAAAATGAGCAATTTAAGTAAATTCAGAAAATTATTTTTTATCGGAATTATCGGTTTGTCATTGACATCATGTCAAGAGAAAGTGGTTCCACAGAAAAAAGCAGAAACAATTTATAAGACTTTAACCGTAGAAAAGAGCGATCAAATATTGAGAAGTGGTTTCGCCGCCACCATCAACGGTTGCCAGACCGTCGAAGTTCGTCCGCAGGTCAGTGGCATGATTACGGACATCCGCATCAACGAAGGAGACTTTGTACGTAAAGACTCTACTCTTTTCGTCATCGACCAGACGCCATACAAAGCCGCTTACGAAATTGCATCTGCCAACGTGATGAGTGCGGAAGCCAACCTCTCGACAGCGCAGTTGGTACTTGAAAGCAGCAAGGAGCTTCTTGAACAAGATGTCATTTCCGAGTTTGAACTCATGACAGCACAGAACGACCTCGCCGAAGCCGAAGCTAAATTGGCGTTGGCAAAAGCCGAGATGAACAGCGCATACAACAACCTTTCTTATACTTACGTAAAATCACCTGTCAACGGTGTCGCTTCCATGATACCTTATCGTGTCGGCGCATTGGTAAACAGCAGCATAAGTCAGCCTTTAGTCACAGTATCCGACGACAGCAGAATCTTCGCTTATTTCTCCATGGCGGAAAATCAGATGTTAGATATGATTCAGGAATATGGCTCGTTGAAAGCCGCCATCAAGGACATGCCTGCTGTAGAATTGGTGATGAGCAACGGCAAGACTTACAACCATAAAGGTAAGATCAACGCCGTGAGTGGAACCATCAGTGCGAGCACGGGAGCTGTGAGTTTCCGCGCCGTATTCCCGAATCCCGACCGTCTCTTACGCGACGGCGGTAGCGGAACAGTCATCATACCGACCTCACACGAAGACTGCATCGTAATACCACAAACAGCCACCTTCGAATTACAGGAGAAGATATTCGTTTATAAAGTCGTTGACGGCAAGGCACAATCGGCTGCCATCACCGTCATGCCTCGTAACAACGGAGTCGATTATATTGTGACGAGCGGCTTGGAAGTCGGCGACGTCATCATCGCTGAAGGCGCTGGTTTAGTAAGAGAAGGCGCTACGATTAAGACAGCTGAAGAAGCCAACAGCCAACAGCCAACAGATAATGATAAAAATAATAACGGAGGTAATTGATTATGAATATCAGAACATTTATCGACCGTCCGATTTTCGCTGGCGTCATCTCTGTGATAATAGTGTTGCTCGGTCTTATATGTCTCGTCGGACTTCCTGTAGAGCAATTTCCAGAGATCGCTCCTCCGACAGTGAGTGTATCAGCTAACTATGCAGGCGCTAATGCCGAGACTGTACAAAACAGCGTCGTGGTGCCTTTAGAAGAAGCCATCAACGGCGTGGAAGACATGATGTATATGACATCGTCAGCCAACAACAACGGCTCGGCCAACATACAGATTTATTTCCGTCAGGGAACTAATGCCGACATGGCGACCGTCAATGTTCAGAATCGTATCGCCTCAGCACAAGGATTGTTGCCTGCAGAAGTAACGAGAAGCGGCGTGAGCGTCAAGAAAAGACAGACGAGCCGCATCAAAGTACTCGCAGTTTATAGTCCCGACGACTCTTTCGACGAGAGATTTATCAGCAATTATCTAAAAATCAATATCGAGCCGAGATTATCGCGTATCGCTGGCGTCGGTGAAGTCGATGTTAGAGGTGCCGACTACTCGCTTCGTATCTGGCTTGACCCTGCTAAGATGGCGAAATATTCTCTCATTCCTTCCGACATCACTGCTGTTTTAGCAGAACAAAACCTCGAGGCAGCTACTGGAACTCTCGGCGCAGATTCAGAGAATACTTTCCGTTATACATTAAAATATAGAGGTCGCTACGACAAAGAAGAAGACTACGCCAACATGGTGATTCGCGCCGATGCCGACGGTACTTTATTAAGACTTAAAGACATCGGAACGGTAGAATTAGGTTCAAGAAGCTATGATTATATCGGTAAGGTAAACGGACACCCAGGAACCACATTGATGATCTCACAGACTTCAGGCTCCAACGCCAACGAAATCATCGATGCCATCGACAAAGAAGTGGAAGACATCAGACAATCGTTGCCCAAAGGCATTGAAATCGTTGACTTGATGAGTACCAAAGACTTCTTAGACGCATCTATCGACAATGTCATCGAGACGCTCGTGTTAGCCGTCATTTTGGTTATCTTGATAGTCTACATCTTCTTACAGAGTTTCCGTTCCACTTTCATCCCTGCCATCGCGATCATAGTTTCACTCATAGGAACATTCGCATTCTTGATGGTAGCTGGATTCAGTCTCAACATGATCACGCTCTTCGCCTTAGTGCTCGTCATCGGTACTGTCGTTGATAATGCGATTGTTGTTGTGGAAGCGGTGCAAGCCAAATTCGACGCAGGTTACACCTCACCATATAAAGCCACCATCGACGCGATGCAAGGCATATCCAACGCATTGATTGCAACGACATTTGTCTTCATGGCAGTGTTTATCCCAGTATGTTTCATGGGAGGAACGACAGGAACGTTCTACACGCAGTTCGGTCTTACGATGGCTGTTGCTGTAGGTATCTCACTCATCAACTCCATCACATTAAGTCCTGCATTATGTGCATTATTGATGCAGCCTTACGTCATAAGAGAAGACGGAAGCATGTCGTTCTCAACACGTTTTCACATTGCCTTCGATGCAGGTTTCCAGAGTGTTGTCAACAAATACAAGAGAGGCGTTCTCTTCATGTTTAAAAACAAATGGCTATCGGTGATATTAGTCATCGCAGCTCTCGGAGGACTTTTCTATATGCTCGAGCACACCAAGACTGGACTCGTTCCTAAAGAAGATATGGGCTCAATCAACATCGACGTTCAGACACCTCCTGGAACAAACTTAGGAGAGACTGTACGCGTCATGGAGTTGATAGCCTCACGATTAGATTCTATACATCAGATTGAGTCGTATTCATACACAACAGGTTACGGTATGATGAGTGGCGCAGGTCCTTCATGCGGAGGTTTCACCGTACGTCTCAAGCCTTGGGAACAACGTCCTGAAATAGAAGATAATATCGACTTTGTGATGGAAGACATCTATGCAAAGACATCCGACATCACTTCAGCAAAGATTATCGTCTTCACCCGCGGTATGATTCCAGGTTACGGAGCAAGTAGCGGTTTTGAAGTGCACATCCAAGACCAAAAAGGCGGTAAGTTAGAAGACCTAAAGAAAATAACCAACGACATCATCGCCGCTCTCAACGAAAGACCAGAGGTTGGAAGAGCATCTACATCTTTCGACACCAAATATCCTCAATATCTTTTGGAAGTAGATGCTGCGAGATGTAAACGTAACGGCGTTTCACCAAGCGAGGTCCTCAACGTGATGGCAGGTTATGTCGGCGGAAGCTACGCATCAAATATGAACAGATTCTCAAAACTTTATCGCGTTATGATACAAGCCTCGGCAGAACATCGTCTTGACACAGAATCGCTCAACAATATGTTCGTGAGAAATAAAAACGGAGAGATGTCGCCAATAGGTCAATACGTTACATTAACACGTGTTTACGGACCACAGTCAATATCACGTTTCAACCTTTTCTCATCAATACAAATCAACGGACAAGCCGCCAACGGATATTCTTCAGGAGAGGCGATCCAAGCGGTCAGAGATGTCACCGACGAATTATTGCCAGCAGGCTACGGTTACGAGTTCGGAGGAATGTCGAGAGAAGAAGCATCATCGAGCAGTTCGACAGCGATGATATTTGTAATCTGTATCGTATTCATTTACTTGATACTTTGTGCTTTGTACGAAAGCATATTAATTCCTATCGTCGTCATCTTGTCGGTGCCATTCGGCTTAGCAGGTAGTTTCTTATTCGCCAATATGTTCGGATTGGAAAACAATATTTACTTACAGATCGGACTTTTGATGCTGATAGGATTGTTAGCAAAGACAGCCATCTTGATTACAGAATACGCATCAGCGAGAAGAGCAGAAGGAATGTCGATACCGATGGCGGCTATGTCGGCAGCGAAAGCAAGACTAAGAGCCATCTTAATGACATCATTGACAATGATTTTCGGTATGTTACCGATGATGTTCGCGACAGGCGTAGGTGCTAACGGCAATATCTCCATCGGCGTAGGAACAGTAGGCGGAATGCTCATCGGAACGATAGCGTTGTTGTTCGTAGTGCCAGTTTTATTTATTATATTTAGAAATATTGAAGAAAAAGTAATGCCTAAGAGAAATAAGGAAATAGAATGATGAAAAAGATATTAACACCTGTATTATTATTGTTGACAATTGTCTCGATGAACAGTTGTGCTTTGTATAAAGAATATGAACGTCCAGAGATAGACTTCGTCGACAGCCTTTATAATAGGATTCCTACAGCCAACGACTATGAATCGATAGCTTCGCTCACTTGGAAAGAACTGTTTGCCGACACATTACTTCATAATCTGATAGAATTAGGTTTAGAAAACAACACCGATTTAGAGATAGCACGCTTGAAAGTAGAACAAGCTGAAGCCACTTTAAAGACTTCCAAATTAGCATTTTATCCCAATGTCTCATTCTCAGCGCAAGTCGGAGCCAACCAAAACGGTTCCAACTACAGCCTCGCCCCTACCGCTTCATGGGAAGTAGATGCTTTCGGCAGATTACATAACACCAAAGAAGGAGCTAAGGCAGCACTCGCAGCGACGGAAGCTTATCAGCAGGCAGTACAGACTCAGCTCATCGCGACGATTGCAGATGCCTATTACACACTGCTCATGCTCGACGAACAATTAGACATAAGCAAAAGAACATTAAACACTTGGGAAGAAAATATCAGGACATTATCGGCTTTGAAGAGAGCCGGCAAGACCAACGAAGCTGCTGTACTTCAGGCAAAAGCCAACAAAGTCAATGTGGAAGCTTCTATATTAAGTTTAGAGAAGCAAATCATAGAACAAGAAAATTCATTATCTGCATTGTTAGGACTTGTGCCACAAGAATTTGAACGTAACGCATTATCGGAACAAGTATTTCCAGACACATTATTGATGGGACTTCCATTATCGAGTCTCGTCAATCGTCCTGACGTAAGACAAGCTGAGTATAAGTTAGTTGAAGCCTATTATGCCACCAATGTAGCGCGTTCCTACTTCTACCCTTCTATCACTTTAAGCGGTACGGCAGGTTGGTCGGGAGTCAGCGGCAATCCAGGCGACTTCATTTTCAATGCAGTAGGCTCTTTGATGCAGCCAATCTTCAATCAAGGCAAGAACAAAGCGAGGTTAAAGATAAGCGAGGCGCAGCGACAAGAAGCCTTGTTGAATTTCAAGCAGACTTTGTTAGATGCAGGCACTGAGGCAAACAACGCCTTGATTTCGTGGCAGACAGCACGTAAGAGATTAGACAGCGACAAGTTACAGATTGTGTATCTGAAAGGAGCCGTCATGAATACTCAGCTTCTCATGAAGAACGGACAAGCCGATTATTTGGAAGTTTTGACAGCACAGAAGAATCTGTTACAGGCTGAGCTTACAGGGACAAACGACAAATATCTTGAGATACAGAGCGTAATCACATTATATCATGCCTTAGGCGGAGGATTGGAATAGTTCAAGGATTTTTATGGCAGATTACTTTTGCCATAAAAACACCACATCCTTCTTTGAATAAAAAGAGAAAAATAGTCTCCAAACTTTTTTCTCCCGATTCGTAAATTAATGCTGATACTTCAAGTTTTTTTCTTATCTTTGTGACATCAAGATGAAAACTTGGTCGAAATATATAATACTAATTATCACAATCTTTGCAATCTTCCTATGCAAAGGAGAAAGTATTTCGTCAAAAAAAAATCATATCGCCTTAATTGAACAGCTCGCAGATGAGACAGAATGTATCTCAACAGATTTTTCTGACATACCTTATTCTCAACCGACTACATTCAAAAACACTCATCAATCACAAAAAAATTCATTAAGACGCGATAACGTACAACGACATACTTCTTCTTTCTTCAAGAAAAACAAAACCATAAACCTTAACTTATCAATCTGCACAATAAAAAAATCAAACCTTAAGAGTTATATACATTCCGAGCCTTCTTATCGCCTGATAAGTCTCGGAAAACTAATTATTTGATAAGGAATTAAAAGAGACTCATCAATTACACCTCTGTATATTAATTGCCACGTCTCTAAATGTGAGTTAATTAATAAACTTTCAACTCACAACCTCCAACTTTATAATTACTCTAAACTATTAACTATAAATTTTAAACTTCAAAAATGGGTATATTGCAAATTTTTACATTATTAGGAGCATTGGGTATGTTCCTCTACGGAATGAATTTAATGAGTTCCGGCTTACAAAAAGCAGCTGGTGACAGACTTCGCGGTTTGCTGTCAGCAATGACATCGAATCCTTTCAAAGGTGTCCTCACAGGTTTGGGAATCACATCTGTAATACAATCATCAAGCGCAACTACTGTCATGGTGGTCAGCTTCGTCAACGCAGGACTTCTTACATTGGCGCAGGCTATCAGTGTTATCATGGGAGCTAATATCGGCACAACTGTAACAGCATGGTTAGTGTCGTGGCTCGGTTTCAAAGCCGACATATCAATCCTCGCCGTTCCGTTGATGGCATTAGGTTTCATCATGTCGATCTCAAAGAAAAGTCAAAGAAGAAACATCTCCGAACTTATCGTGGGTTTCTCTCTTCTCTTCCTTGGTCTTTCTCTTATGAAGAACTCTGTGCCTGACTTACAACAGACTCCGGAGGTGCTTTCGTTCATACAAGGCTGGCAAGGCCACGGCTTCGGCTCGGTCATTATCTTCCTTCTGTTAGGAACAGTTTTAACGCTTGTCCTACAATCGTCAAGTGCAACAATGGCATTGACACTCATCATGTTGAATATGGGATGGATTAGATTCGATATGGCTTGCGCTATGGTTCTCGGTGAAAATATCGGCACCACAATCACTGCTAATATCGCTGCCGCTGTAGGAAATACATCAGCTAAAAGGTCGGCGTTGGCACACACGGTCTTTAATGTGTTCGGTGTAATTTGGGCGCTCATCACATTCCCGTTCTTCCTTAAATTGATAGGCTTCATCACAGAACATCTCTTCGGTGTGCCTAATCCTGCTTCAGAAGGATTCGTAGTTGAAGTTTCTAAAGACGCTGACGGCAATATGTTGCAGAGCGACTCACAGACAGCAGCACTATACGGACTTTCAATGTTACACACTCTCTTCAACTCAATCAACACAATGATTCTTATATGGTTTATACCTATGATTGAAAAGATAGTCTGCACTATAATCAAAGAGTCAAAGAATCACGATAACGAAATTTTCCGTCTCAAATATATATCTGCTGGTCCTATGGCAACACCAGAACTTGCCTCAGAACAAGCTTTAGACGAGATAATCCATTTCGCTCAAATATCAAAGAACGGAATGCTTTACGCTAAAGATGCCATCAACGAAAGCGACAGCGACAAATTTGAAACATTGAGAGAGAAACTCGTCAAATACGAAGAAATTGCAGACCGCATCGAACACGAAATAGCAGGCTTCCTTAACGCCCTCTCCGCTGAAGAAGTAAGTCAAAATACTTCTGTCAGAATCAAAGCGATGTATAAGATTATAGGCGAACTTGAATCGTTGGGCGACTCTGGCGAGACAATAAGCCGCATTCTCTCGAGAAAAAACATCCACAACAAGAAATTCGATGTTGAGACCATCAAGAAACTCAACAATATGGCGGATTCCGTCATCAACGCCTACGACGTTATGATTGAGAATCTTAACGCTGCAAAGAACAGCGCGCTCTCCGAGATTTCCAACGCTTATAACGCTGAAGACCGCATCAACAGTCTCAGAAACAACCTCCGCGATGCTGAAATCGAAGACATCGAAAACGGAAACAAAAACTACCAGACAAGCGTCTATTACATGGATATCGTCAATGAGCTGGAAAGAATGGGCGACTTCATGATTAACGTCTCTCAAGATTTGGAAAGAGCTTTTAGTAAAATCTGAAAATTTTAGAATCTGAGAAGTTCATAAATCTCTAAATAAAAAAGTCGCTGCTTCAATCGAGGCAGCGACTTTTGTCTTAAGGGGATTTCTATAAATTGCTTTGCAAGTGATTTGTGAATTTTTCTTTGAGAAGATTTTTGTTTATCTTGAGAGAACATAGCGAGCTATGTGATTGAAAGATAAACGAAAATATTCCAAGAAAAAAAACATAAAGCACGCAAAAGTTCCTATCATAATTGTCAAAATTTATTTAAACGGGGAATTTATGGAAGTCCCCTTAATTCGTCTTATTTATAAATCTCATCAAATTTCACCATTCTCACCTCACCGTATTTTTCCAACGCCTTCATATCTACATCTTTCTTGTTGCCGACAATCATAATGACGATTGGTCTGTCCTGAACTTTGTCTTGATAGAATTTCTCAATGTCATCGTATGATGTCTCTTTGATGTAGTTTGTAGTTTCAATTCTTGGATCATGGTCGTAACCCATTTCAACCCAAGATTTCACACTTAAAGGCATATTGCCTGGCATGATATAGTTTGCAGCTCTCGACATGATGAGTGCCTCTTTTGAAGTGTTAAACTTCTCCATCTTCTCTGGCATATCAACGATGAGCGCTCTCATTGCATCGACAGCTTCGTTGGTCTTGTCAGATTGTGTTCCAACGTATGCGAATTGATAACCCGGATATCTGTTGAGATAATCATAGTTATAATATGAATATGCTGTATATCCTAAAGAACGTAGCTCTCTTATTTCTTGGAAGACAATTGAATACATATCTGTACCGAAATATTTGTTAAAGACTGACGACAAAGCTTGTTCTTGTTCATTCAATTTCTCTCCAGGAACATACATTCTGATATTACTTTGTCTGAACTTCTTGTTATGAGCGAAATAGACGATATTCTTGCTTTGTTCTTGAGGAATATTTATCTTCTTCTCAGCCTTAATCGCGTCGTTCTTTATAAGATTATGAGACTTCAAAGAAGCGATAACTTCTTTTGTATCAAGATTTCCATTGAAAGTTATATCGCCACAATAATTAAATATCTCTTTGAAATCGTTGAGGATTTCGTCACCGCTGCGTTTTGCCCATTTCTCAATATCTGTATTATTGAGATAATTTGAATTCTCGCCATAGAGAATGTATTGATTCAAGGCACTGCTCCATGTGTCAGGAGATGTCTTGTCGGTCTTTTTGCTCATTTTGTCAGCGTCAATCAAGATGTTAAGCTTGCTTGCATCGTATTTTGCATTGAAGACTTTATCTTCACAGATTGCTAAAATCTTATCTAAATTTTCTTCAAAACCAGAGACTGTCAATTCTGTTGCTCCATTATTTGCGTTGACGTAAATAGACGCTCCCATCTTTTGCAATTCGAGTTCTAACTCTTCAAAACTCTTTGATTCTGTGCCGAGTACCGACCATAAATCTATAGCATTATCTAAATCAGGATTGTTAATCAAACCATGATGGTAAGTAATTGTCATATTGAAAATATTGTTATATGGATTCTTTGAAGAATACATAGTGAAAGCGTCGTTAGCCTTTTCAATGATGACGTCTTTGCCAAATTCTATCACCTGAGGTTGAACTTCTGCTACTTCCTGTGCTTCAATCTGTTTTGCAAATTCTGATTTAAGCTCTGTATTCTTAACATCAACAGCTTTCCAATTTGGTTTCTCAACCTTGTCTTTTTCTGGGAATCCCATGCTTGATCTCAAGATGGTACGGTTTTCTGTGAAATATTTATTCGCTACTGCTACAATATCTTTCTTAGTTAGATTCTTAATCTTATCTGTCTCAGCAAGATATTCTTCAAAAGTGATTCCTCTCGATTCTAGATCCAACAAGACGTATGAAAGATTATCGATGCCGACTAAATTCTGAAGTCTGTCTTTTAAGATTGTAGTTTTTGCGGCTTCAACTAAATCTTCGCTGAAGTCGCCTGATTTAATCTTATTTACAGCATCGAACACTATCGCCTCAGCTTCTTCGTGCGACTGTCCAATAAGTTTTGGAACATATAAGAAAATATTCACGCCGTGGTCTTCCAACGACAAAGGCATCATCATAGCTGCCATAATCTCGTTGTTAACCATAGCTTTATCTAAGATACCTGTTGCGCCGTTCATTATCAGATTCATCATTACGTTCAAGGCGAGATTGTCTTCGTGAGCATTATCAATACCTTTATAAGCAACGATACCCATCTTCATCGGAGTGAGTTTCACCTCCTTAACGACTTCCTTATCGAAAGCTGGAAGTTCAAACTCTGGAAATTCAGGTAGTTCTCTTTTTTCCCAGACAGAGAATTTCTCTTCAATCATAGGTTTGATTTCTTCTGGAACGAAGTCTCCGACCATGATGAGAGTCATGTTGTTTGCGACATAATAAGTATTAAAGAACTCGCGCATCTTCGTTGTCTGCGGATTTTTAAGATGTTCGGTGAGACCGATGACAGGACGTCCGTAAGGATGTTCGCCGAAACATTCCTTGAACATCATTTCCATGAATGCATTTGTAGGATCGTCGCCGTACATGTTTTTCTCTTCATAGACAGTCTCGAGTTCGCTTTGGAAGAGACGGAACACAGGATTGCGGAAACGCTCCACATAAACGTCCATCCATTTTGCGACTTGGTTGGAAGGAAAACTGTTGAAATAGACGGTGTAGTCGTATGAAGTTCCGGCGTTGAGACCTTCGCCGCCCATCTTGGTCAGAATCAGATCCACCTCGTTAGGAATGGCGTAATCTGTTGAAGCAATCGACAATTCATTGATCTTTTGTTGAATCGCAACGCGTTCTTCCGGCACGTCAGTCTCATGTAATTTATCATACATGATGTCGATGCTGTCTAAATAGACCTTCTCTTTTTCCCAGTCGATGGTTCCGATCTTGTCGGTTCCCTTGAACATGATGTGCTCGAAATAGTGAGCCATGCCCGTCGCGTCCAAAGGGTCGTTCTTACTTCCGGCATGGACATACACCATACCATGAATTGTCGGTGCCGAATGATCTTCGCATAACACCACTTTTAAACCATTGTCGAGGTAAAACGTCTCGACATTAAGATTCTCCTGAGCGTTCACTGTCAGGAAACAGAATAAGACAGCGAACATTAACATAGATAAACGTTTCATTTGTTTTTATTTTTTGAGTTGTTAATTTTTTTAAGTCAACGGACAACAGTCAACAGTCAACAGACAACTTTCACCTGTCTCTCATAAGTCATTCTGATTATCAACATTATTTATCAATTCAAGACCTTTAGTTGTAAGTCGATATTTTTGATTTTTGCTGTTTGGCTTAGTCGGTATAGTAGATTCAACCAAACCTTCCTCAATCAGAGGATAAATATAATTTCTTCTGAATTTTGTTCTATCCTTAAATCCCATATATTTCATTATTTCTGTAATTGAGCAAGCAGTTTCGCATAATTTCAATATTTCATGTATTTGAGAATTATCTATTCCCGACTTGGTGCCGACTTGGTGCCGACTTGGTGCCGACTTAGTGCTATTCTTATTATCTATACTTATAGGTAATATCAATCTAATGAAATTGTCACTAAACATATAACATTGTTTGCCATATACTTCAAGAATCCTTGGAACGCCAGAGCCTAATGATTCAACTAATTCAAGATCTCGGTATATACGCATCAGTTCCTTATTACGAGGGATAGAGACACCAGCGAAAAAATCTTCAGTAGTCATACTTTCCGGTATGGTTCCGTATGAAGTGATTTCTAATCTGTCTGGAAATATTTCAAATTTTGGAGGAACTTCAAATGAATAATCATTGTGAACGATTGCATTTATAACTGCTTCCCTTAATGCAACTCTGTTCCATAATGGTATGTCAATTCGTTCCAGTGGCGTTATTTTGGAAATTGTTTTATTTTCAACTTCCAATTTCAAAAGAATACTTTTTGTTGATTTGATTAAAGAACAATATCCATATTCATTGTTCTCCTCCAACTCGCATCGGTTCAGACTAGAATACTTGGCTACTTTCATAGAGTTGCCATTTTCATCTGACAACAAATAAGCTACATAATTATATTTGTCTTCATTTGTTACTAATTCCAATGAACGTTTAAAATTATCATTCAATCGTTTACCTCTTTCATCATAATATATCCTTAATTGTTCGAAAGATAAATCTTGCCTATTTGAAACTATTCTACCTATTGAGTTACGAGTCCTTTTAGAAAATAGATATTCTATCTGTTGCTTTGACATCGGTTCGACTGCGGAACCAACTCTGATGAAGCAACCTTTACTAGTCATTCCATATTTAGGTTTGAAATATGGTTTCTCAGATCCGCTGGCAATTGTAACTTTAATTAAATCAGCACCATCTTTTTTTTCTTGCGCTATATCAAACAACCCCATTGCAGATGGTAAAATGTTATTTTTAAGACGATCTTTTAACCTTAACATGCAGTCGTCAATGTTACTTACACCAACAGCATTCCCATCTTTATCAATTCCAATATAAATAAAACCACCTTCTTTATAATTTAAAAAAGCTATCACTTCTTTCTCAATATCCACATCCGGATTTAATTCGAGTTTGTATTCGACTCTGTTATTCTCATTCATAAATTATAATTTTAAGTTCTATTGCAAAAATATTACTTTGAATTGGAATATGAAAGAGAAAAGTGATTAATATTTTTAAGGGAATTTCTATAAATTGCTTTGCAAATGATTTATGAATTTTTATTGAGAAGATTTTTGTATTTCTTGAAAGAACATAGCGAGCTATGTGATTGAAGGAAAGACGAAAAGATTCCGATAAAAAGTTGCGTTTAAGCGAGTGAAGAACAATGCTCACATTAGTTATTCCGAGCGCAAGCAACTTGGACGAAGTCAAAGCATAAAGCGTGCAAAAGTTTTTACTGTCATTGTTAAAAATTGTTAAAACGGGGAATTTATAGAAGTCCCCTAAATATTGCAG
>JAZNVS010000005.1:0-64443 GCA_045592965.1 Bacteroidales bacterium | reverse complement strand
ACGACTGCCAGGAGTTTATAACAAGGTTAAATGAACTTACGGGTAAGAACTTCCGTTTGCCGACAGAAGCTGAATGGGAGTATGCGGCTCGAGGAGGAAATGAATCGCAAGGTTATAAATACAGCGGCAGCAACACAATAGGCAATGTCGCTTGGTATTATGGTAACAGCGGTGAAGCAACTCATAACGTAAAGACAAAATCGCCTAATGAACTCGGCATTTACGACATGAGCGGCAACGTATGTGAATGGTGTGAGGACTGGTATGGAAATTACAGCAGCGTTTCTCAGACCAATCCTACTGGACCGTCAACTGGCTCCTACCGCGTGCGTCGTGGCGGCAGCTGGCACGGCATTGCGTGGATCTGCCGAGTGTCGGATCGTAACTACAGCAATCCCGACTACAGGGGCTACGACAGCGGCTTCCGCCTAGTTTTATCTCAGTAAACACAGAAATCAGGAAATTGTCTTAAGCAAAAGAGCCGAGCGGTATTAAGGAGTCGAGCACGAGCGGAGCGGAGCGAAGAGAGAAGCGAGACGTAATAAATGCCGCGAGGAGATTTTTTTAATCTGAGAAACTGAAAATCTGAGAAATTGAAAATTGAAAATTGAAAACGGAAAATTGAAAATTGAGGAATCTGTGAAGATTAGTGAAATTTGTGGGAGAAGAAATTATGTCCCACGAATTGGCACGGATTAACACAGAAAGAATCAGTGAACATCAGAGAGATTTGTGGGAGAAGAATCTCCAAATCTCTCTTGCTTTTTTCGATGATGTTTATTATCTTTGCAAGACATTAAAAATCACAATTTATGGAAACACAAAAATACATAAGATTCGATTGGGCTATGAAGCGCATGCTTCGTGATAAAGCCAACTACGTAGTTTTAGAAGGTCTTCTGACAACATTATTCAAAGAGAAAATCATTATCAACAGACTCCTGGAAAGCGAGAGCAATCAGGAAGATGAGTTCGACAAGTATAACCGAGTCGATATTCTTGCAGAGAACAGCAAAGGCGAATTGTTTATCATCGAGGTACAGAATAATGACGAGTATGCTTATTTCCAGAGGATGCTGTTCGGAGTGTCTAAATTGGTGACGGAATATATCAATAGAGGAGAAGGCTATCAGAACATCAAGAAGATTTACAGTGTCAACATCGTCTATTTCGATTTAGGTCAGGGCAAGGATTATCTGTATCATGGCAAGACTGAGTTCATGGGAGTTAATACTGGAGAGATTCTTAATCTCAGTCCGTTCCAGCGACAGAAGTTCAATGTCGATGTCGTGAGCGAGTTATATCCCGAATATTACATTTTGAAGGTTAATGATTTCAAAGGCGAGCCGAGAACTCCGTTAGAGGAATGGATATATTATCTCGGCACGGGTGACATAACGAATGAATCAACGGCACCTGGCTTGAATGAGGCGCGTAAGAAGTTGGAGTTGGCACTGATGAGCAAGGACGAACTGTCGGCGTATTATCGTCATTTGGATAACACTGTGATATTGAAAGACAATATATACACCTCACGCGGAGAAGGCTTGTTGGAAGGCAGGCAGATGGGAAGGAAAGAAGGCATGCGAGAAGGCTTGGAGAAAGGAATCAAGAAAGGCAGAAAGGAAGGTCTGGAAGAAGGTCTGAAGAAAGGCCGAGAAGAAGGTCTGGCTGAAGGAATAGAGAGGGCTAAGCTGCAGATGATTCGGAAACTTAAGTCGTCTGGAGCGAGTGTAGAATTTATCGCAGAAGTAACAGGCTTGACTATAGAGGAGATTTTAGAATCTGAGATCTGATGAATTCAGAACTTTAAAACCTCATCAGAAATGATTTTTGTATAATCTAGCCACACGGACGTGTGGCTCTACGAGAGACGCACTTAGCAACTTAGCAACTTCTCGGAGACTCGTAGACTTGTGGCTTAAATCGGGGTGGGGCGAGCGAAGTCTTTGTCACTTCGCCCGCGTCAATGAATCGTGATTATTAATTCAGACCACCAATATTTTTAGATTTTGGGATTTCCGGATAATTTAGTCACAGAACGTGTGACTATACGTGAGACTATTTAAAGAACGTCTCTGCTTCGTGCATGGCGTTCTGATAGCTGTCGGAACTGTGCAGAACGTTGTGCATTATGTCGGTGCTGTATCGTCTTCTATATTTGTCTTTCAATAGTTTAAGCGCTTCTGTCGATGATTCCCTGTCGGAGAAAGGCGATTTTAATATCATCCCTATGCATGGTCCGCTCGTCATATAGTCGATGAGCTCCTTGAAAAACGCCTTGTCTTTATGGACGCTGTAGATCGTCTCTGCCTCTTCTTTCGTCAAGGTTTTCTCTAAAGATTCCACGATGATGAAGTCGCGGCGTCGTAAGTCCTTTCTGACATCTTCACAATATTCCAAAAAACCTGGCTTGAGGATGATGAAACCGTCATAATCAGGCAACATCGTCTCATTATATCCGAATCCCTCGTTTTGTTTCAAAAATATAGGTTCCATAAATGTTGTTTTATTCGTCAAACAATCAAAAGAGGATTTTGTTTTAACTTTGACACTGACTTTTGACATTAGACTTTAGCCACAAAAAAACACCTTTGAAAAAATAAAACTTATTATTATCTTTGCAATTCATTGTCATTAAGACTTGTAATATGAACATATATCAACTTTTTGTAAGGACATTTGGAAACAAAAATACTGATGTTGTTTTCGACGGTGATAAAACGCAGAACGGATGTGGCACCTTCTCCGACATCAATGATAATGCTTTGAATGCCCTTAAGAGAATGGGAATTACGCATATCTGGCTGACAGGCATCATTCGTCATTCTTCAATGTCTTCGTATCCGGAATTAGGGATAAAATCTACTAACCCGCTCATAACTAAAGGTAAGGCAGGTTCGCCATATTCTATAATGGATTATTACGACATCGACCCGGACCTGGCAACGAATCCTGGAAATAGGATGGAGGAGTTTGAAGAACTGATATATCGTATCCATGAGAAAGGTCTGAAAGTGATAATCGACTTTGTGCCTAATCATCTAGCCAGAGAATATAAGTCGTTGAATAAGCCTTATGATGTTGAGGAGTTTGCGGAATATGATAACACCTCGGTGGCTTTTGCGAGAGATAATAATTTCTACTATTGTCCAGGTCAGGATTTCGTCGTCCCTAAGTCGGAGCAGAATACTGACTCTTCATTAATATATAAGGAGTCGCCGGCGAAGGCTTCTGGTAATGATGTGTTTTCGCCTACGCCATCTGTCAACGACTGGTATGATACCGTGAAGTTGAATTATGGTGTCGATTATCAAAATGGAGTTAGAGATTTTTACCCAATTCCCAATACGTGGTATAAGATGCTGAACATCATGAGATATTGGTGTGAAAGAGGCGTAGATGGCTTTAGAGTCGATATGGCGGAGATGGTGCCGATAGAGTTCTGGCGCTGGTCGATAAATATGCTCCGTGAGTCGTTTGACGTTATTATGATAGCGGAAATTTATCAGCCTCATCTTTATAAGGATTATGTCAATGCAGGCTTTGATTTTCTTTATGATAAGGTAGGACTTTATAACACCTTGGAGAATATATATCGTCATGGACAACGCGCAGAGACTGTCACTGATGTGTGGAATAGTCTCGCAGGCCTCGGTGATGCTATGTTACGTTTTATGGAGAATCACGATGAGCCTCGGCTGGCATCGAGACATTTTATAGGCGACGCTTTCAAGTCTTTGCCTGCTGTGGTGATGTCGGCGCTGATGAACCGCGGACCTTTCATGATATATAACGGACAGGAGAGTGGAGAAGACGCAGAAGGAGCGATAGGCTTCAGCGGCGACGACGGACGTACCTCGATATTCGACTACGCCGTGATGCCACGACATCAGAAATGGATGGCAGGTGGTAAATTCGACGGCAGCGACTTCGATGAGGAACAACAGAAACTCCACGACTTCTATTCAAAACTGCTTAACTTCCGACTCGAGAACAAGGCTATTAATAAAGGTGCGTTCTACGATCTCATGTGGGTCAACCCTTGGTATTCGCATTTCGACCCTCAATACGTCTATGCCTTCCTTCGTTATCATGATGAAGATAGACTGTTGGTGGTGATAAATTTCAATATGAACGAGAGTCGCTACTGTCAGGTGAAGATTTCGGATGACGCTTTGGATTACATGAGGATTAGGTCAACGGATAATAGTCAACAGACAACAGATAATGTTCAGCCGAATATGAAGGTTGCTGAGGAAGTGTTTACTGGAGAAAAGGTTGAATATAATTTAGATGAAGTGTGCAGCAAAGGTATTGAGATGACTATTGATGCTGCGGGGTTTAAAGTTTTTAAGTTATGATGAAAATTGTAGAGAAAGATTCGTGGTTGGAGCCTGTAGCCGATAAGGTTGAAGCTCGTTATAAGAGATATGAATCGAAGTTGAAATATATTGAGAGTCAGTATGGAAGTCTGAAGTCTTTTGCCTCGGCGCATGAGTTTTTCGGTTTCAGATACGATAAGGTACGCCGAGGCTGGTGGTACCGCGAGTGGGCTCCTGCCGCTCATTATCTGTCGCTGTTCGGCGACTTCAACAACTGGGACAGATATGCCAATCCTCTTGAAAGAGAAAGCGATGGCGTCTGGACTATATTCCTTCCCGATGCTCAATATAAAGACCGACTCACTCATGGCAGCTTACTGAAAGTCTTGGTACAATCGAGCATTGGCGAACAAGAACGCATCCCTGTCTATATCAGCAGAGTGCTTCAGAATGAAGATAATAAAGACTTCGCTGGACAATTTTGGGTCGATGAAAGTAGTGATGCGGCATGCCGCGTCCGTACAATAAGTCTGAAGTCAGAGCCTCTATTCATATATGAATCTCACATCGGAATGGGGCAGGAGAAAGAAGGCGTCGGAACATATAAAGAGTTTCAAGATAATGTTTTGCCAAGGATAAAAGACTTGGGATACAATGCGATACAGCTTATGGCGATAGCGGAGCATCCTTATTACGGCTCATTTGGTTATCACGTCTCTAATTTCTTCGCGGCTAGCTCTCGTTTTGGAACACCAGAAGATTTGAAGAGTCTTATCGATGCAGCTCATGAGATGGGGATATTGGTTATCATGGATTTGGTTCATTCTCATACTGTAAAAAACACTCGCGAAGGACTGAATCTCTTCGATGGAACAGAGACGCAGTATCTCGTTGGAGGTCACGAAGGTCATCATCAGCAGTGGGATTCTAAATTATTTAACTACGGTAAGATAGAGACGCTGAGGTTGCTGCTCTCTAACGTTAGATTCTGGCTCGAAGAATATGGCTTCGACGGTTTTCGTTTCGACGGTGTGACCTCTATGTTGTATCGTAATCATGGCATTGGAACAGAGTTCTGCAGTCAGACAGATTATTTCGGCGATAACGTAAACGATGATGCTGTGACATATCTCCAGCTTGCTAACACGTTGATTCATCAGCTGAATAAGGATTATATCAGCATAGCGGAAGACGTCAGCGGAATGCCAGGAATATGCGCTCCTATAAAAGATGGCGGAATTGGTTTCGACTATCGTCTTGGTATGGGCTTGCCCGATTTCTGGATTAAGATATTGAAAGACCAAAAAGAGGAAGAATGGAATATGCACGAGTTTTTCCATACTATGACAAATAGGTTGTTCGATGTCAAGACGATAGCATATTGCGAGTCGCACGATCAGGCATTGGTAGGAGATCAGACTATAGCATTCAGGTTGATGGATAAGGAAATGTACGACTCAATGTCGAAGTTTATTCCTAACGTTATCGTCGACAGAGGTATAGCTCTTCATAAGATGATACGTTTATTCACCATCAGTCTCGGCGGTGACGCATGGCTTAACTTTATGGGAAATGAATTCGGACATCCTGAATGGATAGACTTCCCCCGTAAAGAGAATGGTTGGAGCTACAAACACGCTCGACGTCAGTGGTCGCTGGCAGATGATAAAGATTTGAAATATCATTTCATGTGCGACTTCGATAAGGAAATGTTAAAGTTTATTAAGGAAAACGACATTATGAAGTCGGAACCGCCATATCTTCTTAAAGCCGACGATGAGAATAAAACAATAGTCTTTGAGCGAAACAATCTGATATTTGTTTTCAATTGGAGCTACAAATCTATACCAGATTATGAGCTTAACGTCAAGTCGACAGGCGACCATAGAATTGTTTTTACCACCGACGAGAAACGATTTGGCGGATTCGACAATATCGACATGACTACAGTCTTCCCTACAGAACAAAGGGAGAATCAAATTGTTATGAAAATATATAATGTGGGTAGGACAGCTGCCGTTTATGCTAAGAAATAAAGGCAAAGATGATATGTAGATGATGCAAAAGATTTTTTTATAATGATGAAAAAAAGTGTTTCTCGAAAGGTTTTTTTTGTTTATCTTTGTAGCAAATTCTGATGAATACTATTTGAAATGGCAGATTTAAGTGTAACACTTTCGGAAATAGAGTTAAAGGTAAGAAAGCTCATTGCACTGAAGAATCAGCTCGAAGATGAGAATAGTAGGCTTATTCAAAGGAATGAGGAACTTGAGATGGAACTCGAGATACTCACTACTGAGAATTCAGAATTGAAGGAAAAAATAAATAAATTAGTTATTGTTAACGTACTCGACAACGATAAAGAGGTAGGAGAAAGTAGGCAGTTAATAAAAACACTTATTAAGGAAATCGATAGGTGTGTTGCAATGTTGAATGCTGAGCAGTAGTATATAAATTCAGGCGAGATGAACGAGTTAGATGAAATAAAGATAAATGTCATTATTGCAGAGCGTAGTTATCGTCTGACTATAAAAAAAGCTGATGAAGAAAAAGTGATTAAGGCAGCTGAGGTTCTTAATGATAGGGTGAAGTCTTATAAGAAGACCTACGACTATAGAGATTATCAGGATTTATTGTCTATGGTGTGTCTTCAGTTGGCAACGCTCAATGTGAAATATGAATCAGATGCCGCATATAAAGATCAATATTTGGAACAGAAACTCGACGACATAAGTGTTTTGTTAAGTGAAAACATAGATTCTAAGTGAAACGTTCTTTGATAAGATTTATCTGTCTGTTCGTCGCATGATGTAAACCTAACAATTAATTTACCATAATTCCGGTTCGCTCATGGGTATAAAAACAGGCCTCAACCTGCAAAGGTGCTTTAACGCCAGTGGACGTTTGCGTATCGTGGCAGCCATAAACGTGACTTTTTCGGGTTTACTATCCCGGAGCAGACAGATTTTTTTCTCTTTCCGTTCTCGAGTTTAATTTAATTAAAAAATGATTTTACTAACATTAAGTGCTCCAGTAACCTACGTTGTTTTAAGCGTAGCAGCTCTAGTGATTGGCGCAGGAATCGGTATCTTGTTGTCATCAACGGTAATGCGTAACGCATTGACAAAGAAAAGTGTTCAGCTTTTAGAAGAAGCTAAGGAAAAAGCAGAAGTAATTAGAAAAGACAAAATCCTTCAGGCTAAAGAGAAATTCTTACAGATGAAAGCCGACTATGAGAAGGAAACTAACGAACGCAAACGCGAAATCCAAAAACTGGAATCAAAAATCCAACAACAACAGCAGCAAGTTAACCAACGCGAAGAAGAACTTCGTAAAAAAGTTAATGAGGTGAGAAGCCAACAACAAAGCCTCTCTGCTCAACAGGAAAACCTTCATAAACGCCAAGCTGAATTGGATAAGATTCAGGATGAACAAAAGAAACTCTTGGAATCTATCTCAGGTCTCTCAGCTCTTGAAGCTAAAGACCAGCTTAAAGAAATGATGAGAGACGAAGCTACTGCTGAAGCTATGGTGCTCTCAAGAGAAATAGTCGAAGAAGCTAAGATGTCGGCTAACCAAGAAGCTAAGAAAATCGTCCTCGAGACTATTCAACGAACAGCAGCAGAACACGCTATCGAAAATACAGTATCTGTATTTAATATTGAAAACGACGAGATTAAAGGTCGTATCATCGGTCGTGAAGGTAGAAACATCCGCGCTTTGGAATCTCTTACCGGCGTTGAAATTATCATCGACGACAGCCCTGACGCTATCTTGCTCTCAGGCTTCGACCCAATACGCCGTGAAGTGGCTCGCCTCTCTCTCCAAAAACTCGTCACCGATGGCCGCATCCATCCAGCTCGTATCGAAGAGGTGGTGAAGAAAGTCGAAAAACAAGTGGAACAAGAAATCATAGAGACAGGTAAACGCACTGTTATAGACCTTGGTATCCATAACCTCAGCCCTGAGCTTATCAGAATGATAGGTCGTATGAAATATCGTTCATCATACGGACAGAACTTGTTACAACACTCAATAGAAGTTGCTAAACTTAGTTCTTCAATGGCAGCAGAACTCGGACTGAATCCTAAGACAGCTAAACGTGCTGGTCTCCTCCACGACATCGGTAAGGTGGCAGAAAACGACGAAGAATTGCCACACGCAATCCTCGGTATGAAGACTGCTGAGAAGTATAAAGAAAAAGCAGACGTATGTAACGCTATCGGTGCTCACCACGACGAGATTGAGATGGAAACTCTCATCGCTCCTATCGTTCAAGTGTGCGACGCTATCTCTGGCGCACGTCCAGGCGCACGCCGCGAAGTGGTCGAGGCTTACATCCAACGCCTCAATAAACTCGAAGAGATGGCAATGGCTTTCCCTGGCGTCGTGAAGACATACGCTATCCAGGCTGGTCGCGAACTCCGCGTTATCGTAGCAGCAGATAAAGTGAGCGACACCGACGCCGACCGCATCTCATTCGACCTCTCTAAACAAATCCAGACAGAGATGACATATCCAGGTCAAATCAAAATCACTGTCATCAGAGAGACAAGAGCAGTCAGCTTTGCAAAGTAAAAGACAATGAGACAATAAGACAATAAGTCTGTAAGATTATAAGTAAAGACGTCACTTTAAAAATGTGGCGTCTTTTTTTGTCCACTCTTGAGGAAAGATGAGATCTCGAATTAGTATAAAATGTATTTGTTATTTTCGTTAATTCAGAAAGAAAATATTATGAAAATGACAAAGATTAAAAATTTGTTAAAGAAGTATATTGTATATTTAACAAAAAGAATTTATTCCAATGAAAGAGCATCTCATACCAAAACGGTGAGTCAAAAAAATCTAATGCTCAATTTTATGAGTAAACAAATTACTCTGTTAGAAAAAGAAAAACGTTTCGGTACAGCGAAGAATTATCAAAAGACATATAATATTTTAATAGCTTTCTTAATGGTAAGGATATTCTGCTTTCGCAGCTTAACGAATGTCTTATAAAAGAATATTCATTATATCTTGAAGATAGAGGTTTGTCGAGAAACTCTATCTCGTTATTCTTGGGCGACAGTGGCGAGTAAACATGAAATCAATATCTCGATTATAAGTGCTGGAATGGGACATAGTAACGAAATGACCACCAATATTTATCTGAAGGAACTGAATCATAGTTTGATAGATGAGTCAAATAGAAAAGTTATAGATTGTTTGAATCTATGAGTTCTAAACAAGAACTCAGCGAAGATACGCAAAAGTAATAAAAAATATTACATATCTTTTAGATGTGATAAAAAAAATCACACGTTATATTATGTAAAGAATTAGTCGTTATACATTACTTAAATATGTTATATCAATAAGGTATAAAACTTTCACTGAGTTCTTGTTTAGAACTCGTGTACTTTATGTTATAATCAATTTAAAAGTTGTTCCCGACACAAAATAGGGCTTAATAAAATGAAGAAAATAAATCTTTCCATGATTGCTTTGTCATTATGGGCAATTGTTGCGGTTTCTTGTATGCCAGTGCAAAATGTTATCAACACGTCTAATCTATCTGTACCAGAAGAGGGTGGTAGGAATTTTGTTAAAATAACAGATGAAACTATAGAGCAGATAACAAATCCTAATGTTTATAGAGATAATCATTCTCGTTTGCGTTGGTGGGCAAATCCTTTGATATGTATATCTAAAGATGGTAATTTTATTGCGTATAATGTGTATAAAAATGAACGAAGAAATATCTTTATAAAATCATTAAACGAAAAAGGAGCTTCTATACAGCGTACTTTCCGCTCAAAAGTAAATGATGTGGCAATCTCTCCTGATGCTGAGACTATCTGCTTTAGCGAAATTGATGGTAATAATAGTTATCTTTATATTACAAGTGCAAAACAGGGAACTGTAGTGCAACGTATCTCTCCTCAGAATGTGTCGGATTATGCTCCAGCATATTCTAAAGATGGAAGTAAGATATTCTTTTCACGCGCCGACAGAGATAACTATTCTATCTGGAGTTACGACTTGAAAACAATGGCTTTAAGTAATTATTGCTACGGATTAACACCTTTCCCTATTAGCAGTGATGAATTCCTTTGTGCTCGTCAAAATTCTACAGGAAATCATGAGATATGGGCTGTAAACTATAAAAAAGGTACCGAATCTTTGTTGGTGAGTCAAGATGACCATAGCTTTACAACGGCATCACTCTCTCCTGATGGTGAATGGATATTGATGGTTAGCAATACTATACCTGATGGAAATAGTAGAGAAGAAAACCTTGATATATACGTGGTGCGTTCTAACGGAACCAATCTAACTCAACTCACTTATCATAAAGGTCATGATTGCTCTCCAGTATGGTCTAAAGACGGTAAGTCTATATATTTCCTCTCCCAACGTGGTAGCCAAAATGGTGAATATAATATCTGGAAAATGAATTTCGATTTATAATCTTTTAGATTTATTGTTATGAAAAAAATCTTACTTGTTTTATGCACTTGCTTCTTTATCACTACTTCTGCCTATGCACAGTTGGTGGGAGGGAAGCCAAATTATGGATATAATAGCGATAATAAAATGTCGCTGAACAATACACATTCTGATACCTACCAAAAAGGATGGTTGCTTAGTATAGATGCTGGTCTTATAGGTTATGGAAATTATAAGTATGGTTACTATTACTATGATCATGAAGGTGTTTATGGTGATATTCACTTAAACTATGGTTACAGATTAAGCCCTGTTGTATATCTTGGCTTAGGTACGGGCGTGAGTGTTATTTGGGATTGGGGGGATGTCTATTATGATCTTTATTTAGATTTTCGTGCGCATTTGCCTTTGAAAAAATGTGCTCCGTATATAGGTGCCCGAGTAGGATTGTATAATGCGCTTAGCTTAGGCGTGAATATTCGCGACTTTTGCATAGAGATTATACCTATAGGTTTTAATGTAATAGCGGAACGTTCGGGTTTTTTTGCTACGGTGTTATCTATACATTATCAGATTCCTATGAGAAAGATTAAAAACGCCTTGGATAATTCAATGTATAAATATTGATATTATCAGTTCCAACTAATAATGAAGAAACTGTCTGACAATCAAAAGTTAGGCGGTTTCTTTTTTTTTGTTGTCATATAGCCTCAAAAAAAAGAGCGTCCCATTTAAATAGGACGCTCTTAAACTTGTTGACTTGTGGTCTTACTTAGAAATAACGAGTTTGTTTGTCTTTACAGTTTCGTTGTTAACGATTAAGCTGTAGAAATATACTCCGTCTGTTAAGTCGCTTACGTTGATGTCTAATCTTGAACCGTCAACGTTAACATCTTGTCTGATGACTTCTTGACCCATCATGTTGTAGATTGCTACTGATGCTGTTTGTGCATTGAATGGCATGTCATAGTCGAAGCTTACAACATTGTTTGCTGGGTTAGGATATGCGTTACTGAATACATTGCTGAAGTTTTCTTCTACTGAATCTGGATTGTATTCGAAATAAATTTCGAATACCATGTGCTCGCCTGTTCTTTCATAGAAATGATATTCGATTGTAATATCTGTATATGGTATTGGAGTCCAGTTTTCATCTACTGGAGCGAAGTGAGCGTTGAAAATGTTTGGTACTCCTGGTTCTAAAGTAACATCGCCTTGTGAGATTTGTGGTGAGAAACATGTACCCCAGCAGAAATAGTTAGAACCAGTTTCTGGAGATGTAACGATTCTTTCGCATGTGATAGTGACATTTTCATCACCAATGTTTGTGACATACATATCGAATGTTAATTCGTAAAAGTCGCTGATGTTACCGATAACTTCAAATCTGCCTGGTTGGATTTCACCTTCAACCTGCATGTCGTGGTTGAGACGTTCAAATTTTAATGTTTGTGCAGATGCAAAACCTGCCATTGCTACAAGTACTAATGAAAGTAAAAATTTTCTCATCTTTTTTATAATTTTTAAGTTAATAATTTATTTAATTTTCCTGTTAATTATTTTTTATTACGTTTCGAAAAACACAAATATCGTGCTGTTTTTTTTCTATTTTAAAGCTCAAGGATTAAAGTTTAAGGTAATTTAACTCAACCTTAAACCTTAAGCCTTAAACTTTAAACTATATTATTTTATAATGCCGTCAATCAAACTGTCATCCGCGAAGTTAGGCATTGTAACTTTGAGACGTGGTTCCACTTCCATAGCTCGTTTAATAGCGAACATGGCAGGTTCGTTTCTTGCCCAGCTTCTACGAGCGATACCGTTGTTGACATCCCAATGTAACATGCAGTGTAATCTTCTGTCAGCATCGTCGCTTCCGTCGAGGACCATGCCGAAGCCGCCGTTGATAACTTCGCCCCAGCCTACGCCTCCGCCATTATGGATACTTACCCATGTGGCGCCTCTGAATCCGTCGCCGATGACGTTGTGGATTGCCATGTCGGCTGTGAATGAAGAACCGTCGTAGATGTTAGATGTCTCACGGAATGGAGAGTCTGTACCAGAAACGTCGTGGTGGTCTCTGCCTAAAACAACAGGTGCTGAGAGACGACCGTCGGCGATAGCCTTGTTGAATTCAGCGGCAATCTTTGTACGACCTTCACAGTCGGCGTATAAGATACGTGCTTGTGAGCCAACAACCAATTTGTTAGCGCGAGCGCCTTTAATCCATTGGATGTTGTCGTGCATTTGCTGTTGAATATCTGCTGGAGAGTTCTTTGCTATTTCTTCGAGGACGTTGCATGCTATTTCGTCAGTGACGGCGAGGTCTTCTTCTTTGCCAGAGGTACATACCCAACGGAAAGGACCGAAGCCGTAGTCGAAATACATAGGACCCATGATGTCTTGTACGTATGAAGGATAACGGAATTTGCCGTCAGCGTTGAGGATGTCGGCACCAGCACGGCTGCTCTCTAACAAGAATGCATTGCCGTAGTCGAAGAAGTACATGCCTTTTGCTGTGAGTTTGTTGACAGCAGCGACATGACGACGTAATGAAGCATAGACAGCGTCTTTGAATTTTTCTGGAGCTTCTGCCATCATTTGTTTTGACTCTTCGAATGAATAACCTACTGGATAGTAACCGCCAGCGAATGGATTATGTAATGAAGTCTGGTCGGAACCTAAGTCGACTTGGATGTCGTGTTCTGCTGCATATTCCCAAAGGTCAACGACATTACCTTGATAAGCGAAAGAACGAGCAATCTTGTTAGCGCGTGCTTCATTAACTTTAGCGAACAATTCGTCTAAGTCGCTGTATACCTCATCGACCCAGCCTTGGCTGTGACGTTTGTCGGTTGCGCTTGGGTTGATTTCAGCTGTGATAGAAACGACGCCAGCGATGTTACCTGCTTTAGGCTGAGCGCCTGACATGCCGCCGAGACCTGCAGTGATGAATAACTTGCCAGCTGGAGTGCCGCCTTGTTTTCTTGAAGCGTTCAAAACTGTGATTGTTGTTCCGTGAACGATGCCTTGTGGTCCGATGTACATGTAAGAACCAGCTGTCATCTGTCCGTATTGTGTAACACCCATAGCGTTGAATCTCTCCCAATCGTCTGGTTTAGAATAATTAGGAATCATCATGCCGTTTGTCACGATAACGCGAGGAGCGTCTTTATGTGATGGGAACAATCCCATTGGGTGACCAGAATACATCACGAGGGTTTGCTCTTCTGTCATGTTAGCGAGATATTGCATAACGAGACGATATTGAGCCCAGTTTTGGAAGACAGCGCCATTGCCGCCGTAAGTGATGAGTTCGTGTGGATGTTGTGCTACAGCATGATCCAAGTTGTTTTGAATCATAAGCATGATGGCAGCTGCTTGTCTCGACTTAGCAGGATACTCTTCGATAGGGCGAGCGTAAATTTTGTAAGAAGGACGGAAACGATACATATAGATGCGTCCGTATTTTTCCAATTCTTCTGCAAACTCTGGAGCCAATGTAGCGTGATGTTTTGCAGGAAAATAACGAAGAGCATTTCTTAAAGCTAACTTCTTCTCTTCTTTTGTTAAAATGTCTTTACGTTTTGGTGCGTGATTTACTGTCAAATCATATTCTTTCACGCATGGTAACTCGTCGGGAATACCCGCAAGTATTTCTTTTTGAAAGTCATTCATATATATCTGTATTTATTTACTGCTTAATTAATAATGTGCAAATATAAGATATAATTCATAATTTATAATGCATAATGCATAATTTTTTTTCGATGACAATTATGAATTATGAATTGTGAATTGTGAATTGAAAATCACCATCCTTTGGGCTTAAACAGCGTGCTCCAAAATCCTAACACCGTTGTGAAAACCATAAAGAAACAATCATAGAAAGGAGTGAAGATTAGTCCTAAATGTTTTTCTCCTAATTGCTTAGACGACTTATGGTAGATTATGAACATTGTGATGTAATGCAATAAAGCAAAAAGTCCGATGACTACGTAATAATAAGCATTTCCTATCGATAAGTCAAAAGCGTGAGGCAGGAAGAATAATGCTATCAAGGCTGGATAATATGCCAATCGGCTTCCTAATAAAAAACCTAGGGCTCTGTTGGTGTGTGGTTTGTATTTTACACCTGTGGAATAATGTCTTCTCTTCTGACGAATCCATGAACCCCATGTTCTCTTTGGTTCCGACTCGACTCTTATCTCAGAATCGATGAATATGTCGGTGTTGTGTTTGTTTGCCACCTGGCTGATAAACAAATCATCGTCACCAGAAGGTATATTGTAGTGTGAGGTGAATCCTTTGTTTTTCATGAAGGTGCTCTTTCTGTACGAAAGATTTCTTCCTACTCCCATATAAGGTTTTTGGGCCAATGCCAAAGAGAGATACTGCATAGCGATGTACAAAGTGTCGAATCTGATAAGTTTGTTCAACAATCCTTTCCGTTCAAAATATGGTCCGTATCCGACGATAATTTCGGTGTTGTTGCTATAAGCTCCTACCATGCCTCTAATCCACTGGTTTGAGTTTGGGACACAATCGGCGTCGGTGAGAAGAAGTAGGTCGTATTTGGCTGATTTTATTCCCATACTCAAAGGAAATTTCTTGCCTCTGAAGAAGTTGAGATTCTGAGTGAGATTTACCAGATTTATCTTTGGATTGTTTCTTGCCAAATCTTTCAGATATTCTTCGGTGTCGTCTTGAGAGCAGTCGTTGACAATCACGAGTTCAAATTCTGGATAATCTTGCGACAAGACCGCTGGAATCAAGTCGAGGAGATATTCGTAGGCATCGCGAGCGCACACTATTACCGACACCGGCTCCAGACTTTCGTTTTTCTCCTTTTTCTTATAAAATGCTATACGACGGAATAGCAGCCAATGATATAGCATCTGAACTAACCAAGCTGCGACGAATACTATCAGAATTATGAAACTCAGTTGATTGAAATTAAAATCTACACTCACGATAAAATGTTTGTTTTGATGGATAATTTTTTTTCGGAACTTTTCAAATTCACTGCAAAAGTATGAATTTTTTTACAGGAAAAAATAGTATCTTTGCCTAAAAAATTTTATGAGATTTTCACTTGTCAAGAATGATACTGCGAGTAATGCTCGTGCTGGTGTTCTGAGCACCGATCATGGTGATATAGAGACACCTATTTTTATGCCTGTTGGGACTGTTGGAAGCGTCAAAGCTTCTCATATCAGAGACTTAGAAGAAGAGGTTAGGGCGCAGATTATTTTAGGCAACACCTATCATCTATATCTTCGTCCAGGTTTGGATGTTTTGCAAAAAGCTGGCGGACTTCATAAATTCAACGGCTGGCATCGTCCTATACTCACCGACAGCGGTGGTTTCCAGGTCTTTTCCTTGACAGATATTAGAAAGATGAAGGAAGAAGGTGTGGTGTTTAAGTCTCATATCGACGGCTCGAAACACACTTTCACTCCAGAGAATGTGATGGATATTGAACGCGTTATCGGTGCCGACATCATGATGGCTTTTGATGAGTGCGCTCCAGGCACCTCCGACTATAACTACGCAAAAGAAGCGATGGGCAGAACGCACCGATGGCTCGAACGCTGCTGGAAACGCTTCAATGAGACAGAACCTCTCTATGGTTACAATCAGTCGCTCTTCCCAATTGTTCAAGGCTGCGTCTATCCTGACTTACGCCGTCAGTCGGCTGAGTTCGTGACAAAAAGAGAAGCCGACGGTTACGCCATAGGAGGACTCGCTGTAGGAGAACCGACAGAACAAATGTATGAAATGATAGAGGTCGTCAACGAGATTCTGCCAAAAGACAAGCCTCGTTATCTGATGGGCGTGGGAACTCCAGCCAACCTCCTCGAGGCTATATCACGCGGCGTCGATATGTTCGACTGCGTCATGCCAACACGTAACGGACGTAACGGCATGCTCTTCACTTCGGAAGGTATTATCAACATTAAGAACGAGAAATGGAAATACGATTTTTCTCCTCTCGACGAAAACGGAACTACATACGTCGACAGAGATTATACTAAAGCTTATCTCAGACATCTCATCATCTCAAAAGAAATTTTGGGTCCTATGATTGCGACAATTCATAATCTCGGATTCTACTTGTGGCTCGTCAAAGAGGCAAGAAAACACATCTTGGAAGGTGACTTCGCATCGTGGCGCGATATGATGCTTCCTAAAGTAACTCGCAGAATATGACATGAAGAAACTTGATTGGTACATACTAAAAAAATATATAGGAACATTCTTCTTCTCGATAAGCCTGCTGATACTCATTGTGATTGTTGTCGATGTCTCGGAGAATATCGATAGCTTCATAAAGAATCAGGCGACGTTCAAAGATGTGGCTCTCTATTGGTATGTGCCTTTTATCCCTTATTTTATAAATCTCTTCATATATCTCTTCGTGTTCATCTCTGTGATTCTCTTCACCTCAAAGATGGCAAGCCATACGGAAATCATCGCCATACTGAGTAGCGGAATCAGTTTTAGAAGATTGTTATATCCTTATGTTTTAGGCGCGTTGATGCTCGCTGTCGGTTCTTTTTATCTGGGTAACTTCTTGATACCTAAGACAGATGCCGTAAGACGAGAGTTTAAGGATAAATACATAGAACGACTGACGAAAAGCTCTGGCTCTAATATTCATGTACAGATTGAGAGAGGAGTTTATGTTTACGTGGGTAACTTCGACATTAAAAAGAAGATAGCTTATAAATTCTCGGTGGAGAAGTTTGAAAATAATGAGATGACATACAAACTCATCGCCGATAAAGCTAGTTTCGACACTATCAATGGCTCATGGAAGCTCACCAATTATGTTGAACGTTCGCTCTATCCTGGTGAGACGATGCGCAGAGGAAAGACGATGGACACTATCATGAAGCTGCAGCCTCGCGATCTTTATAACATTAAGGAGGAATTTGAGGTGATGAATCTTTTTGAGATAAGAGACCATATCAAGAGTCTCGAGCTGAAAGGCGCCGACAACTCGCTTCCATATCAGATAGAGATGCATAAGCGCATCGCGTCGCCTGTGGCAATCATTATCCTCACTATTATAGGAGTGGCACTCTCCAGCAGGAAAGTGCGCGGAGGAATAGGACTGAATATGGGCATCGGCATCGCCATAGCGTTTTCTTACGTGCTTTTTATGGAGTTCTCGCGGGTGTTCGCCCTCTCAGGTGCGTTTTCTCCATTGCTCGCAGCATGGTTCCCCAACATACTATTTTCTGTCGTAGGTATATATTTCTTGGTGAAAGCACCGAAATAATTGACAATTAAAAGTTGTTAGGTGAGATTTGAATAAAATCGTAAATTGTACATTGTAAATTGTTAATTTTTCTTATCTTAGCAGAAAAATATTTTTTGTCATGCATATAGCAATAGCAGGTAACATAGGTTCAGGTAAGACCACTTTAACTCATTTGTTGTCAAAACATTTTGGATGGAAGCCTCATTATGAGGAAGTCGATAACAATCCTTATATAAGCAGTTTCTACGATGACATGCAGCGTTGGTCTTTTAATCTGCAAATATATTTTCTTACCAGCAGATTCCGTCAGATATTAGAAATCCGCAACAGCGGAGAAAATGTCGTTCAAGACAGAACGATTTATGAAGACGCTTATATCTTCGCTGCTAACCTCTACGAGATGGGGTTGATGTCGTCGCGCGACTTTGAAAACTATTACTCCTTGTTCGATTTGATGAGCTCTTATATGCAAGCTCCTGATTTGCTCATATACTTAAGAGCTTCAATACCAACGCTTGTTAGACAAATAGCAAAACGAAATCGCGACTATGAACAGTCGATACGTTTGGATTATCTTAAGTCGCTTAATGAGAAATACGAGAACTGGATATCCTCTTACGACAAGGGAAAAGTCCTTATTATTGAAAGCGATAAGATAGAGTTTGAAAATCCAGAAGACCTCAGTAAGGTTATAGATGACATCAACGCTTCGTTGAATGGACTTTTTTGAATTTACAACTAACAATTAACAATTACGGAGTATCTAAACTATATGAGAATATTAGGAATTATACCGGCACGTTATGCCTCGACGCGTTTTCCGGGAAAGCCTCTGACAATGATAAACGGAAAAACGATGATACAACGCGTCTATGAACAGTCGCTGAAAGCCGACCTGCTCGCCGATGTGATTGTAGCAACCGACGACCAGCGAATCTTCGACGCTGTGATGAAGTTCGGAGGTAAGGTGATGATGACATCGTCGGAGCATAACAGCGGCACCGACAGATGCTGCGAGATTGTAGAAAATATTGATACACATTTCGATGCTGTCGTTAATATACAAGGTGATGAGCCTTTCATTAACCCAGAACAGATAAATCAGATGGCACAGCTCATTTCTTTGGAAGACAGTCATATAGCTTCGCTATGTAAACCAATCAAAGATGAAGACGAACTCTTTGATGAGAATGTGGTGAAGGTGGTTTTCGATATGAATCATAAAGCCTTGTATTTCAGTCGACAGACGATACCGTTTATGAGAAAGGAAGAGAAAAATGCGGCGGCATGGATGAAGGCGAGATGCTTTTATAAACACATAGGAATATATGCTTACAAAGTCGATGTCTTAAAGCAAATCGCAAAGCTTCCACAGTCGAGTCTCGAGCTCTCAGAGTGCCTCGAACAACTCCGCTGGCTCGAAAATTCGTTCAATATAAAAATGGGTGTGACAGAATTTGAAAGTTATTCAATTGATACACCGCAAGATGTAGAAAAATGTCTTAAATTCTTCAAAGATTAAACTATTTTTCTTAACTTCGCGAACCGAAATAATTTATTACTGAAAATTTCTAATTGTATGATAACTAGTTATTTAATAGATTTGCTGAAAGACAATGAGTGTGTAATCGTACCAGAATTAGGAGCTTTTATTTCTAAAAGAGTCTCCGCCACAATCGATTACGCAAATCATCGTTTTGAGCCGCCATACAAGGAGATTGTTTTCAATAATAAGTTGAAGAATAATGACGAGATTCTAGTAGATTACATATCAAAAAAAGAGTCTGTTTCCAAAGAAGAATCTATCGATAAAATTATTGACTTCGTGCATCGGATCGAGTCCGTTCTTGACGTGGAGTCTGAGATAGAGCTAGATGGCTTCGGTAAGTTGCGTAAATTCGGTGAAAATTACGTCTTTGAAACAAATAAAAACATTAATATGCTCGGCGACGCTTTCGGATTGAATGCGTTTAATATCCAACCTGTATTCCGTACTGAGACATATCAGGTTATCAAAGAGCGAATTTACGTAGAACAGAAAGCCAAAAACACAGAATACACTATCGCTATAGAAAGCGTAGAAGATAAACCAGAAACCGTAACCACCAGAAAACCAAATCTCTTTAGAACCATAGCATATTCGACATTAGCATTCTTCTTGATATTCGTGATTAACTGGACCACCGATAGAGGTGACTCCAATTTCGCAAGCTGGAATCCATTCTTGTATTCTTCTCCTAACGAGTTTCTTTTGAGCGTTATGGAACGTGCTGGTGACAAATCTGTTGTATTTTCGAATCCTGAGTCTCAAGTTGCTACCACAATCGCGGAGACCGTTCCTGTAAATGAAGAGGTGTTAACTGTATCTGTTGACGAGGCAAAGCCATCCGATGTTGAAGAAGCACCTGTAAAAGTTGAAGAGGTCGCTGCAGTTGAAGTGGTGACTCCTATAAGTGTTGAAGTTGAAAAGCAAGAGATAGTCGAAAAAAGTCATTATTATATTGTTGGCGGTTCTTTCAAGACACAGGAGAGTGCTAATAAATGTATCAATGGTCTTAAGAGACAAGGCTTTGAGAATGCAGCGTCATTAGAGATGAACGATAAGGGAAACATCAGGGTTTATTACGAGTCGTTTGCAAAGAAATCTGACGCCTTGATTCGTCTCGAAGCAATAAAGAAAGAGTATAACGAATCAGCATGGTTGTTGTTCCAAAAATAAAATAAGATGGGTAAGAATAAGTTAGAACGATTTGCAGAGAACAAAACATTCAATAATCTTTTTGAATATTCTTTTGAGAGAATCAAGACAGAAGGTTTTCCATTAAAAGGCAGATGGAGACAGGAATTCTTCAAGAACGACAATCCGATAGTGTTGGAGTTGGGTTGCGGTAAAGGTGAATACACCGTAGGACTTGCACGCGAGCATAGAGACGTTAATTACATAGGTGTCGATATTAAAGGCTCGCGTATGTGGGTTGGTTTATGTGCAGCACGCAACGAAGGCTTGACCAATGTGGCCTTCCTCAGAACTCATATCGAACTCATCGACAACTTCTTCGCAGAAAATGAAGTGGATGAGATTTGGGTTACTTTTCCGGACCCTCAGCCATCAAAAGCTCGCAAACGTCTGACAGGACCTAACTTCCTGGAACGTTACCGTAAGTTCTTGAAAGAAGACGGTGTCGTCAACCTTAAGACCGACAGCGACCTTATGTACGAATTTACTGTGGAGACAGCCAAAGAAGCTAATTATCCAATATATTATAACTACGATAATCTATATAACAACGACGATGATTTAGAAGTCAAGAAGATAAGAACATATTACGAACAAATATGGTTAAATAAAGGCTTGACGATAAAATATATAAGATTTGGAATTAAGAGTTGCTAAGTCGCTAAGATTCAGAGCTGCTATGATAATATCTTGTAGAGTTACATGGACGTGTGACGAAATTATCTCTAATTTTCTTTTCAGATTCTAATCAATCGTCACCAACACCTTTGAGCATGGGCACGAATCTGAAGTCGCCGTAAGTTTCTCTTTTCATGCTGCCGTCTTCTTGCTTGGTGAGTCTGAGCATAGTCTGGCATTCTTCATTTTCACTTAAAGGTATCACCATCATTCCTCCGACTTTAAGTTGTTCGACGAGGTTTTGAGGTGTTTCAGGCGCTGCTGCTGTGATGATTACTCTGTCGAAAGGACCGTATGTAGGAAGTCCCTTGTTTCCGTCGCCGAGGAATGTCTTGATGCGATAAGGAAATTCCGCCAGAAAAGATTTCGTTTTCATATAAAGTTTTCTCTGACGTTCTATGCTGAAGACCTTGGCTCCCATCTCTGCCAAGACACAGGCTTGATAACCGGAACCAGTTCCTATTTCCAGAACCTTCATGTTTTTCTGTATCTCCAGCAGGCTCGTTTGAAACGCCACTGTGAATGGCTGCGAGATAGTCTGTCCAGATCCGATAGGAAAGGCCTTGTCCTGATAGGCGAACTCCACGAACGAAGAATCTAAGAAAACATGACGAGGGACATTATTGATGGCATTAAGCACATTCTCGTCTGTAATGCCTTTGTTGCGAAGCTCTTCCACCAAATTTCTTCTCATGCCTTTATGTCTGTAATTATCTTCCTGCATCGTTCGTTTTTTATTTCGCGAAGTTACAAAAAAAGCTTATATTTGCGAAAAAATATTGTAATGTTGAAGATAGGAGTTTTGGGTGCAGGTCACCTCGGAAAGATACATATCAATTGCATAAAACAATTGTCTGTTTATGAACTCGTAGGTTTTTATGATCAAGATGAAAACACCGCTGATAAAGTGTCGCGTGACATGGAGGTGAAGCGTTTTCCGTCTATCGAAGAACTCGTCGATGCTGTCGATGTGGTTGATATTGTCACTCCGACAATCTCTCATTTTGAATGTGCCTCTTTAGCTTTGAAGAAAGGTAAACATGTCTTTATTGAGAAACCTATAGTCGCTACTGTTGATGAGGCTAACCGTCTCATTGAATTGGCTGATGAAGCAAAGGTTAAGGTGCAGGTGGGTCATGTGGAGAGATTTAACCCAGCCTATATCGCAGCTCGTCCTTATATCAATGCTCCTCTCTTTGTCGAGGCTCATCGTCTCGCCATCTTCAACCCTCGCGGTACAGATGTCCCAGTGGTGCTCGACCTTATGGTTCACGACATCGACATAATCTTGGATATCATAAAATCTCCGATAAAGAATGTCAGTGTCAGCGGAGTATCCATCGTGAGCCTGACACCTGACATCACCAACGCTCGCATAGAATTTGAAAACGGCTCGGTGGCTAATCTGACAGCAAGTCGTATCTCCCTGAAAAACATGCGTCGCCATCGTATTTTTCAGAAAGACGCTTATATCACAGTGGATTTCCTCGATAAAAAAACCGACATAGTGAGAATCCATGACGTAGAAGGAACGCCAGACCCTTTGGCAATGACGATAGACCTCGCTGACGGCTCTTGCAAACAGATAACGATAGACCAACCAGAAGTGAAGCCTATAAACTCAATAATGACAGAGTTGGAAAGCTTCCATAATGCTATAATAAATAACTCAGAACCAAGCGTTACAATATACGACGGCGTCTATGCTCTGAAGGTCTGTTATATGATTCTTGACGAGATAGCCCGTAATCAGAAAATAGTGCAAAATCATCTCTTAAGTAAACAATAAATTATTTCTTGTCACGTTCATTTTATAAAATCTAAGAATATGAAAAAATCACGTTGCTTCTATTATTGTCTCATCGCAGCGTTCATGATGATGACATTCTCATGCAACAGTTTCCAAGGCAGTCAGGAAATACCTGCATACATCCACGTTGATACGTTCTTATTAACAACAAATTATCCCGTCGAAGGCGCAGCCTCACATAAAATCACCGATGTGTGGCTTTATATCGACGATAATCTCTTAGGTTGTTATGAAATGCCTGCTACGATACCTGTCTTGAAAAAAGGCAATCATAAAGTGACATTATACCCAGGAATCAAACTTAATGGAAACAGCTCCACGAGAACCTATAACCCTTTCTATCAACCTTATATTATTGAAAATGTTGAGTTGAAAGAAAAAGAGATAGATACTCTACGCCCGACAACCACATACTATTCGGCAAACGATAGCGATATTAACTTCAGATTTATAGAAGACTTCGAGCGTCAGGTTATGCTGGAAGAGACAAGCGACAGCGATACAACGATAACGAGAACTGAGCGAGACGCTCCTGGTATCTGGAACGATGCCTTTAACAACTCACATTACTCTGGTTATGTGTGGATTGGTACAACTGATACCGATACTCTGAATAATTTCTGCATCACTTCAGAGGCTTATTACGACTTGCCAAACCAAGGCAACAGCGTGTTCTTGGAAATAGACTATAAGACCAACGAACTTTTCGAAGTAGGCCTCTTCGCATATATCAGCGGCGAGGAATATATGCCTCTGGTCTATGTAAATCCTTCTCCTGACAGATGGAACAAAATCTATATCAACCTCGGACCTAGTATCACCGACACTCAAGAGGCTGAATATTTTAAATTCTATATCGCCGGTAGAGTCGATGCTGGAAAAGATGCAGAATATTATTTTGATAACATAAAACTCGTTTATCGTGACTAGAAAAAACAATAAGAAAAAGCAAACATTGAAGTATGTAGTCAGCGACTGGTTATGTGCGCTGGTGGCATGGACACTCTTTTTCTCCTTTAGAAAATATAACGAAGACCCTTATTTCATGGAGCATTATAACCTGATGTTTCATGACTTTAAATTTATATTGGGCGTGATATGCGTGCCCGTCTTCTGGCTCGCACTCTACACAATATCAGGTTATTATAACAACGTCTTCAGCAAGTCACGACTTAAAGAATTAGGACAGACTTTCTTCGTGGTACTCATCGGCGTGGTGATATTGTTCTTTGTAACTATTATCGACGATGTGATAACTTCTTATAAATCATATTATATTTCTTTCTTGATGCTCTTCGGATTACAGTTTACCTTGACATATCTGTGCCGTCTTGTCATTACTACAAGAACAGCAAGGAAGATTCATAGAAAGGAAATCGGTTTTAACACTCTCATCTTCGGCAGTAATGAAAATGCCTGCGCAATATATGAAGAGATGGAGAATCAGATGTATTCTTCAGGAAATATTGTCGTGGGATTTGTCAATGTCTTCGACAGAAAAGAATATAAGATGGAGAAATATGTTCCTCATCTCGGCTTCTACAAAGACGCTGCTAAGATTATCAAAGAACACGACGTTGAAGAAGTTATCATCGCGATAGAACGTTCTGAGATAGAGACGATAGATAAGATATTGGTTATCTTAGAAAGCCTCGACGTCGTCGTTAAGATAATACCTATCATGCAGGATATTATTTTCGGAACTGTCAAACAAGAGGCTATATGGCATGCTCCTCTCATAAGGGTGACACCTGAACTGATGCCTGTATGGCAACAAGTAGCAAAACGCGTCTTCGACATCGTCGCTTCTCTTATGGTGATAATAATATTCTCACCTTTATATGTTTTCACAGCTCTCATGGTGAAGTTCTCTTCTCCAGGACCGATATTCTACCGCCAGGAGAGAATAGGAAAACACGGCAAGCCTTTCAATATGTTGAAGTTTAGAAGTATGTATGTCGATGCTGAGAAAATGGGACCGCAGCTCTCGAAAGACAACGACCCTCGTATCACTCCTTGGGGACGTTTTATGCGTAAGACGCGTCTCGATGAGATACCGCAGTTCTTCACTGTTCTCGGAGGTAAGATGTCAATAGTGGGTTATCGCCCAGAACGTCAGTTCTACATCGACCAGATAGTGCAGAGAGCGCCGCATTACATCATGCTCCTTAAGATAAAACCAGGCATCACTAGTTGGGGAGAAGTGAAGTTCGGCTATGCATCCAACGTAGAAGAGATGGTGGAACGACTTAAATACGACATCTTATACATAGAGAATATGAATTTGGCCCTTGACATCAAGATATTGATATACACAGTCTTGATAGTGCTTCAAGGAAGAGGGAAGTGAAAACTCAGAGTTTGAGGATATGGAAATTTCATGTTGAGACGTATCAATTACACCGAAAAAATAATACTATGTAACTGATTCGTCTCAACCTCAGTAACTTAGCAAGTTAGTATCTTGGTAACTTTTCCTTCTGCGTATTTGCGATCGACGGTGAGTTTCTTCTTGTCGCTCGAAGGCATCTCGTACATGGCGTCGTTTAGGATAGCTTCCATGATGGCTCTCAAACCACGAGCTCCGAGTTTGAACTCAATGCTTTTGTCGACGATGAAATCTAAGACTTCTTCTTTCATCTCTAATTTAATCTCGTCCATCTCGAACAATTTGGTGAACTGTTTCAGAATAGCGTTCTTAGGCTCCTTGATAATGCGTTTCAAGGTATCTCTGTCTAATGGGTTGAGGAATGTCAATATAGGAAAACGACCAACTATCTCAGGGATAAGACCGAATTTCTTGATGTCGGCAGGGGAGATGTATTGTAACAGATTGTCTTTGTCTATCTGTTTCTTATTGTCGCTGCCATAACCGATAGCGTTGCTTCCCACTCTGTTAGCGATAATCTTATCTATTCCGTCGAAGGCGCCGCCTGCTATGAAGAGTATATTCTTTGTGTTGACTTGAATCATCTTCTGTTCAGGATGCTTGCGTCCTCCTTGTGGTGGCACGTTGACTACCGTTCCTTCGAGGAGTTTCAGCATGGCTTGTTGCACGCCTTCACCAGAGACGTCGCGGGTGATACTCGGGTTGTCGCTCTTACGCGCTATCTTGTCGATCTCGTCGATGAAGACTATGCCTCTCTCAGCAGCAGCAACGTCGTAGTCGGCTGCTTGTAATAACTTGACTAAGATATTCTCAACGTCTTCACCAACATAACCTGCTTCTGTCAAGACGGTGGCGTCGGCTATGGCAAAAGGCACGTTCAACATCTTGGCAATGGAACGGGCGAGGAGCGTCTTACCTGTACCAGTCTCTCCGACCAAGACGATATTCGATTTTTCAATCTCGACCTCGTCGGCAGTCTGTTCTTGGTTGATACGCTTGTAGTGATTATAAACAGCAACAGCAAGAATCTTCTTTGCCTCATCCTGACCGATAACATACTGGTCTAAAAACGATTTTATCTCAATAGGTTTCAAGAGCTTAAAGTCAGGAGTGTTGGCTTTTTTGAGATGCTTGAGTTCTTCCTGCACCACGATATGACCGCGTTCGATACATTCGTCGCAGATGAAACCATACATTCCAGAGAGAAGCAATGCAGCTTCCTTATCGCTTTTTCCACAAAATGAGCAGAAGTTTTCTTGTTTTTTTGCCATACTTTTTTCTAGTTTAGAGTTAATGGTTTATAGTTTAGAGTAGTTTTGATGTTTTAAGTTTTATAGTTTAAAGTTTATGGTAGACATGTGTAAGATCCCAATATGTTATATAAGAACTAAGAGACTTTTTAAAAACAATTTTGACACACCTTTTATAGTTAATTGTAAATTATAAAAAAAGTGTATAGTTTAAAATTCTTAATTTGTAAACTTTACACTTTTAACTTTTCACTTTCAACTACTCTAAACTATAAACTCTCGACATTACACTTTTTTAATAAGGACTTCGTCAATCATGCCATAGTCTTTGGCTTCTTGAGATGTCATCCAATAGTCGCGGTCGGAATCTGCCCAAACCTTGTCGAATGCTTGTCCTGAATGTGTTGCTATGATGTCGTAAAGTTCTTTCTTGAGTTTCAATATTTCGCGTGCGGTTATTTCGATGTCGGAGGCTTGTCCTTGCATACCGCCCATTGGTTGGTGAATCATGATGCGTGAGTGTTTCAATGCAGAACGTTTGCCTTTAGCTCCTGCGCACAACAATACAGCTGCCATTGATGCAGCGATGCCTGTGCAGATTGTTGCCACGTCAGGGCTGATGAATTGCATAGTGTCGTATATTCCCAATCCGGCGTATACGGAACCGCCTGGAGAGTTGACATAAATCTGTATGTCTCTTTTAGGGTCTGACGACTCGAGGAAAAGTAACTGTGCTTGAATGATGTTAGCTACATAATCGTTGATTTCGTCACCCAAGAAGATGATACGGTCCATCATAAGTCTTGAGAAAACGTCCATTTGTGCTACATTGAGCTGACGTTCTTCGATGATAGTAGGAGAGATATAATTTGTTACTGTAGATGTGTATTTTTCTAATGCCAAACTATTGATACCGCAATGTTTAGTGGCGTATTTATAAAATTCGTTGTTCATTGTCGTTTTATTTTTATTATAAACTACTTATTTTATATTTTGTTTCAGTTTATTTTTCTTTTGGATAAAATTTAAGGTTTAAAGTTAAGGTCTGATTATGACGAACCAAAAACCTTAAGCTTTAAACCTTAATCTTCAGATATTGTTATTCAGCAGCTTGTTCAGCTTCTTTAGCAACTTCAACTTCTGGCATAAATGATTTAACGAATCCGTCGTAGTCTGATTCGACAACGTTGACTGTCATGTTTTCTCTCAAATAAGCTGTCAGTTTTTTGTCAGCCAACTGATTGTTTATACTTTGACGTTGGTTGTCGTCTTTGAGGATAACGTCGACGATGTCGTCTAAGCGTTTCTTTGTTTCTTCGTCCAAAGTTGTGACGTCCATGTGACCGAAGTATGAGTTTCTTACGAAGTCGCGAACTTCTTCATCTTTAAGGACTAATTCTGGATTTTGTTTTACGAGAACTTCCTCGATGAGTTGCCATCTGAGTGACTTGACATAAGCGTTGTCGTAGTTCTTTTCAACTTCTTCAGCGCTGATTTTACCTTCGCTGTTTTCAACAATCCAGCGTTTGAGGAATGTATCTGGTAAATCAAATTTAATTTCTTCAACTAATTGGTCGACAGCTTTGTTGTAGAACATTCTCTCTGCTTCGAGAGCATATTGTTTTTCCATTTCTACAGCAACTTTAGCGCGGAATGTTTCAACGTCTTTCACTTCTTGACCTGGGAAAATCTTAGAGAAGAGTTCTTCGTTGAGTTCAGCTTCTTTATCGTCGACTTTATTGTTTTCGAGTATGCTTTTTATTGTTCTGTCTATTTCTTCTTCAGAAGCTTTGATGTTATAAGCATCTACTTTATGGTTTTTAAGGTTGACGCTGATTTCTGGTTTGAGAGCCGCTTCAAAGTAGAAATTCAATTCTTCTTGGTTGTCGAGGTCGTTAGGTTGTGATTGTTCCATATCTGGAAGTGGGTATCCGATAAGGTCCAATTTATTTTCGATGATATGATTGTTGAGAGCCTCAGAGACTTTTTGATTTATCTTTTCCAAAAGGACAGCTTGACCGTACATTTTCTTGATCATTCCGAAAGGAACCTTACCTTGACGGAAGCCAGGCAATGTAGCTTTACGTTGATAATCATTCAAAGCTTTTTTTACTTCTGCTTCATAATCAGCTTTAACTAAGGTCACTTGAATACCGGCGAGAAGTTCGCCTTTCGATGTCTGTGTAGTGTTCATTTGATATAAAAATTATTTTTTGTAGTGCGGATGAAGGGACTCGAACCCCCACGCCTCTCGGCATCAGATCCTAAGTCTGACGCGGCTACCAATTACGCCACATCCGCCCGAATCGTTAGGAGGTGCAAAAATACAATTTTTTTTCAAATATTCCACATTTTTTTAAATAAAAAAAACGAATTTATTCTCTATATTTGCATAGACTTATTTTTCACTGATATGACTGAATTACGCAAATATTTTCTACTCTTTTTTCTATCGATATTTTCATGTTATGTCTTCTCGCAATCGCTTATCGGAACGCAGAGTAATTATGCTGGCTCACGTTCGCTCTCGATGAATCCTGCCTTGATGTCGACATCGTACCTATATTCCGATTTATCTATAGCGACAACGGGTTTTTCGTTCTTCAACGATTTCGCTTATCTGAAGTCTAAGGATTTTAATAAGTTGCTTTTCTCTGAAGGACATACAATGCCTTCTTACACAATGTACGGCGAAAATTATAACTTCCTGATTTACGACAATCCTAATATGAATCCCAAAAAACTATATGAATCTTTGGATGTGAATATGTTGAGTTTAATGTATACTTTGGATACTAAACAGAATATAGGTTTCTCCATCAACGCAAGAGTCTATACAAGTGGAACGGACATACCTTATGAGCTTCCTGAGTTGTGTGCTTTGAAGATTGAGGGTAATGATTTTCTGCTCGGTTATTATCAGTCGTCGGGAGCTAAGGCCGCTACCATGGAATGGGCTGAACTCGCAATGTCGTATTCGAGAAAGGTTTATGACCGCAATCTTAACAGAATTGATGTAGGTGCCAGCGTGAAATATCTTTTGGGTTATTCGGCGGCTGCGGCAAATATCGACAATCTTGATTATGAGGTCATTCACGAAGATACCATAATGGTGAATAATATTGACTCTTATATCGCTTATTCGTTACCATTAAACTATGACGCTGACTTTGTATCCGGCACTGTGTTCGATAGCTCGCCGGTGCGAGGTAATGGTATTGCTCTCGACTTGGGATTTTCGTTTTTGCGTAAGAAAAGCATCGTCTATAACACTCCGCGTTTTGTTTCTGCCTGCCTGATGCAGAAAGTGGATTATAGCTGGCGACTATCGGTCTCGTTGATGGATTTGGGGTTTATCAATTTCGGTAAGAATGCTGTAGATAACAGATTCTTAAGTGAACAGACGCTTCAGTTTAACAAACGTATCTTCGACAATATCGACTCGTTCGGTGATATGATAAACTCCCTGAGCGGGATTTATTACGATGGCGATATGTCTGCTTCGTTGATTGGAAATAGTTTTAAGATGGGACTCCCTACCACCTTGCGACTACAATTCGATTATAATGTGGTCAAATGTTTTTATGTCAATGCGACTGTCATACAACCGATAAACTTATTTAAATATTCGGTAAAAGCGGCGTCGCAGTTGATGGTAGAGCCTCGTTTTGAATCTAGATATTTCGACTTCTGCATGCCGCTGAGTTTGCGTAATTATAAACATTTTATGTTAGGTGCTTCGGCAAGAATAGGCTTCATTACTATGGGAACTCATAACCTGGTTTCATATCTTGGCATCGGTGATACTAATGGAATGGATTTCTTTATATCCTTGAAAATCAACTTTGCCAAAGGTAGTTGCAATGAAAATAAATATGATGCTTGTTGGTCGGCTGACTATGGAAAATATGAGAACAGAAGACGTCAGTGATTACTTCTTTACGTCTAAAGCATCGCGTAATGCATTGCCGAAGAGCATGAATGCCAATACCAAAAGCATTATGGCAATGCCTGGAAGTATTGCGAGGTAGGCGTCGTTCAAAATGATGTAAGCGTAGTTTTCCTTTATCATGCTTCCCCACGACGGCATAGGTGGCTGAACGCCGATGCCGAGGAAACTGAGTCCTGCCTCTAATAAAATGGCGGACGCAAAGTTGGCAGCAGAAATCACTATGATAGGATTGATGATGTTTGGAATGACATGACGTGATATTATTCTTAAATTGCTGATTCCTAGAGCCTTTCCTGCTTCAACGAAGGTCATCTCCCTGACTGACAAAATTTGTCCTCGCGTCACACGCGCAACTTCGACCCACATTGTCAAACCTACTGCGATGAAAACTTGTACGACGCCTTTGCCTAAAACAAAAGTGATGGCGATGACTATCAATAATGTAGGAATCGACCACACTACGTTTATCAGCCACAGCATGACATCGTCGACCCATCCTCTGAAGAAACCGCCGAGACTGCCCACTATTATACCTATTAATATGCTCATGAAGACGGCTATGAAACCTACCGAAAAACTGATCCTTGTTCCTAAGAGCAGGCGACTTAAGAAATCCCTTCCGAATTGGTCGGTGCCGAGAATGAATTTTCTATGTCTGACACAATTGCTACATATATAATGTGTTGCTTCTTCATCAGTGGCGAAACTTATCTCAGAACATAAATCTTTGTTAGAAATGGTTTCTTCGTTAGGTGTAGAATTAGCATCAGTATTAAAGATAAATACCGTTGTTTTTTCTTTGTCGATTTTTAAAGAATCGAAGGGAATTTGTCGGTAAGGAGAAGGCTTTCCCTTCATCATCTGTGAGAAAAATCCTTTGTCGTCTGTTACGTTTTGTTTTGGTACGAGAAGCATATCGATTTCAAAACCCGGTTTCTGAGTGCTTATCTCTAGAATCTGAGTGTTGGCGTAAGGAGTTTTATCAGGAATGATAAAATACGCGAATAATGCTATCAGTCCGCATAAGATGATAAAAATCAGAGATATCATACCAGTGGCGTTTTTCTTGAAACGTGCTATAGCTATTTGGTTAGGTGATAATATCTTGTTGTCTTTCATCTTGTTTTGAATTAGAAAACAAAAATAAAAAAAAATCTTGTCGAACTTGATTTTTGAAAGAAAAAAGTTGTATCTTTGCACTCGAATTCAGACGGTGGATGTAGCTCAGTTGGTTAGAGTACCGGATTGTGGTTCCGTGGGTCGTGGGTTCGAGTCCCATCTTCCACCCAGAAAAAAAGAGACGTTATTTCTAACGTCTCTTTTTTTATTTCTCATACCGAGACTTTGAATTCTCTCAGAACATCGTTCAACGAGGTCTTCTTGTCTGTCGATTCTTTTCTCTTTCCGATGATTAAAGCGCAGCTGACTTGATAGTCGCCTGCCGGGAAATGTCTTGTGTATGATCCTGGTATCACGACGGAACGTGCCGGTACGAATCCTTTGTATTCCTTAGGTTCGCTGCCACTGACATCGATGATTTTCGTCGAGGCTGTGATGACAGTGTTGGCTCCTAAGACTGCTTCTTCTTCAATTCTGACGCCTTCAACTATGATACATCTCGAACCGATGAAACAGTTGTCTTCTATGATGACAGGCGCGGCTTGCACCGGCTCCAAAACTCCGCCTATTCCAACGCCGCCGCTGAGATGTACGTTCTTTCCAATCTGTGCGCAGGAACCGACAGTAGCCCAAGTGTCGACCATAGTTCCGCTATCGACGTATGCTCCGATGTTGACATAAGAAGGCATCAAGATTACACCTTTATTAATGAAGGCTCCGTAACGAGCTGTCGCTGGAGGAACGACGCGGACTCCAGCTTCTTCAAAACCGCGTTTCAACGGAATCTTGTCGTAATATTCAAAGATGCCGCTTTCTTGAACTTCCATATTGTTAATCGGGAAATACATCAAGACGGCTTTCTTTAGCCACTCGTTGATGATCCATTCGCCTTCAATTTTCTCGGCGATACGAGCTTTACCTTTGTCTAATAATTCAATGACTTCTTTTATCGCTTCACGAACCTTGCTGTCTTCCAACAATGAACGTTCATTCCAAGCACTTTCTATGATATTCTTTAGGTTTTCCATAACTGAATTTATATATCTGCAAATATAAGAAAAGTTTATGTGTAGTGCTTAAGTATAAGTCGTTTTGCGATATTTTTCATGTTAGAAAAGTTAGTGTAACTTATAATTTGAAGCAGATTGTTGAGCTTTTTTTTGATATGATGACGTGTTAATTGTTTGTTTATTAGTGTTTTACCCCCCCATTTTTAAAAAAATATTTGAAATGTCTTGGAAATTTGAAATATAATTATGATATTTGCAAAGTACGATAATGAAATTAACAACTGCAAAAATGGGAAATGGTTTCCTCCCATTGTTGTAGATATTAAAAGTGGAACCGTATCTAAATCTCCACATTATGAAAAAATTACATTTACTAATTTTATTATTTTTTACATTGGGAGTGCAATCTCAGGAGAAATATGTAGCTGAAACATCATGGACTGATGTTGTAACTTCTCAACCTGAAGGTTTTGTCGTGAGTGAAGACGGCAATGTTTCAATAACAAGCGGAGAAGGTCTCGCATGGCTTATCTCAGTTGTTAACGGACTTAACGGACAGGATGCTAATGATTTTAAAGATGTTACTGTTACTTTGGAAAACGATGTCAATATTGATGGTAATAATTGGATTGCAGTTGGTACTGCTGAAAATCCATTCAGAGGTGTTTTCGACGGCAAGGATTTCTATATTCATGGCATCAAGATGTATGATGTTTGGGAAGGCAGAAACTTCGGATTGTTCGGATACCTCGACAATGCTGTTGTTAGAAATGTGAAACTTGGCAAAGGCGAGATAGTCGGTTATGAAGAATGTGGAGGTATAGCATATATGGCTGATAACAATACGCTTATCGACAGATGTGTTGTAAAGACGGAAATGTCTTTCGCTAATTATAGCGGCGGTATCGTGGGTATTAATAAGGACTCTAAGATTTCCAATTGCGCCTTGATTTCAGAAAGATTAGAAGGAAGTATGGTATGTGTTGGCGGCATCGCAGGACAAAATATTTCGGCTAATGCAGATGCCATAATAGAGAATTGTTTCGTATCTACAGAATATGGATCCTCATATAGCACAGAGTATGCAGGAGGTATTGTGGGGAAAAATATGTCTGAGAATGAAAATTTTATGGCTACAATTAGAAATTGCTATGCAGCTCCGTTGAAAATGTACAGTCATAGTGGAGGAGTGGCAGCTTACAACTCAGAGAATTCTTTAATAGAAAATTCTTACTACACAATTGAATATGGCTCGCAGGATTATACTTTATATGAAGAAAATGATGGTGTTGTGATGAACAGCTCGTTGTTTGACGAGGATTTGCAACTTGAGGAGAATGTTGAGGTGAACGGAGAAAATGTAAGCGAACTTCTCGAAGCTCTCAACAAATGGGTTGAAAATTCACAAAGCGAACAGTATGTTTCATGGATGGTGATGGAAAATGTGAACTATGGCTATCCGATATTGGCGACTATGGGCGGAGATTTTGACACTTACGTTTACCAGTCATTCTTTGCCAACGACTCGACAAGCATTAATTCACATACGGTAATTATAGATAGTAACCATAACAGTACATTTACAATTTGCAATAAGGATACAATTACAATTAATGACAATTTGTATTATTTTGTTGAACCAAGAAATGTGGAATATGAGTATGGATACAAAACATTCTGGTATTCTGAAGAAATCATATATTTCAGAGAAGAACAAGAAAATGGCAGATTGTTTATGTATATAAAAAATAATGATTTAGAAGAAGAAATCTTATTATGCGATATGTCATTAAATGTAGGTGACACATTTACGCTTTATTACTATCCGTATGAGATTGAAGTAGAAAATGTGCGATACGAAGATGGAAGAAAGATTATTGAATTCGGACATTTTTATGGAGGAGAATTGTCAATTGATAATCTCATGTTTATTGAAGGAGTTTTTCCGATGGTATTGCCAGATTTTTATACAGAAACATTCTCGGAATTAATATGCCAACATAAAGATAATGAACTGGTTTATATTGTATCTTCAGACATAGAAGATTGCATTCTCCCAACTTATCTGTCAGTGAATAAAATTGATGACAAAGGTGAAGGAATCACTATCAATCCGACAGTTCTTTCATACGGCAATAACATTTCTGTTGAGTCCGTTTCTGAAATAAAAGATGTGAAAATGATTGATATGCTTGGAAGAGAGATTAAGATTTCTGTAAATCAAATCAACTATTCTTCATGTCAGATTAGCTTAAGCCAAAAATGCTCTTCAGGTATTTATATGGTTATTGTTGAAACCTCAAATGATACTTGTTACGAAAAGGTAATTATTAAATAACGTTATGTTATTCATTTTTGATAAATTGTTTTATATCAAACTCACGTTAATATAAATTCCTAATTAATGAACTTATAGTCTCGTTGTCTCGTCGTCTTTTTTTCTTATATTTGCAAAAAAAAATTAAGATATGGCGAGAATAATGGCTATAGATTACGGAAGGAAACGCTGCGGCATTGCAGTGACTGACCCTTTGCAGATTATTGCTAATTCATTGACGACGGTAGCGACGAAAGATTTGCTGACCTTCATTTTAGATTATGTGAAGAAAGAGAATGTGGGGACCATCGTGATAGGAGAACCGAAAGATATGCAAAATAATCCATCTGAATCAAGTCGTTATATTGAGCCTTTCATCGGACAGCTGAAGAAGGCGCTTCCGGAAATGACAATAAAACGTCATGACGAGCGTTTCACTTCCAAGATGGCGTTTCAGACAATGATAGACGCGGGGCTTGGTAAGAAACAGCGTCAGAACAAGTCGCTCGTCGATACCATCAGCGCGACCATTATCCTGCAGTCGTATATGGAAGCAGAAGCGATAAAGAAAAACAGATTTTAATAAATTTTAACAATTATATAAGATGATATTACCAGTCGTAGCTTACGGTCACCCTGTGTTAAAACGCGTGGCGGAAGATATAGAACCAGATTATCCAAATTTACAACAACTTATAGCCGATATGTTCGAGACTATGTATCACTCGGAAGGTGTTGGTCTTGCGGCTCCTCAAATCAACAAATCAATAAGACTTTTCGTAATTGATGCAGATCCTTTCCATGAGACATATCCAGAAGCCAAAGGTTTTAAGAAAGTATTTATCAATCCAGAGATAGTGGAGATGTCGGAAGAGACATGGACTTTCCGTGAAGGATGCTTGAGTCTCCCGGATATGAATGAGGAAGTCGTACGTCCAAGTAAAATAACTATCAACTATTTAGATGAGAATTTCGTCGAACATGAAGAAGAGTTTGATGGAATAAAGGCTCGCGTCATTCAACATGAATACGACCATCTCGAAGGAAAAGTCTATGTAGACAGAGTCGCTCCTATGCGCAAGATGATGCTTAAAAATAAATTGCGCAATATCTCAGAAGGCAACGTCTACACCGAATATAAGATGATATTCCCGAATAAAAGAAGAAGATAGTTTTATAAATTGAAAATTGAAAATTGAAAGTTGAAAATTGAAAATTGAAAATTGAAAATTAATGTAAATACGTGACATATTGCACCATTGATAATAAACACGGTGTAATTGCTGCGTCTTGATCGGATTGAAAAAAATACAATATGAAAAGAATAACATTATTAATGATAGCATTTCTCGCAATAGCGATGACTTCTTGTGATAAATCTGAAAAAGAAAAAAATAATATTCTTACTTTAGAAAAAACGTTGGTAGATGAAAAAGGTGTTTTGAATGCAGAGTCAGCCGACAAACTTATAGAGGCGTATATGAATTATGCAAAGAAGTTCCCTAATGACGAGATGTCGCCCGACTTCCTTTTTAAAGCCGTCGACATTTCAGTTGCGTATAACGCTCTCAACCCGCAAAAGACAATAGACATCACTAATGTGCTGATTAATAATTATCCCGACTTCGAGATGACTCCTATGGCGATGTTTATTAAAGGCTTTATTTATGAAAACCAGATGCAAGACTACGAGAAAGCTCTTGATACTTATCATCAGTTCTTGGAGAGATATCCAAATAATCCTATGGCAGCCGACGTGCAGTCGACAATCAAAAATATCGGCATCCCTCTTGACGAATTGATAAAAACCTTTGAGCAATAAAAATATTTGAACAATAATTTTTGTCTATTATACCATGATTAATAAAACAATAAGCGCGTCAATTGTAAATGCAGTTGGCGCGCTTTTTTTTATCAGAATTCGTAGTTGTATTTATTCAGACTGTCGATATAATTCAAGACGTCATCTTTCCCTATTTCTTTTTCTGATGATGTGATGAAGATAGGAGGGAGCTCTTCCCATTCTTCGGCGAGCTTGTCTTTATAAACCTGTATGTTACGCTGGAGCTCGCCTTCTTTTATCTTATCTACTTTTGTGAAGATGATACCGAAAGGCATCTGCAATTCTCCGAGATGATTGATAAATTCAAGGTCGATTTTCTGAGGCTCGATGCGGCTGTCGACCAAGACGAACATGCTGATGAGGTTTTTTCTGTTTGTGATATAATTGTCGAGCATCACCTTCCATGCTTCGCGGTCTTTCTTTGAGCGCTGAGCAAAACCATATCCCGGCAAATCTACAAGATACCATTCGTCGTTGATGATAAAATGGTTTATCGTTATTGTTTTTCCTGGGGTCGATGAAGTCTTCGCGAGCTGTCTTTTGTTAGTCAGCATGTTAATCAATGACGACTTTCCGACATTGGAGCGGCCAATGAAAGCGTATTCCGGTTTGTTGGCGGAAGGCAGTTTGTCTACTTTTGTGTTGCTCTGTAAAAATTCAGCTTTTCTTACTATCATCGTTTTTAAGTTTCTGAGTTACTAAATTTCTGAGGTTTCTGAGACGTGGCAATTACAAATCGTTTGTTTTTTGTATGTGTAATTGACGCATCTCTACCCAATTGTCAATTTTCAGCTTTCAACTTTCAATTACTTTGAGGTGTTCCGGCTTCTCGTTTTTGTCATATATAAGATGACGTTCAATCTTTTCAGGAAAAATGTCTTCTATGGTGATTAAGATTGCGGTCTCTTCCACGTTTCCGAAAGGAGCGTTGAGTGCTGTTCCGAAGGTCTTCATTGTAGCCGACAGGCTCATGTAAGCGTTGAACAACGGAGGGATATTTGAACCGTTTTCTCTCACATATTTGCTCAATGTTCTGTAGCTATTTTGATAATTGCTGCCGTCGAGTCTCAGCTTCATGATGGCTTTTCTTGTCTTGATATTGATAGCTTTATCTGGATAAGGGTAGACTAGGTTGTCGTTATCTGGGAAGAATTTTTTCATGAAGAAAAGAATCATATCGCGTAAGGCAGTGTCGTATTGTGAATACATAGTCACTTTTCCGAAGAAATATTTTGTTGATGGTATCACGGTGAGCAAGGCGCCGAGACCGTCCCAGAGGTTGTCTAACGTGAAGATGCTTTTTCTTACATTGCCTGTTGATTGGTATTTTGGTTGTATGAAAGAACGTCCTAGTTCTATGGTATGTGGGAGATAATCTTTGATGAAATCTTCTGAGTAATAGAAGAGTTCTGATGTTGGAGTGTCTACTTGTCCGTTGTTTTTTATTTTGAGTTTCTTGCAGTCTATGAAGCGGTAGCCTCCGAGTATTTCTTTCTCGGCGGGATCCCATACAATGAGCTGTTCGAAGTATACGTCATCTCGTGTGTCGAACTCGTCTATGTCCATGCTTTTGCCTGTTCCTCCGCCAGATTCTCTGAAAGCCAGTTCGCGCAGACGGCCAATCTCGCGCATGGTGTTAGGTGCGTTGTGCGCGTTGACGACGTAAATCTCATTATGACCGTAGTTTGTTTTCCTAACAAAACGTTCTTCTGTCAGTTCCTTGATGATGTATTCCGAAGAAACGGCATCAATAATTTTTTCCATATCTTATCTTTATATTGTATAATTTTTTTCTGGGTCAAAAGTCTGCTCGCAGTCGGATGGGAGGTTGTAGGAGAAGTTTCTCAATCGCATCGCCCATTCTGCATCGCTGTATCTGTTGTCGAAAGTCTGCCAAGGTATCGGTTTGCCGAAGGTGATGGTGAGAGTTTTGTTCCTTTGTTTGTAGAACTCGTTGACTAAAAACATCATCTCGATATTAACTTTGATGCCGAGTTTCTTACGTATGTTTGAGAGGTTGTAGAAGAAGTCGCTGTTTCTACCTGTTATATGAGCTGGTATTATGTCGCGCTGATAGGCTTTGGCTTTGGTTACGAATGTCTTCTTCCATTCCAGGTCGATAATCTTGCCGTTTTGTTTTCTCGAACATAATCCGTAAGGATAATAGCAGATTGTCTTGTTGCTTTCAAAAGTCTCGTTGAAAATCTTGATATTATCGGCGTTACTACCTAATTTGTTGACTGGTATGAAGAGAGGTCTGAGGTTAGGCACGAAGAGAAGGAAGTCATTGACGGGTGTGATGACGTCGGGTCTTATCTTTCCGACGGTGTCGATGAGAGCTATGCCGTCGAGTCCGCCTATGGGGTGGTTGGCAGCAATGATGTAACGTCCGTCTTCCTTAATATGGTCTAATCCATGAGTGACTACGCCTGTGTTGAATTCTTTCATGGTCTCAGCCACAAAAGGCAGACCTGCCAAGCCGTCGGCTCTTACCAAGAGGCTGTTGATGTCGTCCTGATGAAGTATCTTCTTTAAATATCTGATGACAAAACGCGGGACCTTATTGGCAAACTTAGGAGCTTTCTGGCTAATAATCTTCTCAATGTCAATCTGTAATGCTTCTTTATCGCTCATTTCTCAACAATTTTATAGAAACTATCGTTATGATAGTTTTTCCATCATGCAAAAATAATGAATTATCTTTACGATAAGTGAAAATAATTATTTTTTGTACACATAAGAAGTCAAATTTTTCAAATACCTTGATTTTACTATATGTTGGATTGTTGTTGATAACTTTTTTTGAAAAAAATGAAAATTTTTAGAAAAAAGTGGTTGAAAGTGGGAAAAAATGCACTAATTTTACAACTTGAAAAATTGAATCGAAAATGAATTATCCAATTGGCGAATATTATTGTAAATTAGACAGTAAGGGAAGATTGCTTCTTCCGAGTAGTTTTAAGGAACAGCTCGGCGATGCTCTTGAGGAGGGATTTGTCCTTCGTCCTAGTCTTTTTGGCGATTGTCTTGAGCTTTTTGGAATGAGCGATTGGCGTGCTATGCAGGAGAAATTGGGAAAGCTTAATCCTTTCAAGGCGGAGAACGTGATGTTGATTCGTCGTTTCAATGCAGGTGCGCGAATGGTTAAAGTAGATGCAAACGGACGTCTTCAAATCCCTAAAGATTTGATGGAGAAAACTAAACTCGTAAAAGAGGTTGTCATGACTTCTTTGATTGATAGGATGCAGATCTGGGATCGCTCTATGAAAGAGATAGAAGATTCTAAGATTTCAGAAGAACAGTTTGTAGAGATGCTCACTGCGAAGTTGGGTGAAAGCGATTTTATTGGTTAACAATTAAAAATAAGAGAGATGTATCATATTCCTGTTTTGTTGAACGAAAGCGTCAATGCTTTGAATATTAAGCCAGATGGCGTTTATGTTGATGTGACATTTGGAGGCGGAGGTCATTCTCGTCGTATCATGGAGTGTCTTGGTGAAAATGGTCGTCTCTATGCCTTTGATCAAGATGAAGACGCGGCTAAGAACGTAATCGACGACAGCCGTTTCACGTTCATCCAGCAGAACTTCCGTTATATGAAAAACTTCGTTCAGCTTTATTGCGGCGGTAAGGTCGATGGTATTCTCGCTGACCTCGGCGTCTCTTCTTATCAGTTCGACACTCCTGAGAAAGGCTTTTCGATTCGTTATAATGGACGTCTTGATATGCGTATGAATAAGAACGCCGCTGTTGACGCAGCCTCCGTTGTAAATACCTACGACCAGGCTTCTATCGCGTCGGTGCTGTCGCGTTATGGCGAGCTGAGAAACGCTATGGCTATAGCAGATGCCATTACGATGGCTCGCGAAGTGAAATCTATAGAGACAACAGACGAACTGAAGGAGGCAGTGGCTCGCTTCTTGCCTAAAGGATCTGAAAATAAAGTGCTTGCTCAGATATTTCAAGCCTTGAGAATTGAAGTCAATGAGGAGATGAAGGTGCTCGAGATGTTTCTCTCACAATGTGCCGATGTCTTGAATCCAGGTGGAAGACTCGTGGTACTGTCGTATCATTCTTTGGAAGACCGTCTCGTGAAGAACTTTATGAAGACAGGTAATGCCGACGGTATACTTGAAAAAGACTTCTTCGGAAATCAGCTTACACCTTACAAGTTAATATCAAGCAAACCGATAGTGCCTTCAGACGAAGAGATAAGTGTCAACAATAGAGCAAGGAGCGCAAAGTTACGCGTCGCTGAAAGGAGGATGAAATGAAAAATAATATCAACAGAACCATCGCTGATGTGATGGGCGGCAACTTCTTTTCAAAAGACAGTTTCGTGAACTTCTTTCCGTTCCTGATATATATTGTGGTGCTTTCAATGCTTTATATCACAAATATTTATATTGCAGAAGATACTAGCAGAGAGATTTCAAGAATGAATGCCAAAGCAGAAGACCTCTACGTGGAGTATGTCTATATGAAGTCTGATGTAACTGAGGCTACCAAACAGTCTAACTTAGCTAAGATGTTGAAAAATAAAGGTATCAAAGAATCTCTGGAACCTATGAAGATGATAAGGGTGGAGAAGAAAGGAGGCCTCGATGAAGATTGATCCTAAAAACGACGTGTTGTGGAGAGTGTATCTTCTTTATTTGTTGATGGTTGTGTTCGGTGTCTTGGTCTTGGTCAAGATAGTTGTTATACAAGTCAAGGAAAAAGATGAACTTGTAGAGAAGGCTGAGAAGAGAGAGGAAAGATTTAAGGAAGTGGAGGCGCATCGTGGTAATGTGGTTTCTAAAAATGGAACCTTGTTGGCGACATCGATTCCTGTGTTTGATGTGTTCTTCGACCCATGTGCACCTCACGACACCACATTCAGAAAAGAAATCGACGGATTAGCCACACGTCTGAGCCGTAAACTTGGAAAGAAATCTAAGGCTAAATATATCAGCGATTTAGAGAAGGCTCGTGCTAATAATGTGCGTTACGTGAGAATAGCTACAAAGCTTTCTATGGCAGAATATAAGGAAATGTCTGATTATCCTATATTCAGACATGGAAAAAATAAAGGTGGATTTATCACGGAGAGAAGATACGTGAGGAACTTGCCTTACGGAGTGCTCGCTGCAAGAACGATAGGCTATTCTAGAGAAAACGATAAAGACAGCATATATGTATATGTCGGCATCGAAGGCGCTTATAATGATTATCTTAAAGGTGCTAACGGACAACAAGCTTACAGGCGTATCAATGGTAACTTCTGGATGCCTGTGCCAGATCCTTTCAATAGCGAGCCAGTAAATGGTGACGATGTGTATACATCAATAGATATTGAGTTGCAAGACGTTGCTGAGAACGCACTTATGAACTGCCTCATAGAAAATGAAGCAGAGCAAGGATGTGTGGTGCTCATGGATGTTAAATCGGGATTTGTAGAAGTGATGGCTTCTTTGTGCTATAACCAGAAGACATCTAAATATGAAGAGACATATAACTTTGCTTTACGTCATAATGTGGAGCCAGGCTCTACCTTTAAGGCCTTGACGATGTTGGCTCTTCTTGAAAATAATCCTTCTTTGAGCATAGACGATAAAGTCAATATTGGAACGACGGGTTATAAGGTGTTCTACAAGAGGACGCTGAGAGACTCTCATAAGGTCAATGATGAGAAAGGCTATACCACGATTCGTAACGCATTTGAACAATCGTCGAACATTGCTTTTGCAACGATGGTGGAAGAGACCTTCAAAGATAATCCTCAGCAGTTTATCGACTATATCTATCAGACTAAAATCAATGAACCTTTAAACCTCGACATACAAGGGGCAGCGACACCATATATCAAAAATACCAGTGACAAGACATGGTCTAAGCTTACGCTTCCGTGGATGTCGGTGGGATATGAAGTGCAGCTTACGCCAATACAACTTCTTACATATTATAATGCTATCGCTAATGATGGTGTGATGGTGAAGCCTCAGTTTGTTAAAGAGATACGTCACGGAAGAGATGTGATAAAGACTTTCGACACAATTGTTATTAACGATCGTATCGCCTCTCCAAGAACTATTGAGACGTTGCAGACTCTTTTAGAAGGTGTTGTGGAAAACGGCACGGCTAAGAGTATGAGTAAACTGGGTTTCTCTGTGGCAGGAAAGACAGGAACGGCACAGATTTCACAAGGAGGCAGCTATAATAAGAAGAATTATACCGCTACATTCGTGGGATATTTCCCAGCCGACAACCCTCAATATTCATGTATCATAATGGTCAGCAACCCGATGGGTGGAAAATACTACGGAAGCTCAGTGTCGGGTCCTGTGTTTAAGGAACTCGCTGAGAAGATATATGCTACACGTTTGGGTATAGTAGAAGAAGAGTCGGATTATCAAGCAGATTGCGAGTCGTTCACCAAGGCTTCAATGGTGTATTACGACGATTTCATGGATTTCTGTAACCTTGAAGATATTCAATTCGTCGATGATGCTGAGAGCGACAAGTGGGTTAATGTGAAAATGAACGACGACGTGACTTATGTGAGCCATGTCGATTTTGAAGATAATAAAGTCCCTGATGTCAAAGGCATGAATGTCACAGATGCGGTATGTCTCTTGGAGTCGATGGGATGGAAGGTGACGTTTACTGGTTATGGCAAAGTAAAGACACAGTCAGCCAAGGCTGGTTCTGAACTTAAGAAGGGAAGTGTAATTAATTTAACATTGAGCGCAAAATGAAAAGAGTAAAAGACATATTAAGAAAATGCGAGATTGTTGATGTCTTAGGCGATGAAAATCGTATGGTTTCTAGCCTTACCTTCGACTCTAGAAAATGCTCTGCTGAGATGGCCTTCTTCGCTATAAAAGGAACTCAGGTCGATGGCCATGACTTCATCGAGAAAGCTATAGCTCAAGAATGTAAAGTTATAATATGTGAGAAACTGCCTGCTGTTGTCAGTGACGACGTGACATATTACGTGGTGAACGACAGCGCAGAGACTCTGGGTTATGCTGCCTCAGAGTTTTACGACAGACCTTCAGAGAAAGTACGTCTCGTTGGAGTGACAGGCACTAACGGAAAGACAACCATCGCTACATTACTTTATCGTCTTTTCTTCAATGCGGGCTATCCATGCGGACTTTTGTCGACGATAGAGAATAGAATCAACAATACCGTTGTCCCTTCAACACATACAACAGGCGACCAGCTTCAGATTAATGAGATGCTAAGCCGTATGGCAGAGGCTGGTTGCGAATATGTCTTTATGGAGGTGAGTTCTCATGCCGTAGACCAGAAGAGAATAAAAGGGCTCCGTTTTGAAGGCGGTATATTTACTAACCTGACACATGACCATCTCGACTATCATAAGACAGTGGCTGCATATCGCGATGCTAAGAAAAAGTTCTTCGACGAGCTTCCCTCAACGGCCTTTGCTCTCACCAACTTAGACGATAAGAATGGAATGGTGATGCTTCAAAATACCAAGGCTTCAAGGAAAACATATTCGCTCAGGACAGATGCCGATTATAAAGGTGTCGTCATGGAAAGCTATTTCGATGGTATGGAGATGAAGATCAACAGAAATAATATCTCGACATTTTTGGTAGGTAAGTTTAACGCTAGCAATTTGTTGGCTATCTACGGAGCAGCGTCCTTGTTAGGGATGAGTGATGATGACTTATTCAAGGGAGTGAGTCAGTTGCAGAGCGCCTCAGGTCGTTTCCAGATTGTGCGTTCTGAGTCGGGTGTCGTTGGTATTGTAGATTATGCACATACACCAGATGCTCTGAAAAACGTGCTCGACACTATCAACGAGATAAGGACTCATAACGAGACGCTGATTACAGTGGTCGGTGCTGGTGGTAACAGAGACGCCACTAAGAGACCAGAGATGGCTGACACTGCTGTGACGAGAAGCGACAGGCTTATCATCACCAGCGATAACCCTCGTTTCGAGGAACCCGAAGAGATTATCAGACAGATGCGTGCCGGTGTCGGCGGAGAATATTATAACAAGGTGCTGAGCATAACCGACAGGAGAGAGGCTATAAGGACAGCAGCAGCCTTGGCAAAGAAAGGCGATATTATCCTCGTCGCTGGCAAAGGCCATGAAGACTATCAAGAGATAAAAGGTGTACGCCATCATTTCGATGACGTGGAAGAATTAACAAAGGCTTTGAACGAAAAATAAGATTTAACGATGTTGTACTATTTGTTTGAATATTTAGATAAGTGCTGCGACTTCCCAGGAGCAGGAATGTTTACATACGTCACATTCCGCGCTATCTTCGCTATTATCGCATCTTTGATAATATCGATATGGTTTGGAAAATATTTCATCCGTCTCCTGAAAAAACATCAGATATCAGAGACACAGAGAGACGAGGCCACCGACCCTTTTAACACACAGAAAAAAGGCGTGCCTACGATGGGTGGACTCATTATTATAACAGCTATCTTGATACCTTGTCTCTTGATAGGTAAGCTGAAGAATGTCTATATGATATTGATGATAGTGTCAACGATATTGCTTGGTATAGTGGGCTTTGCCGACGATTACATCAAGACATTCAAAAAGAAAAAAGACGGCTTGAACGGATGGTTTAAGATTTTCGCTCAGGTGCTTCTTGGACTTATCGTCGGTCTGACATTACGTTTCAGCCCTTCAGTGGTGATGAATGAAAAAGTAGAAACAAAGATTGAAAACAACAAAGAAATAGTTGTCAAGACACCTGACGTTAAATCGACACGTACGACAATTCCTTTTGTGAAAGATAACAACTTGAATTATGCCGATTTCTTTAATTTCCTCGGTGAGCCATATAAATATTGGGCGGGCTGGATTTTCTTTGTGATAGTCACGGTGTTTGTGGTGACAGCTGTCTCAAATGGCTCAAACCTCAACGACGGTATGGACGGCATGGCGGCGGGCAACTCTGCGATAATGGGTGTGGCTCTGGCTGTGCTGGCGTATGTCTCGAGTCACGTGGTGATGGCGGATTATCTTAACATTATGTTCATACCAGGAAGCGAGGAGGTGGTGGTGTTTCTCTGTGCTTTCATAGGAGCTCTCATCGGATTCTTATGGTATAACTCATATCCAGCACAGATATTTATGGGCGACACAGGCAGCCTTACTATTGGCGGAATAATAGCGGTGTCGGCGGTAATTATTCATAAAGAATTGCTTCTGCCTATTATATGCGGAGTGTTCTTGTGGGAAAGCATCTCTGTGATATTGCAGAAGTTTTACTACAAGATGGGAAAGAAAAAAGGCGTACGTCAACGCTTGTGGAAGAGAACACCAGTGCATGACCATTACAGGACGTCGTTGTCATTGGTGGAGAAACTGGATCCAGGATGTAAGGTTCTCTTCAAGGGCTCTTCACAACTCTATCACGAGTCTAAGATAACATTCAGATTCTGGATTGTAAGTATCATGCTCGTGGCATTTGCAATATTAACATTGAAGATTAGATAACATTTTTTTACATATTTCTTAAATTTTATTAACGATGACATTAGAACAATTGGCAAGACAGGGAAGAAGGACAGCTTCGATGACAACAGCAGCAACGATTTCGTCGAAGATGAGTCAGATTAGAAAAGAGAGTATCAAACAAGCTTTCTCCGACTTTGAAAACGTGAGACATAGATATGAATATGTCGATATGGTGGAAGGTGTGTCTTATTACGACGACGCAGGAGCATGCTCTAGCGAGGCGGCTTGGTTCTCTTTCGATAATCTGCATCAACAACTTGTGTGGATAACATACGCCAACAATGCCGATTGTGATGAGCTTATACCTCAGGTGAGAAAATATGTCAAGTCGATAGTGTGCATAGGAAAAAACACAGAACGATTCCATCGTGTCTTCTCCAATATCATCCCTGAGAACATCATCGATTGCGATAGTATAGAGGAAGCTGTCAAGATGGCTCATATCGTTGCTGAGGTCGACGACTGTGTCATTTACTCTCCAGCGTCGCAGGTTAAAGACGAGTTCTCGTCATTTGCAGAGAGAGGCGACTATTTCAAACAATGTGTTCAAAATTTAAAGTGATAGATGATGAAGCTGTTTAATAAGTTTTTTCAAGGAGATAGGGTGATATGGATGATAGTGGCTCTGCTATCATTGGTGTCGCTGCTTGCTGTGTACAGCGCAACAGGAACATATGCCAATGCGAAGTTTGAAGGCGACAACGCCAGAGTATTGTTGAGCCATGCTGTGAAGTTGTTCCTCGGATTGGGCGTGATGTATGTTGTCTATCTCTTTAAATATACTTATTATTCAAGAATTTTCCAGATAGCGTTTTTGATATCGATACCATTGTTAGCATATACCTTGTTTTTCGGTGTCGACCTCAACAACGCACAGCGCGTGGTTCGTATCATGGGCGTCTCGTTCCAATCGAGCGACTTTGCTAAGATTGCCTTGATAGGTTATCTGGCGAGAGAACTTACTCTGAAACAGAATGAGATAAAAGACTTTAAAAACGCTTTCGTACCTCTGATGTTACCCGTTCTGATTATCGTTGGACTTATATTTCCAGAGAACTTCTCCACAGCAGCCATATTGTTTGCTAGCTGCATGGTGCTTCTCTTTGTGGGAAGAATCAATATGAAACATCTGATGGCGTTCTTTGGGATAGCTATAGTGGTGATGAGTTTTTACATCTTAATAAAACTCAACGACAAAGATGAGACCGACCGTGTTAATACATGGTTCAATAGAATAGAGGCGCATATCAGCCCAGGAGAAGGTGACGAGACAGAAGATGACTATCAGATGATTATGTCTAAGACGGCTATCGCTAAAGGTGGTGTCTTCGGAAGTGCTCCAGGAAGAAGCACGCAACGTAACTTTCTGCCACACCCATATTCCGATTTTATCTTTGCCATTATCGTTGAAGAATATGGATTGATAGGAGCTGCTTTTGTGGTACTGCTATATCTGATACTGCTATATCGGTCGATTGCTATTATGGTCGCGATACCGCAGTCGTTTGGAGGCTTCGTCTCCTTCGGACTGGCGTTTATGCTTGTGATGCAGGCTATGGTCAATATGGGTGTTGCTGTAGGGCTTTTGCCTGTTACCGGGCAGCCTCTCCCGTTTGTAAGTATGGGAGGAACCTCGCTGATGTTCACAGGCTGCGCATTCGGCGTGATATTGAGTGTATCAAGAGAAGTTAATAAAATTAAAGAAAGAAAAAATGAAGTCGAGACAACCCAGGATAATAATTAGTGGCGGCGGCACAGGAGGTCATATCTTCCCAGCCATTGCAATAGCCGATGCCTTGAAGAAGCGTTTCCCAGAAGCGGAGATACTCTTCATTGGTGCTAAAAACAGAATGGAAATGGACAGAGTGCCTAGGGCTGGCTACCCGATAGAAGGACTGTGGATTAGCGGCTTCAAGAGAGAACTCTCGCTCGATAACCTGAGCTTCCCTTTTAAGTTGTTGAGCAGTATGGTGAAAGCCAGAAAAATCATCAAGAGATATAAACCTGATGTGGTGATAGGAGTGGGTGGTTTCGCGAGCGGGCCTACAATGAAGACAGCAGCCTCGATGGGAATACCTATCGTCATCCAAGAACAGAACTCTTTCCCAGGGATAACAAATAAATTGGTGGCTAACAAGGCTGCTAAGATATGTGTCGCTTATGACAACATGGATAAGTGGTTCCCTAAAGATAAGATAGTACTTACTGGTAACCCGCTGAGAAATAACATATCACCTGTCGATGGGATAAAAGACGAAGCTCTCTCGTTCTTTGGCCTCGACACCACCAAGAAGACGATACTTCTCGTTGGTGGTAGCCAGGGTGCTCTCGGAATCAATGTCGGTATCTCTGCTCAGTTGGCTTCTTTCAAAGAAAACGACTACCAGATGATATGGCAGACTGGCAAGCATTATTACGATAAGGCTGTTGATGAGGTGAAAGCCAATGGACTCGACAACAGAATAAAATGTACGGTCTTCATCGATAGGATGGACTTGGCATACGCTGCCGCCGATGTGGTTATATCACGCGCAGGAGCTATGTCGATATCAGAATTGTCGCTGCTCGAAAAAGCTGTCGTCTTTGTGCCGTTGCCTACGGCTGCCGAAGATCATCAGACCAAGAATGCAATGCGTCTCGTAGAAGCCAACGCCGCTCTCTTGGTGAAAAACGCTGAGACAGAGAAAGAACTGCTGCCTGAAGTGTTCGCTCTTATGAATGATGTCGGAAAACAAAATATGATGAAAGTCAATATCGCGAAATTCGCAAAGCCTAACGCAGCAGAAGATATAGTGAATCAGATAGAAATAATTCTTAACTCCAAATAAACCTGAAATGATGAATAAGATTGCTAAACAAAACATATATTTCTTGGGAATAGGAGGCATTGGAATGAGTGCCCTCGCTCGTTATTTCCATAAGAAAGGATGTCAGGTCTCAGGCTACGACAAAACGCCATCGCCTCTGACAAGACGTCTCGAAGAAGAAGGCATGACTATTCATTATGAAGATAATCCTAGCTTGATTCCCGACGAAGTCGACTTCGTGGTGCTGACACCTGCTATACCAAGCGACTCCCTCGAACTTAATTATCTCCGAGAGAAAAACGTCAAGATAATAAAACGTGCTGAGGTGCTCGGTGAGATATCACGTCACTGCAAGAGCATCGCCGTGGCAGGAAGTCATGGCAAGACAACGGTGACATCGATGGTGACACATCTTCTTAAATATTCGGGAAAGAAAATGTCGGCTTTCATCGGTGGAATAGCAAAGAATATCAATAGCAATGTTGTTATAGGCGACGAGAACGATGAACTCGTGGTGATGGAAGCCGATGAGTTCGACCGTTCTTTCCTTCAGCTGTCGCCTTATCTCAGCATCGTCACTTCTATCGACGCCGACCATCTCGATATTTACGGCGATAAAGAACAGGTAGTAGAGAGCTTTAATCAGTTTGTAGAAAAGACAGCCTCCGATGGTGTGGTGATACACAATAATAGACTTCAGATAGTCACTGACAGAAAGAGAATAACTTACGGTCTTACTGATGCCGATTTCATGGCGAGAAATATCAGAGTGGAAGATGGCGCGACAAAGTTCTCGGTGTTTGCAAAAGAAGGCCGCGATTATGGAGAGTTCATGATGCATATCTATGGCGAGCATAACGTCATGAACGCCTTGTCTGCCATAATAAGTTGTCTCTGTCTTAATGTTGATATTGAAGTCATAAGAGAAGGATTGGCGGAGTTTAAGGGAGTGCTGCGACGTTTTGATATAAGACTTAAAAACGATAAGGTCTGTTATATCGACGATTATGCGCATCATCCTGAAGAGATAAAAGCCAGTCTGCGTGCAGCAAGGATGATATTCCCTGACAAGGAGATGACTGTCATCTTCCAACCGCACCTTTTCACTCGTACCCGCGATTTTATGGAAGAATTTGCGGACGCTCTTTCGCTCGCCGACAGACTCCTCCTGATGGAAATCTATCCGGCTCGCGAAAAAGCTATATCAGGAATAACATCATCGGCTCTGCTCGAAAAAATATCATGCAAGGAAAAATATATATGCCAAAAAGAGGAACTCCTTGAAATGGTGAAGAATATGAAACCTCAACTTCTATTGACAATGGGAGCTGGCGATATTGATAGATTCGTACCACAATTAGAAACATTACTCGACTCATGAAGAAAAAACTTAACATATTGCTGCTCATATTAACATTGGTCTCTTTCTTGGGCCTGTGCGGATATTTTATGTATGAGCACTTTAACTCCCGACTCGACGACGTCAACCTGAAAATTGTAAGAAACGACGGTAACTTCCTTGACTATCAGAAGACCTACGACGATATAATGGGTATATGCGATACTGCAAACAATACCCAAATCGTTATGATTCCTGTCGATTCTGTCGTGGAGAGCTTGAACCAAATTCCTTGGGTTACAAGCGTGGAGGCGGAGATAAATCTTAAAAGTATCCTTGATGTCGAAGTGGTGGAATGTGAGCCTATAATGAGAGTCTACAATAAAAAAGGAAACTCGGTATATCTCGACGAAGAAGGTAATCTCTTTTCAACAGATAACGACTATGTCCCTCATTTACTTGTAGCTAGCGGTAATATTAACTTTCCGATAAATGATAAGGGAAATATCAACGACGAGAATTATGTCGACACCGACTTGCCAGAGATATTCTCCCTGATGAAGGAAATTGTACACGACGATTACGCAAGAATATGCGTGAAACAAGTCTTTAAAGACAAGAATAAAAATTACGTTTTTTCCTTGAATAACACAAATATTATTGTTATCTTTGGCGATGTTAATAATATTAAAGAAAAGTTATTCAAGATGAGGCATTTTTTTAACAAGATGCAAGGAAACCCAGAAATGGATAACTATAAAGAAATTAACTTAAACTTTAAAAATCAAGTTGTTTGCACCAAAAAGAAAAAATAATAGATATGAGTGAACCTGTTTATATTGTTGGTCTCGATATTGGCACGACAAAGATAGCGTGTATTGTCGGAGAGAAGATGCCAAATGGTAAGATAGAAATTCGCGGTTATGGCAAGAGAGATTCTATAGGAGTCAAGCGTGGTATGGTTGTTAACATCGAGGATACTGTTGAGGCTATCAAAGGTGCTGTTGCACAAGCTTCAGAGCAGTCGAAGGTTAACATCAAGAGCGTTAATGTTGGTATCGCAGGTCATCATATCAAGAGTCTTCAACATAGAGGAGTCCTCATCCGCGAGAATGCTGATGTGGAGATCTCGGATCAGGAACTCGATAAGTTGAAACTGGATATGTATAAGATAGGAACATCACCTGGTGAAGAGATAGTTAATGTCATTCCACAAGAATATTTCATCGACGGAGAGCCTATCGGTAATCAGCGACCAAAAGGTATGCTCGGTAATAAGTTGGAAGCTAACTTCCACGTTATCATAGGACAGACTTCGGCAGTGAAGAATATCATCAAATGTATAGAACATGCTGGTTTGGAGATGGAGAATATGATACTCGAACCGATAGCATCTGCCGCAGCAGTTTTGGGTGATGATGAGAAAGAAGCAGGCGTGGCAATAGTCGATATAGGCGGTGGCACTACAGACATCGCTGTGTTCTATGACTCGATAATTTATCATACTGCTGTCATCCCTCTCGGAGGTAATATAATTACTGAAGATATTCGCCAAGGATGTTCTATAATAAGAAAACATGCCGAAGAGATTAAGGTGAAGTTCGGTTCTGCTGTGGCAAGTGAAAACAGCGACGATGAGGTTGTCTCTATACCAGGAATACATGGTCGTGAGGCTAAAGAGATTTCGTTTAAAAATCTTGCAGGAATCATACAGGCTCGTTTGGAAGAAATCTTCGACTTCGTTAACTCTGAGATACAGAAAGTTAACTCAGAACATAAACTCATCGCAGGTATAGTCCTCACCGGCGGTGGCGCTATGATGAAACATATACGTCAACTGGCTGAGTTTAAGACTGGCATGGAGGTGAGACTGGGTTATCCTAATGAAAACCTCGCCAATGAGACAGCAAGCGACCTCGAAAGTCCAATGTATTCGACAGGTATTGGCCTCGTTATAGAAGGTATAGCTAAATATGAAAACAATAGACAGAGAGATAATTTGTCTAACGAGCCTATTAGTTACCAGACTCCATCTGCTGACGTGGATGAGGTAGAAGATACACACAGTGACGATACCGGTAATAAAAAAGAAGATAAAGAAAATTCAAAAAGAGTAGGGTTCAATATTAAGGACATCATCACTGGTTTTACACGCTTCTTCAATAATGACGATAATATTGACAAAAACATAACAGATATAGAACAATGACAGAATTGATTAAATTCGACCCGGTGGAAGAAATGCCTAACTTTATCAAGGTTATAGGTGTCGGTGGCGGCGGTAGCAACGCTGTTACTCACATGTTTACCGAAGGTATCCAAGGCGTCGACTTTATACTTTGTAACACAGACTACCAGGCTTTGGAAAAAAGTCCCGTCGCTATGAAGGTGCATCTCGGCAAGAGAGCCCTCGGCGCTGGTAATATCCCAGCCGTCGGTCGCGAAGCAGCAATGGAAACGATGGATGAGATTCGTGAGCTGCTGAGCAAAGATACTAAGATGGCTTTTATCACCGCTGGTATGGGCGGCGGTACAGGAACAGGTGCTGCTCCAGTGGTGGCTGAAGTGGCACGTGAACTCGACATCCTCACCGTCGGTATCGTGACAATGCCTTTTACATGCGAAGGCAAACGCCGCCAACAACAGGCAATGGATGGTATAGCAGAACTACGTAAACACGTCGACACATTATTGGTTATCAGTAACGATAAATTACGTGACGAATATGGTAATATGAAACTGACTCAGGCTTTCAAAAAAGCTGACGACGTGCTCAAAACTGCCGCTAAAGGTATCGCGGAAATTATTACAGTGACAGGTTATGTCAACGTTGACTTCCAAGATGTTAACACCGTGATGAGAAGAAGCGGCAAGGCTATCATGGGCTCAGGATTCGCTGAAGGTGAAGACAGAGCTAAGAGAGCCGTGGAAGAAGCCGTACATTCTCCACTCTTAGATGACTCCGACATCAGAGGCGCAAAGAATATACTCATATATATAACATCTGGAAACGGTGACCATGAGGTGTCGCTCGATGAGGTGATGGAGATAACAGAATACGTACAAGATGAGACAGGTAGCTGCTCAGATGTTATCTGGGGTAACGGCATCGACGAGTCTTTAGGAGAAGGTCTTAACGTGACTCTTATCGCAACAGGATTCGATATGCCTAACTATGATACTGTCGATAATGACGTCAATAAAAAGATAATTCATGCAGCCTTCAGTCAGATCGCTGGTCAGACTGCCACTGAACCACAGTCAAAAACCGAACCTGTCACACCGCAAGAACCCACAGGAATATGCGCTGTTAAGAAAAATAAGGAAGAACAAGGTCCTGTGCCAGAGAGTGCAAATAATAACGCAAAGAAAATACATCTACTCGGTGAGGAGAAGAAGGAGAAAGATGAACCTGTAACGAATAGCAATGACGATTATGTGGTGCGCCGCCGTGATACGTCTTCTGAAAAACGCGTACCCGATGTGGTCCCTACTTCTCGCGTCTTTGATAATCCTTTCTCTGACGATGACGAGGAAGAAGATTTCGGAGTGAGGTCCTTTGTTAAAGACAGCGCAGCAACTCAGGTGCAAACAGTGAAAAAACATGAGGTGAAACCAGAACAAAAAAAACAAGATCTTTCACAAGAAGAACAGCTGCGTCGTAAACGCCTCTCGTCACTCAATATGAATTTTAGGTCGATGGCTTGTATAGAAGAACTTGAAAGCCAGCCTGCTTATATGCGCAGAGGCTTGAATATTACCCCAAAAGAGGAACAGGAACTATCAAGTTATTCTTCAAATAAAAAACGCGGCATAAGCGAAAATAATTCTTACCTACACGATAACGTAGATTGATATGCAAAAAAACTTAGAGCTTAATCCATAATTATTGGAATATGAAGTTCTAAGGTTTTTTTGTTTTTGTCACTAAAACTTTATTGCCATAATGTTGTTTAAATGTTAAAAAACAATAACATTATGGCAACGAAAATACTCTCTATCTACCCTAAATTATATTCTACAAAAATAGCCGTCAGCAATGATGATGATATTTTCTATCAATGTGAGATTGAACATCCTAATGAAGATATAATTCTCTTGGAGAATATTTTGGAACAACTTCCTTATCGTCGAGAGGCCATAATGAATCAGTTGTGTGATGATAATGTCAATATCAAGGATTTGCAATATGTGGTTGCTGAAGGAGGTTTGCTGAGACCTTGCCAGTCGGGAGTTTATTCGATAGATAAGAATATGGTCGGTGACCTCATCGATGGCATAGCAGGTGATGATATAATAAATATTGGCGGCCTGTTGGCTTTTACTATAGCTAACAGCATCAGGATAAAATCCCTCGTGATAGAACCGGCCTCTGTCGATGAACGCTCAGAACTCGCAGCCTTTACTACTCATCGTAGCCTGAGAAAAAAATCTCTGTTTCATGCCTTGATACATAAATATATCTCAAAGAGATATGCATCCGATGTTAAAAAAAATTATGAAGACATGAACATAATCGTATGCCATGTCAGTGAGAGGTCTGTGTCGATAGCGGCTCATAAAAAAGGAAAAGTGGTCGATGTAAATCAGGCATATATGGGATTTGGTCCGATGGGATTCTACGAAGTCGGAACGCTGCCCATATCTGCAATAACTGATATGCTTTTTAAAAAGTGCTATTCTAAAGATGAATTGTTAAAACTTGTTAACACCAATGGGACTGCTTTTTCGTATCTTGGAACAAATTCTTTTGATGAGATAATCAAACTTTTTGAGAATAACGATAAAAAGGCAAAACTTATGCTTGAGGCGATGGCATATCAGATATGTAAGGAAATAGCCTCCCATTATGTAAGCTTAGATGCTCAGATAGATGCGATAATTTTATCAGGTGACGTGTTCTCATCCAAACGTTTTTTTAAGTATATTTCCAAACGAATTGAAAAATTGGCTCCATTAGTGTCATATCCTAAGGATTATACCTTTGAAGCTATGGTTTTCAATGTTTTACAACTTGAAGATAAAAAGGTGGAAATTAAAACTTATGTTTAAAAAAATTAAGTTAGTATTTTTTTTGTCGCTAATTATAGCACTGGCATTCCCTTTTTTTGCTTGTAATAGAATTATTGATAATACATCATCTGATATAACAATATCTTACCTCAATAATTTTGAAGAGGAATTCCATAATCCTATCTGGAAAAACATAGTCAGAAAATATGACTCATTGGCGTTTTCCGGTAGCTACGTTTGTGAGTGCCTGGAAAATAAGCAATATGCTTTTGGCTTTAACTTGATGATAGATGATAGTATAAGAAGATGTAACGCTCTGCTTAACATAGATATGAAGCTTAAGTCTGAACATGAACCTGACGCTTTGTTCGCGATTTCAATATCGAGAGACAGCAAGAATATTTTATGGCGTACATTTCCTCTTTCAGAAGGCTTCGTTAATAATAAATGGTATGAAGTTTCCTTTGAACTGAATCTCCCTAACGATATGTTAAGAAATTCTAAATTGAATTGCTTTGTATTAAACTCTAATAAGAACCATTTTTATATTGATGATTTTAATCTTCATGTAAAACTATATGAATTGCCAACTTATGTAGATGAGATAAATCAATATAAGCAGCCAAGATATTTAAAGGAAATCACTGATACTGAAACTATAAATATTCTTTATTCTGAAAAAGAAAATAGAGTAATGCTTGCTGATAATAATAAGAGTCAATTTACTAAGCCATTGTCGATGTTTTATTCTTTGATTGTGGATAGTGATACTATAGAACTACAATCTGCTGATTGGAATTTGTTAAAAAATGTTAAAAGAGAAAATGTGAGCGTTCTAAGATTTAAGAATGAAAATAATATAGCTATAAGCGAACTTATAATCACTATAGAAGATGAGAATCCTAATGTTAATTTTTCTTTGCAAACGAAATACCTAAAAGATATTAACATAGTCAAATCGTCATTGATAATACCCTTCATCGATGATGATTTTATTGTTTATAGAAATAATTCATTCGTTGATACAGGCGATTATCAAAATGTTTATTATCTTGATAACGAAGGTTTCTCGCTTGAACTTGATGAGAAACAGATAAATTTATATCATCCAGATGATATATCTTCAATTCAGCTTGATACGAGAAATTCTATAGCATATATCAATACGGATTATTACAGAGACCATTTCTTGATTCATTTTCCTCTTGGCGATACCTCCGATTATTTCGTTAATAACTCTACGGTCTTCATGAAAAAAGGTTCTCTTGATTCATCGTCCTTCGTTATATCGTTGACAGATAAGACCATTCTTCCGAGAATTATGCCAGTTTATGATGGATATGAGTCTGCCATTATATGGACGGAGCACGCTGACTGGGCGGATATTAAAACCCATAGAGCTACCTATTTCGGAAGTGAAGATGTGTCTGAAATTGAAGATGCTATTGGAGGTTTTGCATATTACGATATCCCTGTTACGAAGAGCGTCTTTTATAACAATCCAGATTCAATTACCAATTATGAGAAAAACGAAGATTATCCAGGATTCCATTCTACGATTAAGACAGATAATTCCTTCTATGATTTCCTTAAACAGTTGGATGGTAATGGCTTTGATATTTGTTTGCATACTCCCGAACAACATACTTCAGATAGAGAATCATTGTCGGAGGCGCTTTCTTTTATGAAGGAAAATTTCGCTTCTCCTTCATGGATTGACCACGGTTATAACAATGCTATCGTTAACAATAGAGAGAATATGGTTTGTGATGGTTTGGATTCGACATCGCCATATTATGTTTACGACTTATGGAAGGAAAATGGTGTGAAGTATGTTTGGAATTGTTCCTACGAAGACGCAACTCCCTTTGGAGACTATCTGTTTAATAATAACTTTTCACGTCCATATCCAGGCTTTGGCGACGCATTCCCTTTGCCTAAAATAAGTTCGTATCCTTCATATCCTGACATCTTGATTTGGTTTACGCATTATACCATCGAGCCTGGCGAAAACTGGACTTGGGATTATTATTTCAGTCAGGAAATGTTGGATAAGATTGTTGATTATAGGGAAGTGTTTATTACTCATATTTATGCGCCTTGGGTTGAGGATAAAAGAGGTTTCTGGGAAGTGGAAAATGGAAAGGTTGTGGCTAAGAAAGGATTCAATCGCGCACTTGATAAGATTGCGAAAATGAGAGAGCAGCGTTTGCTGTTGCCGACAACGATAGCCGATTATATGAAATATCAGCAGCATCTAAAAACGTTGGAATATAGAGTTGAGGGAAATGGTGATGTAGTCTTAAAAAATCATGGCGATGAAACGATAAAAGGCTTATCTTTGATAGCTACAAAAGAAGTGGAACTAGATAATTTAAAATATTTTAACAAAAGGGAGACAAGTTTTGGTGACGAGTGGATTATTTGGTTTGATATGTCTCCAAATGAAGAAGTTAAGATTTTAAGTAAAATTAAATAAAAAAGTATATATATATGAAAAGATTGTCGATTTTTGTATCTGGTGGAGGTACTAATTTACAGCGGATAGCGGAATATTTTGCAGAGAATCCAGAGGTGGAGATAGCTAATGTGATTTGTAACAATCCCAATGCGTATGCTATTGAAAGAGCGAAAAACTTAAATATTCCATGTAAGATTATCAATAGGGCGGAGTTTAAAAGTGAAGAATTAAGCAAGGAACTTTTAAATCAAAATATTGATTTGATTGTATTGGCAGGTTTCTTATGGCTTGTGCCTCAACATCTCATTGAAGCTTTCCCTAATAAAATTATTAATATTCATCCTGCCTTATTGCCAAAATATGGTGGTAAAGGTTTCTATGGCGAACATGTTCATGAGGCGGTGGTGGCAGCAAAAGAAGAATATTCTGGCATCACAATTCATTATGTGAACGAACATTACGACAGCGGCGATATTATCTTCCAAGCTCAAGTCGCTTTAGAAGAAGGAGAGACGCCAGATAGTCTCGCAGCGAAGATTCACACTTTGGAATATAAACACTATCCGGAAGTTATTGAGAAATTAACAATTGACAATTAACAATGTAGAGACGTATCAATGAACCCCTAAAAATAAACCCACATTGATGCGTCTTAGTAATTATGCATTATGAATTATGAATTATGCATTATGAATTATGCATTATGAATTATGAATTATGAATTATGAAAAAACACCTTTTATTATTAGCATTATTTCTTAGCTCGATGATGGCATCAGCTCAAGTGGAAAAGATTCTCGGCCAATGGCGTACTGTTGATGACGTGACGGGCGAGACCAAAGGTATAGTGGAATTTTATAAAGGCGATAACGGTCTTTATTACGGAAAGATTCTGAAAGTATTCTGGAAAGGACAGGAGTTGAAAGACACAGGCTTTGAGAATATGGTCGTCATCAAGGACATGGAAGAGTATGACGGTATGCTCAGAAACGGTATCATCTATGAACCAGAAGGAAAGAAAAACTATTATGGTAAGATTACTTATAACAAAGAAGACAATACCATAACTTTACGCGGTTCTATAGACAAACGCGGCTGGATAGGAAGGTCGCAGACTTGGATTCGTTAAAAAAAATGGGACTATTAAAGTCCCATTTTTTTTCTTAATGTCTCAATCATATCGACTGACATCTTATCGAGGTCGTATTTTGGATTCCAGCCCCATTCGTTGCGAGCGCAGCTGTCGTCTAAGCTGTTAGGCCATGAGTTGGCGATAGCTTGCTTGATAGGCTCTGGCTTGTATTCCATCTCGAAAGTAGGAATATATTTCTTGATTGTGTTATAAAGAATTTCTGGGTCAAAACTCATCGCTGTCACATTGAATGAGTTGCGGTGTATGAGTTTGCTTGGGTCAGCTTCCATGATGTCGACCATAGCGTCTAATGCGTCAGGCATATACATCATATCCATGAAGGTTCCTTTCTCTAATGGGCAGATGAATTTCTCGCCTTTGACAGCAGCATAGTATATCTCCACTGCGTAGTCTGTGGTGCCGCCGCCTGGAAGTGTGAGGTTCGAAATCAAGCCTGGGAAACGTACGGAACGTGTGTCAACGCCAAAACGTGTGAAGTAATAGTCGCTCAACAACTCACCTGTTACCTTAGTCACACCGTATATAGTATTAGGACGTTGTATTGTATCCTGTGGTGTCATGTCTTTTGGTGTGTTAGGACCGAAGGCGCCTATTGAAGAAGGTGTGAAGACTGCACAACCGAAAACGCGTGCTATTTCCAAGCAGTTGACCAAGCTGCCGATACCGACGTTCCAGCCTAACATTGGGTTAAGCTCTGCTGTCGCAGAAAGAATGGCGGCGAGGTTATAGATAGTGTCGATGTTATATTTCTTCACTACCTCAATGATTTGCATCATGTTTGTCGAGTCGATTCTTTCAAAAGGACCATTCTCGACGATTTCACCTGTGAGCTGACGTAAGTCGCTGGCTACTACGTTTTCGTTGCCATAGATGCCACGAAGTTTCTTGACCAACTCTGTTCCGATCTGACCGCCGGAACCAACTATTAATATCTTTTTCATAACTTAACGAAAGTTAATTATTTTATAACACCTAATTCTTGTCCGATCTTTACGAAAGCGTTGATACACTTGTCTAAATGTTCTTTCTCGTGAGCTGCTGAGATCTGTACTCTGATACGAGCTTGTCCTTTTGGAACTACAGGGTAGTAGAAGCCTGTCACGAAGATGCCTTCGTCTTGCATACGAGCAGCGAATTTTTGTGAGAGAGGAGCGTCGTATAACATCACGGCGCAGATTGCTGATTCTGATGGTTTGCAGTCGAATCCTTTTGCCACCATTTCCTTGATGAAGTAGTCGGTGTTTGCGTGTAATTTGTCTTGGAGTTCGTTTGTCTCGCTCATCATCTCGAACATACGGATGCCAGCTGCTACTAAGCCTGGAGCCATTGAGTTAGAGAAGAGATAAGGACGAGAACGTTGACGTAACATATCGATGATTTCTTTCTTACCTGTTGTGAAACCGCCCATTGCGCCGCCAAATGCCTTGCCGAGAGTGCCTGTCAAGATTTCTATTTCGCCTCTGAGGTTGAAGCGTTCTGTCACGCCACGACCTGTTGTGCCGACGACACCTGCTGAGTGGCTTTCGTCAACCATGACCATAGCGTCATATTTCTGTGCGAGTTCGTAAATCTTATCCAAAGGACAAACATTGCCGTCCATTGAGAAAACACCGTCAGTGACGATGAGTTTGAAACGGCAGTCTTTAGCTGCTTGAAGTTGAGCTTCGAGGTCTGCCATGTCAGCGTTAGCGTAACGGAAACGTTGTGCTTTACAGAGACGTACGCCGTCGATGATAGAAGCGTGGTTCAAAGCGTCGGAGATGATAGCATCTTCTGGTCCTAACAATGGTTCGAAAACGCCGCCGTTAGCGTCGAAACATGCTGCATATAAAATAGTGTCTTCTGTACCGAAGAACTCAGCGATTTTTTGTTCTAATTGTTTGTGTAAGTCTTGGCATCCGCAGATGAAGCGAACTGAAGCCATACCGAAACCGCGTGAGTCTAAGCCTTTCTTTGCTGCTTCGATAAGCTCTGGATTGTCGGCTAAACCAAGATAGTTGTTAGCGCAGAAGTTTAAGCATTTCTTGCCTTTCACCATGATTTCTGCACCTTGTGGACTTTCAATTATACGTTCGTTTTTGTAAAGGCCATCAGCTTCAATCTGAGCTAATTCCTTTTGTAAATATTGTTGAAATTTATTATACATAACACAAATTGTTAAATGATTACTAACAAAGTCTTATCAAAACGCAAATGTAAAGAATTTAATTTAAAAAGCGAGTAAATTTTTAAGAAAAAAATCGTTGTTATAGGAAAAATAATTATTCTATTGAAGAACCAATATATATCGTTGTATAAAGCCTTATTGCTTCACAAATCGTTTTGTGATTGTTCCGTTGTTCGTTTTTATTTTCACGAAATAAATTCCGCTGTTTAAACAAGAAACATCTATATCCAATGACTGTTCTCCGTTGCCTATTGTCTGTCGTCTTCCGTAAATATCATAAACAACAATTTCCTTAATTACGCCTTCAGTTTCAATATAAAGTCTGTCGTTAACAGGATTCGGATAGATGTTTAAGTCTTCATTATGAACTTCTGAAACAAATGTAGGAGAGAATCCTATAATTTCATAATAGTTCCATGGTGTTGCGACTTTGTATGATTCAACAGATGATTCGGGAACATATATTGTCATATCAGAAGGACATTCTTCAAAAGCATCTTTTTCTGTTTCAGGAATATTTTCTGCATGGCATTTTATTGTCCTCAGGCTTGAACAACGATAGAAAGCCCAATCGCCAATAGAAGCTATACTGCTTGGGATTTCCACACTTGTAAGATTTGAACAGTCAAGGAAAGTACACGATTCAATACGAGTTACATTGTCTGGAATTTCTATGGATGTCAGATTTAAACAACCGCTGAAAGCCAAACTTCCAATATAAGTGGTGCTGTTTGGAATTTCTATGGATGTAATAGAACTATGACTAAAAGCATTGCCACAAATAGAATCAAGTTGAGAATTTTCTTCAAAAACAACACTTTTCAGACTTGAACAACCTGAAAAAGCACATATACCAATATAAGTGATGCTATTGGGAATTGTTATTGTTGTTAGATTTGAACATCCAGAAAAGGCTTCGCTTCCAATTCCAATGACGCTATTGGGAATAATTGTGGATTTACATGCTGTTATCAGTGTGTTTGTCGATGTTTCTATTATTGCATTGCAATTGTCTCTGCTGTCATATACAACATTCCCTTCTTCAACTGTTATATTTGTAATATTGTGACAATTGTCGAAAGCACTCAATCCAATATTGGTGACACTGCTGGGAATAGCTATGTTCGAAAGACTATAACAATAATTAAAAGCTCCTGATCCGATGGAAGTGACACTGTTTGGAATTACTGCACTTGTAAGACTTGAACAACCATAAAAAGCTAATTTTCCAATTTTGGTAACACTATTTGGTATAATTACGCTTGTAAGACTTAAACAATAATGAAAAACCGCTTTCCCAATCTCAGTGATTTTGTCAGGAATTTCTATACTTGTTAGATTTTTTGCATAAAGAAAAGCCCAATCGCCAATAGAAGCAAGTTGAGAATTTTCTTCAAATGTAATACTTGTCATATTTGAACAAAAGCTAAAAGCATCTTCCCCAATGGAAATAATGCTGTTTGGAATCACTATTGTCCTCAGGCTTGAACAACGATAGAAGGCAGATTCTCCAATTTTAGTGACACTGAACTCAGTCTCTGAATTGGTGATTGTTGAAGGAATTGTTATATCAGTGATTGAGTCGGTATATCTATAGACTTCACATTCCGCAGGTGAAATACTCGTGACTTTATATATTAAAGAATCTATGGTAATTTGGTCTCCAATATTCTGTGCATCTAACCTTACTACAGAAATTAACAATATGACGAAGAATAAAAGCTTTTTCATTTGTTCATTATTTTTTACAAAAATAGGAAAAAACAAATATACATACGTCAAAAAATAACTTCCTTTTATATCTTATCAATAAAAAATAATTGTAACTTTGCAACTATTGAAAAAATAATAAATCATGGAAAACAACCTTTTTATATACAACAGCTTGACTCGTAACAAAGAGTTGTTCAAGCCTCTCAACGCTCCTCATGTGGGAATGTATGTTTGTGGTCCTACCGTCTATGGCGACGCTCACTTAGGCCACGCCCGTCCTGCAATCACATTCGACTTGGTGTTTCGTTACCTCAAACATTTAGGATATAAAGTACGTTACGTCCGTAACATCACCGACGTAGGTCACCTCGAACATGATGCCGACGAAGGCGAAGATAAAATCGCAAAGAAGGCTCGCCTTGAGAACCTCGAACCTATGGAAGTGGCACAATATTATAAAGACCGCTATCATGCGAGTATGGATAAACTTAACGTCTTGCGTCCTTCTATCGAACCTCACGCTTCTGGTCATATCATCGAGCAAATCGAGATGATACAGAAAATTCTCGATGCAGGTTATGCCTACGAATCAAACGGATCTGTCTATTTCGACATCGAAAAATATAATAAGGACTTCCGTTATGGTATCCTTTCGGGACGTAATGTCGAAGAAATGCTCAACAACACCCGCGAATTGGCTGGTCAGTTAGAGAAGAGAAACGGTGCCGACTTCGCTTTATGGAAGAAAGCTGAACCTAAACATATCATGCGCTGGAACTCACCATGGGGCGAGGGCTTCCCAGGATGGCACGCCGAATGCTCTGCCATGAGCTGCAAATATCTCGGCGAACAGTTCGACATTCACGGCGGCGGCATGGACCTTATCTTCCCTCACCATGAATCAGAAATCGCTCAGTCAATGGCATTTAATGGAGGCAAGCAACCTGTCAGATATTGGATGCACAACAATATGATTACCTTGAACGGACAGAAGATGGGCAAGTCGCTCGGCAATGCAATGTCGCTCGAAGACTTCTTCGCTGGCAATCATGCTTTGTTGGAACGTCCTTATCCGCCAATGACAATACGTTTCTTCGTGCTTCAAGCTCAATATCGCAGCACTGTCGATTTCTCTAACGAGGCTCTTCAAGCTGCT
>JAZNVS010000004.1:0-38069 GCA_045592965.1 Bacteroidales bacterium | reverse complement strand
GTTGCTCGAATCTTGGGCGTATCAGCATTAGCTAAAACACCTATTCGAGAGTTGCTCGCAAAAGACCAACCAACAATCGAAAACCAAAATGTCAAAGAACTAAAATTATTTTAATAAAAATTTATTGCATCAGTAGAAATTGACAATTAACAATTAACAATTAAAATTGTACAATGTAGAGACGCGTCGACGACACTAATGAAATAAACAACATGTCGTTGACACGTCTTAAAAATTGATAAATTAAAATACATTAACATCATGGAAAAATTATTAGATAAATTTTTAAGATATGTCTCTGTCGATACAATGTCGAATCCAGAATCGGAGACACAGCCAAGTTCAGAGAAACAGTTTAATCTTCTCAGAATGCTTCGCGATGAGCTTGAAGCTATGGGAATAAAAGCCGAACTTGATGAATTCGGTTACGTCATGGCGACGATTCCTTCTAACATTGATAAAGAAGTTCCTGCGATAGGATTCATAGCTCACGTCGATACATCGCCTGACGCTTCGGGCAAAGATGTGAAGCCTCAAATCATTGAGAACTATCAAGGTGGCGACATCATGCTTAACGCAGATAAGGATATAGTCCTCAAAGTGTCTGATTTCCCAGAGATGCAGAATTATATCGGCAAGACTATGATAACCACTGATGGAACTACATTATTAGGTGCCGACGATAAAGGCGGGGTTGCTGCTATCATGTATGCTGCTCAATATCTTATGGAACATCCTGAGGTAAAACACGGCGAGATTAAAATCGGTTTCACTCCTGATGAAGAGATAGGTCGCGGCGTGGCTAAGTTCGATGTCAAGAAGTTCGGTGCTAAATATGCATATACCATCGACGGTGGCGAGATAGGGGAGTTGGAGTACGAAAATTTCAACGCTGCTGTTGCTAAGATTCACATTCAAGGAGCTAACATCCACCCAGGTTACGCCAAAGACAAGATGGTCAATTCTATGCAGATAGCTATGGAACTCAACGCTATGTTACCTGTAAATCAACGTCCTGAGTTCACATGCGGCTATGAAGGTTTTTATCTTCTTACAGAGATAAAAGGCACTGTGGAAGAGACCTCGATGCAATACATTATCCGCGATCACGACAGAAATAAGTTTGAAGAGAAGAAGGCTTTGATAAATTCTATTGTCGAGTTCTTGAATAAGAAATATAATGACGCTGTTAAAGTTGACATGAAAGATCAGTATTACAATATGCGTCAGGAAGTAGAGCCTCATTATTTCATTGTGGAGAAAGCAATCAAGGCTATCGAGATGGCGGGTATCAAGCCGAAGGTACAGCCTATACGTGGCGGCACTGACGGAGCAAACCTCAGCTTCATGGGATTGCCTTGTCCTAACATCTTCGCTGGCGGACATAACTTCCACGGCAAATATGAATACGTGCCATTGGAAAGCATGGAGAAAGCCTCCGAAGTTATTTTGAATATTATTGGTTTGTTTGCAGAGTAATTACATGTAGAGACGCACGGCCGTGCGTCTTTACTTGATTTTATATTAGTAACAAATATGGATCTATCAGAAGTATTAGTCGTTGGTGTCACAGCTCGCGCCTTGTTTAATCTTGAGGCTGAGAACGACATCTTCGAGAAGGAAGGTGTTAAGAAATACAGAGAATATCAGGATAAGAACCAAGATGTTCCATTGGAAAAAGGTACGGCTTTTTATCTTGTGAAGAGTCTTTTGGAGCTGAACAAGCAGGCTCATAAACCTGTGGTTGAAGTCGTGATTATGTCGCGTAACAGCCCTGAGACTGGATTGAGGATTTTGAAATCCATAGAGAAATATGAGCTCGACATCACTCGTCTTGCATTTTCTGGAGGCGAGCCTATCTCACCTTACATTGATGCTTTTGATGTCGATTTGTTTCTGTCGAAAGATGAGAAGAGCGTGCAGGCTGTCATCGACTCTCATAGTAACTGCGCGGCTGCTGTCATTTATGAGCCGCCTACCGAGTTCAATCCCGATACTAATGTGGTTCGTATCGCCTTCGACGCCGACGCTGTCTTATTTAACGAAGACTCGGAGTTGAGATATAAACAAGAAGGCATCGACTCGTTCAGTAAGTACGAGAAAGAAAATAAAGACGTGCCATTGAAAGAAGGTCCTTTTGCTAAATTATTGAAGAAACTTTCTAAGATACAAGAATGTCTGCCTGTTACGGTGGAGCTGTCTCCTTTGAGATTGGCGATAGTGTCGTCACGTAGCGCGCCGGCTCACATGAGAGTCATCAATACTTTAAAGAAATGGGGCGTCTATGTGAATGAGGTCTATTTCCTCGGCGGGATGCCTAAAGACAAAGTCCTCAAAGCCTTCGGTGCTCATATCTTCTTCGACGACCAAGATATTCATCTCGAGAGTTCAAGTAAAGTCGTTCCTTCAGGAAAAGTGCCTTATAGCTCAAATTCTCCATTGAAGAAAATGTGATGTATGTAGTGGTGGAGTGGTGGAGTGATGGAGTTATAGGGTAATTCTAAACATAAATTAACAAATATTTCTTAATTTCGTTAACATTTAAGTTAAAAAGTGTTAAAATTGATTTTTTTCATAATGATACTCTTGACAAAAGCTTGTTGAAAGTTTTATTTTTGTGGTGATGGAGTTATGCAGTGATGGAGTAATGGAGTAATGGAGTGATGGAGTGATGGAGTGATGCAGTGATGGAGTGGTGGAGTTAAGAATAAACTCCATAACTACAAAACTTCCCAACTTCATAACTCCATAACTTCACAACTAAAAAAAACGAAATTATGGTGTTTGAAGATTTGTTTATTTGGAAATCAGCGAGGATTCTTGTGAATGAAATTTATAAATTAATGTACAATTGTAAAGATTATGGCTTTAGAGATCAGCTTCAAAGAGCAACAATTAGTATTATGAACAATATAGCAGAAGGCTGTAATTCTGGAAGTAATTCTAAATACATTTACTTTTTAAGAATAGCAAGAGGTAGCTGCGCCGAGGTAAACTCAATGCTATATTTATGTGAAGACTTTAATTATTGTACTAGTAAAAAAAGATGTGATGTTCAAAAAGAAGTAAATAAAATATCGAAAGGATGTTTGACAATAATTAATATGCTAAAAAATAAAGACTAAACAAAACCTCCATTACCCCTCCCAACTCCATAACTCCATTACTACATCACTTCAAAACTCCATTACTTCATCACTCCAAAACTCCATTACTTCATCACTTCAAAACTCCATAACTTCATCACTCCAAAACTCCATAACTTCATCACTCCAAAACTCCATTACTTCATCACTCCATAACTAAAAAATTATTACTTTTGCGTTTTAATCAAAATCATATTATAATGAAAAAGTTTATCATGGGTTTAAGTGTTATTGGTCTGCTATGTAGTTGTAACTCAAGCGACCAACAAGCTAAGAATGACGAGAAGGATTTTAAATATCTCGTCGATGAATTTGCCGACATCAAGATTATGCGTTACCAAATTCCTGAATGGGAGAATCTTTCTCTTCAACAGAAGGAATACCTTTACTATTTAGGTGAAGCTGCTAAATGTGGTCGCGACATTCTTGCTGACCAAAATTTCAAGTATAACCTCACAGTTCGTAAGACTAACGAGGCTATCCTTAACTCTTACAAAGGTGACCGTAAATCTGATGATTTCCAGAATTTCCTTACTTACGCCAAACGCGTCTTCTTCAGCAACGGCATCCATCATCATTATGCTGAAGATAAATTCGTGCCTGCAATATCACAAGAATATTTTGCAGAATTGGTAAAGAACTCTGATGCTTCACAACTTCCTCTCGCTGAGAATGAATCTGTTGAAGAGTTCTTGACATTCATAACTCCAGTTATCTTCGATGAAAATCTTTACGCTACACGTCGCAGTGGGGAAGACGACATTATTAAAAATTCCGCTACCAACTTCTATAAAGGCGACATCTCTAAAGAAGAAGTGGAGAAGTTTTATGATGCTCAAAGAGATCCAAAAGATACTACACCAATTTCTTACGGCTTGAACTCTCAATTAGTGAAAGAAAACGGCAAGATTTATGAAAACGTTTATAAGTCAGGCGGTCTCTACGGCGAAGCTATAGACCAGATTATCTATTGGTTAGAAAAAGCTAACGCTGTGGCAGAAAACGACGCTCAACGTAACTACACTAATTTGTTAATAGATTATTACAAAACCGGCGACCTCAACACTTGGGACGAATATAACATCGCTTGGGTCCAGGATTCAGTATCTATGATCGACTATGTAAATGGTTTCATCGAAGACTATGGCGACCCAATGGGAATGAAAGCTACTTGGGAAGCCGTAGTGAATTTCAAGGACTTAGAAGCTACAAAACGTTCTTCAATAATAAGTCAGAACGCTCAATGGTTTGAAGATAACTCTCCTGTCGATGAACGTTTCAAGAAGAAAGAATGTAAGGGCGTCACTGCTAAAGGTATCATCGTCACTACATTAGCCGGCGATTGTTTCCCAGCTCCTCCAATCGGAATCAACCTTCCTAACGCTGACTGGATTAGAAAAGACTACGGTTCTAAATCAGTCACCATCACCAACTTGATGGAGGCTTACGACAAAGCTGCTGAAGAATCTCCAAAGAGCGTCTTGGCAGAGTTCGCTTATTCTCAAGAAGAGATTGACCTTTGCAAGAAATATGGCTCACATGCCGATGTAGTCCACACCGACTTACATGAATGTCTCGGTCATGGCTCAGGACAACTTCTTCCAACTACATCGCCTAACTCATTGAAAGAGTATAACTCAGCTCTTGAAGAAGCACGTGCCGACTTATTCGGTCTTTATTATTGCGCTGATCCTATCATGGTGGAACTCGGCATAATGCCTGACATGGAAGCATATAAAGCCGCTTACGCTAACTTTATCCGTAACGGTATAATGAGTCAGCTCTCACGTATCGAACTCGGTAAGAATGTGACAGAATCACACATGCAAGATCGTAAGCTCATTTCTGAATGGTGCTACGAAAAAGGTAAGGCTGATAATGTCATCGAGAAGAAAGTTAAAGACGGCAAGACATATTTTGTTATCAACGATTATGAAAAATTACGCGGTTTATTTGGCGAACTTCTTGCAGAAATACAACGTATAAAATCTGAAGGCGATTATGAAGCTGGTAAGAAAATGGTTGAGACTTACGCTGTTAAAGTAGATCCTGCATTACATAAAGAAGTGAAGGAACGTTATGATGCTTTGAACCTCAGACCTTACGGTGGCTTCATCAACCCTGACATCGTTCCTGTTGAGAAAGATGGTAAAGTCGTTGATTATGTCGTCAATTATCCATCTGACTTCGTTCAACAGCATTTAGATTATGGCAAGAAATATTCTTTCTTGAAAGAAAATCACGCTGCACCAACACACTTAGTCGTTGATATGCTTTATGATTTCATTGATGGCTCATTAGCATGTGGACATTCTGAAGAAGCTGTTGAAGAAGCGATTAAATACATCAATGCGCATCCAGAACAAGAAGTTATTTATATAACAGATTGTCACCCAGCAAATCACAGCTCATTTGTTGAGTTTGGTGGCATCTGGCCTCCACACTGCGTGGAAGGAACACGCGGCGGCGCAATCCATGAGTCGTTCTATACCAAAGTGGAAAACCCAGCCAACCGTCCAGATCCAAATCGTAACATCTTCCGTAAAGGCTGCAAACAAGACGAGGAACAATATTCTGGTTATGAAGCAGTCAACTCAAATGGCGTTGCTTTGAAAGATTATGCTAACAAAGATGTTGTTGTAAGTGGTATCGCAACAGAATATTGTGTTTACAATACTGTCAATGAATTTCTTAATTCAGGACGTAATGTAGAGTTGTTACACGACGCTCTTGGTTATGTAGATTACGAAGGTCATAAGAAGACCATCAAGGATTTAAGAAAGATGGTTACTGTTGTTGAATAAACACGTTATAAAATTAAAAAAAGACGTTGTTTCACTTTGAGATGACGTCTTTTTTTTATCTAAAAAATCTTTCGTCATTAGTCATTAGTCATCAGGCAATTTATTATCTTTGCCAAAATTCTTAAACAATGAATTATATTTCTATCGACAATATATCAAAGGCTTTTAGTGACAAACTCTTATTTGAGAATATCAGTTTTGGAATTGAAAAAGGGGAGAAGACGGCTCTCGTTGCGGCTAACGGAACTGGTAAATCTACGATGATGAAGATACTCGTCGGTAAGGAAGAAAGCGACAAAGGTACAATATCATATAATGAAAATATAAGGATAGGTTATCTTGAACAACTTCCTCAGTTTGACCAGGAACTCACCATCCAGGATGTTATATCTACAGGACATACCGACATCATGAACGTTATTCAACGTTACGAAAACGCCTTGCTGAATCATGTCGATGACAATAATATTTCTACAAAGAAAGAATTAGAAGATGCCATCTCTCAGATGGATGCTTTGCAGGCTTGGTCGTATGAGCAGCGTCTGAAGCAACTTCTCTATACATTTGAAATCACCGACTTAACACAAAAGATAGGAACGCTTTCTGGAGGTCAGGTGAAACGTCTTGCTTTAGCTCTCGTACTTCTCGACGATCCAGATATTTTATTCTTAGATGAGCCAACTAACCATCTCGATATGGGTATGATTGAGTGGTTGGAGAAATATCTTACACAGTCGACCAAGACACTTTTTATGGTTACACACGACCGCTATTTTCTTGACAGAGTGTGTAATAAGATATTTGAGTTATATCAAGGAACGATGTATACTCATAATGGCAATTACGATTATTATGTGAGAAAGAGTCGTGAGCGTGAGGAAAATAAGCGTATAGCAGCCGAACGAGCAGGTCAACTTTTGAAACATGAACTAGAATGGATGCGTAGTACGCCTCAGGCTCGTACAGGAAAAGCCAAAGCTCGTATCGATGCTTTTTATGATCTTCAAGAAAAAGCCAAGATGCGCCGTGACAACAATGAACTACAATTCGGCGCTGATATGCAGCGTCTAGGCGGTAAGATTTTAGAAATGGATAGGGTGTCAAAGTCTTACGGTAATTTGACAATACTGAAGGACTTCGATTATATATTCAAAAAAGGCGAACGTATTGGCATAATCGGAAAGAATGGAATTGGCAAGTCGACATTCCTTAATATGATTACCGGTAATGAAAATCCTGATACAGGAACTATAGTGACGGGACAGACTGTGGCATACGGTTACTATACTCAGAAAGGAATAAAGTTCGATGAACGTAAGACCGTTCTTGAGACGATAAAAGATATAGCCGAAGTGATTCATTATGGTAAAGATAAGACTTATTCTGCCGACCAGCTTTTGGCGCATTTCATGTTCCCTTATCCAATGCATCGTCAGCCGGTTTCTCTTCTTAGCGGCGGTGAGAAAAGACGTCTCTACCTTCTTACTGTATTGGTTTCCAATCCAAATTTCCTTATCCTCGACGAACCTACTAATGACCTCGACTTATTGACATTACAAAAGTTAGAGGATTTCCTTCAGACTTATAAAGGCTGTCTGTTGGTTGTGTCGCACGACAGATTCTTCCTTGATCAGACCGTCGACCAACTTTTCGTTTTTGAAGGTGATGGCAAAGTGAAAGGATTTATGGGTAATTATTCTCAATATCACGATTATCTGGAAGAAAAAAATAAGGAAGAAAAAAGAGAACAAGCTGCTCAGAAACAGGAGTCTCGTGTTGAAAAAACAACTTCTGAACGTAAGAAAAAAAGGACATATAAAGAACAACAGGAATACGAACAACTTGCTAAAGATATAGAAAAATTAGAGATTGAAAAAGAAGGTCTTACATCGAAGATGCAGGAACAGTTGGATTATCAAGAATTGGAAAAACTAGGAAAGAGAATGAACGAGATAACAGACCTTATCGATGAGAAAGAACTTCGCTGGCTCGAACTTGATGAAATAGGAAACTGAGAAGAATATGCTTATGGACTATGAACTTTAAACTTTATAAATATGAATAGTATTGAATTATTAAAAAATTTTATCGCTGAAGTGAAGGAGAATGATAACTTTTGGTTGTTAGAAGCTAAGCCAGGACTCTTTGCTATGGTGGAAGACGCTAACGAGAATTCTTTCATTCCAGTTTGGTGCAATGAACAAGACGCTCTTGACAGCGCAAGCGAGGATTGGGATGGTTATAGCGTGACAAGCATGAATATAGCTGAGTTTGTCGGTTGGATGAGTGAGCTTCATTCTGATGAGATTGGAATTGCAATATCTACAGGCGAAGACGGACAGATGCTTCCTATGCCAGCATTATCTATGAAACAGATATTCGTTGGTGCTGAAATTGACGTTGAGGAAGATAAAAGGTTAGTAGGAGAGGATTATTACGACGAAGAATGGGCTGAAGGTATTCCAGACAATTGGGAAGAGGATTTTCTTGATAGTCTCACCGATGAGGAAGATTGAGCTTTAGGATCTTGGGATTTTAGAATATTGAGATATTTTTTGGGAAGTAATAGTAGTATTTAAACTCAAAATTTCTCTTAATTAAATTGTTGAGAGTAATTTATTTTATTATATTTGTAGCCAATAATCAATTTATTTAATTAAAACTAAATGAAGAAGTATTTACTTTTATTATTGACATTTTTGTCATTGACGACCTTTGCACAGATAGAGGTTAAGGAAGGTTCGTTTCATAAGATTCAAGGTTATGTGATGCTTGAGAAGGAAGAGCATGTTGATATGAATAATGCTCCAATGGCACTCATTAAGATTTCTACCGAAAACATCACAGCGGAGCAGAGACGTAAGTTCACCTTTAGGGGCAATGCCATAACATATTTTGATGTTATATTTGAGCCCGGTGAGATACATCTGTATATATCAGCTGCTGCAGCAACATTCTTGGAGATTATTCATGACGATTACGGCAAGACGGAATACACCTTTCCGGAGACATTATGCGGCTACTGCGGCTATGAGATGGTTGTGCAATATAAACCGTATGCGCCAAATCCAGAACCTGCAAAACCTAATAACAACTTCTTCACTATTAGTGTAGACCAAAATAATGCAGCTATCTTTGTTGATGACAAATACTTAGGTAATGGCTTCGCTGAGATTCCATTGCAGATAGGAAGAGAACATACTTACAGGGTCGAATGTGATCTTTATCATACCGAAAGTGGTACTATTCTAATAGAAGCCGGCGACCCTGTGGAGAAAGTCATAAAGCTCAGACCTGCGTATGGTTTCATTAATGTAAACACAACTCCAGAACAAGGCGCTATGGTTTATATCGACGGGAAGAACGTAGGTAAGACACCATACAAGTCAGGCAAGATGGCGAGCGGTACTTATACGATAAAAGTGCTTAAGACCATGTATAATCCAGTAGAGAAGACCTTTACAATTACAGATGGTAATACTACGGAAGCTAACTTGAACATGTCGTCAAATTATGTTAATGTGACGATAAATACAGAAGCGAACTCCAAAATTTTTGTTGATGAAGAATATAAAGGCACTGGTTCATGGAGTGGACGCCTCTCTGACGGAATACACTTCGTTGAAGTTAAGAAAGACAATCATAAAACGAGATCCCAAAATATTGAATTAGTGTTGGGCAAAGATATGACAATAGATATCAAAGCACCAGAACCAATATATGGATTCCTGGAATTAAGAAGTACACCTACTAGGGCTGACATATACATCGATGGTCAACATGTGGGTCAAACACCAAGGGTTTTGTCAGACCTCTTGATTGGCAGTCACGAGTTAAGAATTCAAAAACAAGGATGTTCCTCAATAATAAAAACCATTAACATAAAAGAAGGTGAGACCTTGGTCTTGAATGAAACATTACAGACAGGAGCAGAAGTGACGATTAAGACAGATAAGGTGGGCGATATGGTTTATGTAGATGGCGATTATATAGGCTTGACCCCTGTTTACTGCACCCTACCATTGGGAACACATAAAATTAGAGTTGAAAGAAATAAGCAAGTGTCGACGAAAACAATAGAAGTCAATGCTAATGGAGATAATATCTTCGAGATGATATTTGGCAAGATGATTAGAATAGAATCATCAGCAAAAGGAGACGATGTTTATGTTGACGGAGTTAAAGTTGGAAAAACACCTGTTGACGTTGATATGAGCATAGGCAAACACTTTGTTGAAGTTAAGAGAGGCAAACACTATTGTTCACAAACTCTGCATATTTCCAAAACGGGACAAAGTATCTATTATATGTTTCCAAAGAAAGAGGACTTAGGAGAATATCTCGATAATGGAATCAACTTCATTACCATCAACGCTGCGTACTCTGTGGCGCCTCAAACATCCTTCGGATTGACATTCGGTCAGGTGAGACGCGTCGGTTGGTACGTCTCCGCTATGAGTGACTTCAGTTTTATGTTGAGCGGTAAGGAGTGGAATCAGATGGTCAATGAACATAATATGTTCTTTACCGGCAAAAGCAATGACGCACGATTCTCACTCACAGCAGGTTTCATCTGTAAGTTGTTCGGACCTCTCGATGTTAGAGTTGGTGCCGGTTATGGCGCAAGAGTGAAATGTTGGGAAGTAGGTGAAAACTGGTATGAATATCCAGATGACACTTACAAAGGCGCAGATTTGTCAGCTGGTATACAACTGAATCTGAAAGGTTGTGTGTTAACAGCTGACGCAGTGACAACAAACTTCAAAACCTTGGAAGTGAAAGTAGGTATCGGCTTCGACTGGAAAAAAGATTGATTATAATTAAAGAATTAAAAGAAATATGAAAAGAACATTACAAATATTATTGGCAATAATTTCTATAGCTATTATTAATAACGGCTGTAAGAAGGATAATACTTTCAGCGGCAGTGTGCTCGATGTAGTTACACTGAATGTCAGCGATGTCACCACAGTAGATGCTTATTGCGATATTAGATGTCACTCTGTTGTTGATATTGAATCGTTTGGCGTTTGTTGGAGTACATCACCAAAACCTACAATAGATAACAATTATAATGAAGGTTATTGGTGGTCTTCTGGAGAACACACTATTCTAATATACGACTTGAAACCAAATACAACATATTATGCGAGAGCTTTCATAGGTCACAGCTCAGGAATTGTATATGGCAACGAGTTGAGTTTTAAAACCAATGCAGCAACAGGAACAACCAACGGACATTCATGGGTTGATTTGGGACTTCCAAGCGGCTTGAAATGGTCGACTTGCAATGTGGGAGCTACTACTCCTGAAGGATACGGCGACTATTATGCTTGGGGCGAGACATCAACAAAATCAAGCTATACTAGTGATAATTGCACAACGTATGATGTTTATATCAAAGAATATTCAGGCAATTCTAGCTATGATGTGGCTAGAAAGAAATGGGCAAATTCATGGCGTGTGCCAACATATTCGGAAATGCTGGAGTTGAAAAATTATTGCACCTGGAAATGGACTACACAGAGTGGCGTTAACGGTTATAAGGTGACTGGCCCTAATGGATGTAGTATATTTTTCCCAGCCTCAGGCTATCGATATGAGACAGATATATATAACCGTAACGATAATGTTAGGTATTGGAGTTCTACACCAAATGAAGAGAGATGGGGCTGCGATATGGACTTACATACCGAAGATGGCGATTGGGAATATGATTATGCAAGATATTATGGACAGCCTGTTCGTCCAGTGATAGACTAAAATTATAATTGGTCATTCCATACCTCGGAGATCTTTATATAATTGAACGGCATATAAATCCGTCATGTTAGAGATATAATCTAAAGCGACTTGAATCTGCGAATACGCATCTTTCTTGTCGCTTTTAAATTGCTCAGGGATGAGTGAAATAAGTTTCTTGTTGTATGTCTTTTCTGGATGGAGAACAGCTTGAACAAACTCATCAGTAAGTTCGCCTATGATGTTGAAACCTGTCAACTCAACTTTTATGACAGATGGATGTCGGTAGATGTTTTTTAAAGAGAAGTCGCGGCATTTTTCAAGAGCGTTGTTCTCGAATGCAGGAAGATGCGATGCCAGACTCTTCTCGAAACATCCATTCATAATATCGTCGTAGTTGTCGATGAAGACATTAGCGACACAATCGACCAGTTTGTTTATTACTGTAGCTCTTAGGAAAGCCATTCTCTCATTGTCGTCGGTGACGGTGTCATATATGAAGTCTTTTCTCTCAAAGAACCATTTTTCTTCATTCTTGAAAAAAGAAGTGTAGAATCTGTCTATTTTCTGTGTGGCTACGATTCCTCTTTTATGAGCGTCTTCCATATCAAGGATGAGATAGCATATGTCATCGGCGGCTTCCATCATGTAGGAGAGAGGATGCCTCGAATAAACGTGTCTTTCCTCGTCGATACAATTAATGCCGCAGCCATCCATGACCTTCTTGAAAGTGTCTATCTCAGAATAAAAGATGTTGTATTTCTTCTTTTTGTTTTTAAATGACGATGGGTATGGATACTTTATCAGAGTGGCTAAAGTTGCGTAAGTCAGCGACATTCCGCCTTGGCGGCGTCCTGTAAACTGATGAGTGAGCTGACGGAAAGCGTTGGCATTGCCTTCAAAAGAAATGAGGTCTGACCATTGTTCTTCCGACATCAGGCTTTGCAGTTCTTTACCTGGACCTTCTACGAAATAGCAGCTTATAGTTTCTTCTCCAGAATGTCCGAAAGGTGGGTTGCCCAAGTCGTGTGCAAGACATGCAGAAGATACGATGGTGTCGATGTCGTATATCTCGTTAAGGAATTCGTTGCCAAATTTCTCGCATAAGTTTTTTGAGACTATACGTGCTATTGAACGTCCTACGCTCGCCACCTCGAGGCTGTGAGTCAGTCGGTTGTGTACCATGCGGCTACCAGGGAGAGGGAACACTTGCGTCTTGTTTTGGAGGCGACGGAATATGTTGGAGAATATTATCCTGTCGTAGTCGCGTTGAAAGGCATTACGTATATCGGTCTTTTTATATTCTCTGTATTCTCTTTCTGCAGATAGTAAAGAATTCCAGTTCATAGTGATTATTTCTGTGTTGTTGTTCTTGCGTAAGGTGTGAGGTCCTGCGTTGCAAACTGTCCGCTCTTATATTTGAAATAGCCAGCTATGCCTATCATAGCGGCGTTGTCGGTACTGAACTTGAACTTAGGGATGAAGACTTCCCATCCGTAGCGTTTGCCGTTTTCGTGCATAGCGTTCTGAAGTCCTGAGTTCGCTGAGACCCCTCCTGCAATAGCGACTTGTTTTATGCCCGTTTCCTTAGAAGCTTTGACGAGTTTCTTCATCAGTGTCTCAATGATTTCTCTTTGAATGGAGGCACAGAGGTCGGCTTTGTTTTTCTCTACGAAATCAGGGGCTTCTTTGAGACGGTCGCGTAAGAAGTAGAGGAAACTTGTCTTCAATCCGCTGAAGCTGTAGTTAAGTCCGTCGATGTTGGCTTTGCTGAAAGAGAAAGCCTTAGGGTTGCCTTCTTTGGCGAGACGGTCGATGATAGGACCGCCAGGATAAGGAAGACCCATAATCTTGGCAATCTTGTCGAAAGCCTCTCCGGCAGCGTCGTCGATAGTCTTGCCGATAATCTCCAAGTCGAAGTAGTCGTTCACTTTTATTATCTGTGTGTGACCGCCTGATACTGCGAGACAGAGAAAAGGAAATTCAGGTGCCTTATTTGTGTCGCCTTCTTCTTGCGCAAACAGCGCCATAATATGTCCGTTTGTATGATTTACTTCGATGAGAGGAATGTCCATCGACAAGGCAAAAGCCTTTGAAAATGAAGTGCCTACTAAAAGAGAACCTAAAAGTCCAGGACCACGCGTAAAAGCTATTGCACTTAACTGATTTTTTGTTATATTTGCGTGTTTTAAAGCAGCGTCAACCACAGGTATAATATTTTGCTGATGAGCACGTGATGCCAGCTCTGGGATGACACCGCCATATTGACGGTGAACTTCTTGGTTCGCAATGATGTTAGATAAGACAGTAGTACCTCTGAGTACCGCTGCTGATGTGTCGTCACATGACGATTCGATGGCTAGGATATATTCGTTCATAGTAATAAATGAAAGGACAAAAATACGAAGAAAAAAATTATACATAGCATTTTAATTGTCATTACTGTAATTTTTGCTTTATTGGCAAGTTTGTATGTCGTGATTATTGACGTAAACGTCCAGAGTATGCTCGCTCGTACCGCTGCCGCATTCCTTTCTGACAAACTTGATACAGAAGTAAAAATCAAGACTTTCTACATAAAACCCGACTTGAGGATTCATGCCGAAGAGGTGCAGATAAACGATAAGATGCATTACCCAATGTTGTATGTAGGAACTCTTAATGCTAAACTTTCTCTCCGCGATTTGGCTGACGAGTTGAGAGTTAAAAATATTTCTATCGATGATTTACTTGTCAATCTGGTGAAATATGAAGACAGCTACGTGATGAATATCAGCGAATTGTTCCCAAAATCGGAGGACAACGACAATGAGAAATCTGAATTTCCTAAATCGACGCTGTATCTTGATAAAATCGACATCACCAAAGGTCATGTGGTTGTATGGGACCAAAACAAAGACAAACCGGAAAAGATAGGAATGGACTATAGCCATCTCGACATCGATAGTATCTATCTCTCAATGAGAAATCTATCGTTTAATGGTGATACTATAATCGGATACTTCGACCATCTCTCAGCTATAGATAAGTCAGGCTTCTCAGTAGAAGAGTTTAGTTCAAATTCACCTTTCCTTGTCTCGTCACAAGGATTCAAGTTTAAGAACCTTCATCTTAAAAGCCACGCGACAGACATCAATATCGACCTTCAATTTATCTACGACGGTTATAGTGGGTTTACAAAATTCGTCGATTCCATAATGATTATTGCCAATATTAAAGAAACTCAGCTGACATTGAGCGACTTGAAATATTTCTCCCAGACTATGGGCAAGATGACAGACACCTTGCAAATCAGCGGTTTGATAAATGGTTTCGTGAGAGACTTCACAGCAAACAACTTCAGTTTCTCATTCAAAGACAGCACCAACTTCCTCGGAACTATAAAAATGAGAGGCCTTCCTAATTTCTTTGAGACCCACATCGTAGGTGAGGTGGAGAAAATGAACTTCACATATCAAGACCTGGCGGAGTTCGCCATACCGACACCAACAAGGAAAATCCCTTTACCAGAGATGCTTTCATCAATAAAGAGCGCTCTGTTGTCGGGTGAGTTCTATGGATTTCATAACAACTTCAATACTAACTTCAACCTTCACACAAACATCGGTAATATTTATTTTAACGGCGCTTTGAATAACGATTTGTTGATAGTTCCTAAGCCTTACTATTTCTATTCTTTGCACGCCAATAATCTCAACGTGAAGAAACTCTTCGGAATGAAAGACGACATCCTCGTCTCTTTTGCTTCCGACATGTCGGGAGAAGGTATGTCGAAAAACGATGCTAACCTGGAAGTTAATTTCAATATAGAAAAACTAAAACTCTTTAACAACAACTTCTCTAACATCGATGTTAATGGAATATATAAGAATCAGAAACTTACGGCATCAACTAATATCAAGTCAGAATTGATAGGATTGGATTTTGACGGAACAATGGACATCTCAGATGAAAAACCATCTTTTATTGTAGATGCTAATATAGATAAAGCAGACTTAAATAGACTTAACATACTTAAGCTTAATGATAAAATGCTGCTTACGACAGAACTAAAAGCTGAGTTTTATGGCTCCGACATCGACGAGATGTTGGGAAATGTAATTCTTAGAAATACCTCATATACCGATAATCGAGGGACATATTTTATGGATAGCTTGAATCTGACGTTAACAAACAATGACTTCAACTCTAAAGACGTTAGATTGATATGCGACTTCTTTAATCTGGATATCAAAGGAATTTTCAACTTCAGAAACATTGACAACACTTTCAAGAATTATGTCCTGAATCATTTTCATATCGACAAATGGACAACCAAAGGTGTTAGACTTCCTGCTGAAAATCAAGAGTTCTACGTTAATATGAATCTGAAGAACACTGAAACCTTATCACGTCTGCTGTTGCCAAATCTTACCGTAAGCGAAAATACTGTACTCACAGCTACCTTTACCTCAAACAATTATCAACTGCATTCAACACTAGAATCGGATGAAATAACATATAACGGCATTATCTTTAGTGATGTTTATGTCAAAAATAAAACAGAAAAAGACAAGACGACCTTAAACATAAACCTCAAGGATTTTATCTTCAAACAGAAATCACCGACAAACCCAGTAGAACTCGGACTGGAAAATATGAAGTTCTATTTCGACCTCCATGACGATAGTCTGTTGTTTGATTTATCATGGGACGATGCCTTGCTCGATGATGTCAACAAAGGAAAATTGTCGGCTACATATTTGGCTAATGAACATGGCGGTCAATTACATGTCACATCTTCTGATGTGATAATCAACGATAGCCTCTGGAATATCACACCTAATTGCTATGTCGATTTCAAGAAGAACAAGATAACATTCAGTGAGTTTGATATTTATTCTAGAAATCAATCGCTTAAGTTAAAAGGTAATCTGCCAAAGACATCAAAAGACACCTTGCAGCTTCAGTTTAATAACTTCAATATCTCAGACTTTGATTTGTTAACTGCAGGTTATGGCGTCGATGTTGACGGATTTATTGATGGTACATTACAGTTGTCGGGAATATCAGATAAGTTTACATTCTTATCTAACCTAGACATTAACAACATAGGCGTCAACAAACATGTCATAGGTGATGCATACGTAGATGCTAATTGGAATGCTCCTGACACATCCATCTATATCGACGCTGAGATATTGAGAGACAAGCATTTTGAAAAAATACTTAAGCTAAATGGCAATTATTTTACTTCTCGTGAGAATAACAACCTCGACTTCTCTCTTGTGCTGAATGATATAGACATTGCTCTTGTCAATTCTTTTACTAAAGGGACTTTGAGTAGAGTGGGAGGTGAGTTAGGCGGCGATTTCGCGATTGAAGGCTCTCTGAAAAAAACAGTGCTCATTGGTGAAGCCAACCTCAAAGACGCTGCTTGTAGAATAGACTATCTCAATACTTACTATAAAGTCAATCCTTCCGACTATGACTATGGTGACATGAGCCCTTATATCAAGTTTACTGAAAACAGAATCGACTTGCAGGATGTTCTTCTTGTCGACACTCTGAATAATATTGCTGTGGCGCAAGGTATTATCACTCACGACTATCTCAGAGACTTCCATTTTAATGTCGATGCTCTGTTGGATAATTTCATTGGTATGAATATGCTACCTCAAGACGGCTCCACCTTCTATGGCTCGGCAATAGCTAGCGGCGACTTGAAGATTGAAGGCCCGCTTGACGACATCAAGATGGATATTAACGCACTTTCAATGCCTGGCACTGTCATCGACGTTGTGCTTACAAGTACAGAGTCTATCAACGATAATTTCATTGTCTTTGTGCAGAAAGATAATGCCCACGACACGACGACAACGATAATACCAGAGAAAGAGAAAGATAAGAGATTTACTCTTAACCTTAATGCCGATGTCACACAAGATGCTGATGTTAATATACATCTGCCATCAAATATGGGTAACATCAATGCTAACGGAACGGGTAACATACGATTAGGAGTCTCGTCGGAACAGCTCTCCCTTTATGGCGATTACGTTATCAACGGCGGTTCTTTTGTGTTTAATTTCCAAAATCTGGTACGTCGTACCTTCGACTTGAAACAAGGTGGAACTATCACATGGACAGGTCGCGCCGATGACGCTGACATCAATGTCGTCGGTAGCTATCGTACTAAATCGTCGATTTCATCTCTTGGCATCGAAATGGACTCCACTTCAACAATTAACAATGTCAATGTCGATTGTATACTGCGACTCCAAGAGAAACTCACCAACCCGACAATAACTCTCGGATTGTCGTTACCCAATGCCACCGAAGATATAAAGAACACAGTCTTCTCAATAGTCGACACTACAAACCAAGCCGTTATGTCGCAACAGATTATTTCACTTCTGGTGTTAGGCTCGTTCTCTTACTCTAGCACAAGTCTCTATACAATAGGTGCTTCAAACTATTACAATGTCTTGACGAGTTCGTTGAGCAGCTGGCTCTCACAAATCAGCAAAGATTTTGACATTGGTGTGAGATATACTCCTGAAGATGACATCTCCGCAGAGGAACTGGAAGTGGCCCTTTCTACACAAATATTCAACGACAGGGTGACGATAGAAGGAAACTTAGGTATGTTTTCAGGTACGCAGAATGAAGTGGCAGACGGAGCAAGAAATATAGTAGGTGACTTCGACGTTACGTGGAAAATTAATAATAGGTTTAGATTTAAGGCTTACAATCACTCTAACGCTAATACAAACTTTTACACCTATACCTATGAATATTACTCGAACTATACCCAAGGTGTCGCTATCTCATATTCGCAAAGCTTTGATAAACTGAGAGATATTTTTGTCAGAAAGAATAAAAACAAGAAAAATAGAAAAATAAAAAACAATCATGATGATGAATAGGCATTGGGAAAAGAAATTTAAGCTGTATAAGGCATCAGCCGGTTCGGGAAAAACATACACACTTGTAAAAGAATTTCTGATACTTTGCTTGTCATCCAACAACAGTTTCTCGTATAAAGGAATCCTTGCGGTGACTTTCACTAACAAAGCCGCCAACGAAATGAAAGCCAAAATAATGAGCTACCTGGACGGGATAATAAATAATGACCAAGGTTCCAAAAACATGAAGGAAGACCTTCTTGAGATTATAGGGGTAGACTATGATACATTAAGAGATAGAGCCATAAAACTTTATGATGACATCCTTCACAACTATTCCGATTTAAATGTCTCTACTATAGATAGCTTCATCCAACAAGTGTCGCGCAGCTTCGCCAGGGAACTTAATATCCCAAGTCAATATAAGGTTGTTTTAGATAACGATGACCTCTTCGACGATTTGATTCAACGCATCGACGCCAGGATAGGCAAGGACGACGTGTTCATTACACGTATACTCTCCGAGTTCCTGAGATATAATCTTAGCGAAGAAAATACATGGCACTTAGACACACCTATAAAGGAGTTCCTGGAAAAACTTCTCAAAGAAAACGCATATAAAAAAGGTGAACTTTCTAATATCGTGACGATAAACGAAGAACAATATGTTGAAATAGAAAAATATCTCGACGATAAAATATCTTATTATAAGAACTTAATAAAGACTAACATCGAAAACATTAACTCCTTCAACATAAATAACGGATTGAGTTTCGATGATTATAATAAGGTGTTACCTTCACTCTTGAATAAGATAGAAAAAGATATCAATACAGAACCTAAGTCATTCATCAATAAGACTCTGATAGACATTCTTTCTGGTGAAAAGAATTGGAACAAGAATAAAAAAATATGTGTTGGCGAGAGCGAGAGACTTCAACTTCTGGAATATTTCTCAAATATATTGGAGTCGCATAGTGCATTGTTTATAGTCAATATCGTTAAAAAAAATCTTTATCTCTATGTGTTGAGAGGCACCTTGTTGAATATCATCAAAGAATATACAGAAGAGACAAACAAGGTTCATATCTCTGAGTTTAATAAAAGGATTTCCGATATTATCGATGATTGCAGCGTGCCATTTATCTATGAAAGAATAGGCTCACGTTACAAACACTTCTTCATTGATGAATTTCAAGATACGTCAGTCTTACAGTGGTTTAACTTCCTCCCTTTGATAAATAACAGTCTCTCTGAAGGATATGCTAATCTTCTTGTGGGTGATGCAAAACAGGCTATTTACAGATTCAGAAGCGGAGAGGTGGAACAGATAATAAAACTGCCAAAGATACATAAGAAAGAAGATAAAAAATACCTCGATGAATGCGAAAAGAATATAGATGCTAATTATTCTGAATTTTCGTTAGATACAAATTATCGCTCTAAAAAAAACATAATTAATTTTAACAATTCCTTCTTTAAAAGTGCAAAAAATCAGTTGAAAGACAAAACGTATGAGTCGGTATATACTGATAATATGGAACAGAAATGTAATTATGAGCCTGGTGATTATGAGGGATATGTCAAGGCTGATGTTTTTAAGACTGAGAATTTTATTGAAGAAGGAAAAAAACGTTATAGTGTAAAGAAACTTAAGGAAGCCATCAATATGGCAATGTTAAATGATATTAACATTCTTAAGGAAAAAGGCTTTAGTTATAGCGACATAACAATTCTCGTCAGGAGTAATAGTGATGGCTCTCTCATAGCCGACTTCTTGGCAAAAAACAACATACCAGTCATTTCCTCTGAGTCGATATTACTTAAATCGTCAGATAAGGTGCAGCTTATAATACTGGCACTTAGACATCTTGTTGATGTTAATAATGATGTGATAAGGCTGACTCTTGCATTTTATCAAAATCTTATTGGCTCTGTTGCAACACAAGAAATTGATGACAGTTCCTTGACGAAAGCCCTTAACACTAACATTGATGAGAATAAGTTTGCTGAACTGAGATCAAAGTCGCTGAGTGTTTATGATTTGTGCATCGGTATTATGAAAATGTACAATATGAGTACTGTCGATGATGTCTTTTTGCAATATTTCATGAATACCGTTCACGACTGGCAGAGTAATGAAAATGCCGACATTAGAGCTTTCCTTGATTTCTGGGAGAAGAAATCTAACAGCTTGTTTGTGAAGATTTCTGGTAAGATTGATGCTGTACAGATAATGTCGATACATAAATCGAAGGGACTCGAGTTTAGGGCGGTCTTGTATCCTTATGCAATCACTAAGATTCCTGATTTTCATCCTAATGAAGAATGGCTTTCATTTAAAAATGAGACCGGTTTTAACCTGCTAAATGACATGCCTCATCTAGATAAATTTATTCTTCCGATTAAGAGCGCTCTTATTGGGACCTCGCTCGAAAGCCATTATCATAGAGAATATTATAAGGCGGCTTTCGACGATATAAACATCTTGTATGTGGCGATGACGCGTCCAAAGGAACTCCTATATATATATACTGATAATGGCAAGTCAAAGGACAATCCGGATAATTTCTTTATCGATTATTTTAACCAGACAGAAATTGAGAGCAACGATGAGCGCCTTGTTTTTGAATGTGAAGAATGTGAAGAGAAGACTACTTATTCGCTTGGCGAGGTGAAATGTTTCGAGAAGAAAAAAGAAGTAATACAAGAGCTTGAACATAAGAAAGGTGAGAAATATCCAACCATAGACATATCATGTATGATTAATAATAAACCCGACACTACGATGTTTTGGAAAAAAGACGAGGACTTGAATCCAAGAGAGTGGGGCGTTTTAGTACATGAAATATTTTCAAAAATCAACACCATCGATGATGCTCCGATAGTGTTAAGGCGATACGTCAACGACGGAGTCATCGACCATAATGAGTCAGACAATATCTTGGCGCAATTTAAGAAAGTAGCTGAGATGGAAGAAATCAAAGAAGCCTTTTCACCTGATGCCATCGTAAAGAACGAGATGGAGATTTTGGTCGGGAATGCCGAGTCGCATAATGCTTCAAAAGCAAAAATACTACGTCCCGACAGATATGTGGAGTTGAAAGACAAAGTTATCGTAATAGATTACAAAACAGGAGCTCCTGAAGAAGAACACTATGGACAGTTGCGACAGTATATGCTTGTGTTGAGAGAGATGATTTCGCATAAAAACATAGAGGCTTTTCTGGTTTATATTGGCAAGGAAACAAAGGTAGAGCCTGTGTTTTTAGACAGATTGTTCTGATAATTGAAAAAAAAATAAAAACTGTTTCATTTGTCAATAAAGTTTCGTATTTTTGCAAGTCATCTTAATGAAAACATTTATTCTATAAAAACCCTTTTTTCAATGAAAAAGACAAAATATATTTTTGTGACCGGAGGCGTTACGTCTTCCTTAGGTAAAGGTATTATTTCATCTTCATTAGCAAAGTTATTGCAAGGTAGAGGATTCTCTGTAACAATTCAAAAACTCGATCCGTATATCAATATAGATCCAGGAACATTGAATCCATACGAACATGGTGAATGTTTTGTCACAGAAGACGGTGCTGAGACAGACCTCGACTTAGGTCACTATGAAAGATTTTCTAACACAGCGACATCACAGGCCAACAATGTGACAACAGGTCGCATCTATCAAAGTGTAATCAACAAGGAAAGAAAAGGGGAGTATCTCGGTTCTACCGTTCAAGTCATCCCTCATATCACTGACGAAATCAAGAGATGCGTCCAGCTTTTGGGACATACAGGAAAATATGATTTCGTTATCACTGAGATAGGTGGTACTGTGGGCGACATAGAATCATTGCCATTCGTTGAAGCTATTCGTCAGATGCGCTGGGAAATGGGCCAGGATTCAGTAGTCATCCACTTGACATTGGTTCCTTACTTGTCGGCAGCACAAGAACTTAAAACCAAGCCAACACAGCATTCTGTTAAGATGTTACAAGAACAAGGCGTACAGCCAGACATCATAGTTTGCCGTTGCGAAAAACATCTGTCATCATCAATAAAATCTAAAATAGCATTGTTCTGCAACGTAGAAAAGACATCGGTCATCGAATGTATCGACGCTGAGTCAATCTACGACGTGCCAGTATTGATGATGGAAGAAGGTCTTGACAAAGAGGTCTTAAGAAAGACAAACTCACCTATATCAGATAAGGTCGACATTGAAAACTGGAAGAATTTCTTACAGCGTCTCCATAATCCAAAACATGAAATCACAGTAGGTTTAGTAGGAAAATATGTTGAATTGAAAGATGCTTATAAGTCAATACGCGAGGCTTTGATTCATGGCGGTGTGGCTAACGAGACCAAAGTCCATATCAAGAGCATCCATAGTGAAGAGATAACAAGAGAAAACGCTAAGGAGATGCTTGCTGGCGTTGACGGTATCTTGGTAGCCCCGGGTTTCGGTATCAGAGGCGTTGAAGGTAAGATAAACGCTGTCGAATATGCGCGCGTCAACAATATTCCTTTCATGGGTATTTGCCTCGGTATGCAATGCGCTGTCGTTGAGTTCGCAAGAAATGTCCTCGGTTATGCAGACGCTCATTCACGCGAGATGAACGCCGACACAAAACATCCAGTCATCGACATCATGGCGGAACAAAAACATATCGTCAATATGGGCGGAACAATGCGTCTCGGAGCTTATCCTTGTAGAGTTAGCGAAGACTCTAACCTATACAAAGCTTACGGCGAGACTCTCATCTCAGAACGTCATCGCCATCGTTATGAATTTAACAACGCCTATATGGAAGAGTTCAAGAAACACGGCATGAAGATGGTCGGTATCAACCCTGACACAAACCTCGTAGAAGCAGTGGAAGTGGAAGGCCATCCTTGGTACGTGGCTGCTCAATATCACCCGGAATATAAGAGCACCGTGGCAAAACCTCATCCATTGTTCGTGGACTTCGTGAAGGCAATGCTTGAATACAATAAAATTAACAATTAACAATTAACAATTGACAATTGACAATTGACAATTAACAGTTATAGATTTCTTAATGGATACAAGTGATGCATAATCGCTTGTATCTTCTAAATTTTAAAGTATGGATAAAAATTCTCTTATTGGTATCATCTTGATATTAGGAATCTTGATAGGTTGGTCTGTATGGATGACACCGTCGAAAGAAGAAATTGCACAACAACGTCACATTCAAGACTCAATTAACAAAGTCAACAGAGAACGCTTCGTGAGAGACTCTATCAGTATGGCAGAAGCTGCAGCTCTTATGAATGAACAGGCAACAGAAACCAAAGACGAAACATTCGCAAACCGTTACGCACAATACGGCTCTTTTGCAGCAGCATCAACAGGCGATAACAAGACATTGGTGCTCGAAAACGAAGTGCTCAAAATGAGCATCTCCTCAAAAGGCGCTTACGTAAAGACAGTAGAACTCAAAGATTACAAGACCTGGGATTCTCTTCCATTGATAGGATTCGATGAAGAGACTTCGAGATTTAACCTTGAGTTCATAGCAGACGGTAAAGGCATCAACACTTACGACCTTTATTATGAACCTTATATCAATGGAGTGCCTTATGAAGGCAGTAATAATATCAGCCTTGACGGAAGAGATTCACTGGTAATGTCGTTACGCGCTTACGTCGCTGACGCGGAAGGTAACAAGTCGTTAGACAAATATCTCGAATTCCGCTACACCATGTATGAAGACCAATATATGGTTGGATTCGACATTGTGACGAATAATCTCAAAGGCATAATTCCAGCCAACACACGTTTCATGACGATGGACTGGATGGTCGATGTGTTGAAACAAGAAAAAGCCGTTGACCGCTATAACGGTTCTACAATATATTATATGTATTCCAACAATGACGTGGAATCACTTTCAGAATCGGAAGTCGCTGAAGATGAAGAGGACATCCGTTCAAGCTTGAGATGGGTTTCTTTCAAGCAGCGTTTCTTTAGCTATTCTCTCATCTCGAAAGATAATTTTGAAAATGCTTTCGTTGAGATGCATACTAAGTCAAGACCTTCAAATCCACGTTATCTCAAGTCGATGAGCGCTAACATCGAAATACCTTACGACGGATTGAACGAAGACAATACAATAGCGATGTCATATTATTTCGGTCCAAACAGCTTGAAGGTAATGGAACAATATGACTTGCGTCTTGAAAAACAAATTCCTCTCGGCGGTAAGTTGTTAGCATGGATCAACCGTTATATCGTTATCAACGTATTCAACTGGTTAGGTCAATATGGCTGGAGCTATGGTGTGGTTATCTTAATCTTAACACTCATCATCAAGATATGTTTGATGCCTTTCGCTTTCAAATCATATCTCTCATCAGCAAAGATGCGCGTTTTGAAACCTGAAATGGATGCTATCAACGAAAAATATCCTAAGCAAGAAGACGCGATGAAGAAACAGCAGGCTATCATGGACCTTTATAAGAAAGCCGGCGCAAGTCCAACATCAGGATGTCTCCCAATGCTCTTGCAACTTCCAATCCTCTTCGCAATTTTCCGCTTCTTCCCTTCAAGTATTGAGTTACGTCAACAACCGTTTTTGTGGGCTGACGACTTGTCAACATACGATAGCATCTTGGATCTTCCATTCAACATCCCATTCTATGGCGACCACGTCAGTTTGTTCACTTTATTGATGACAATATCGACATTGCTCTATACCTACATTAATAATAAGCAGATGCAACAAGCACAAGGTAACCAAGCAATGCCAGGAATGAAACTGATGATGTATCTCATGCCAATCATGTTCCTCGGAATATTCAACAGCTATTCAGCAGGTTTGAGTTATTACTATCTCTTGGTTAACTTGTTCTCATTCTTGCAGATGTACATCTTCAAGATTTCTATCAATGAAGACAGATTAAGAAGACAAATAGAACAAGCAAAGAAAAAGCCTGTCAAAAAGTCTAACTTCCAGAAACGTTTGGAAGAAATGCAGAGACAGCAACAACAACAAATGAGACGATAAATTTATTTGGACGTCGTTAAGGCGTCCAATATTTTTTTATATTTGTGGGATTAAAAAAACAATCGTTATGAATACAATGATGGTAATTTGTAATGCAGCAAAACCGGAAGTCATGACTTCTTTTGCTACACCTGAAGCTTGGCAATGGCTGCTTCAGTTTTGCATTATCGCAATAGGTTTATTAGCTGGTAACATTTTAAGAAGAAAAGTCCCGTTCCTCAGAAAGAGTCTGATACCATCAGCTTTGCTCGGCGGAGCTCTTCTGCTTTGTTTGAAAGCTATCCCAGGAATGAGAGAGAATATCGTTGACAAACAAGCTATGGAGATTATCACTTATCATGCACTAGGTCTCGGCTTTGTCGCTCTCGCTTTGAAAAATAATAAGATAGAATCTAAGTCGTCGACTATGACCGTCATCGAGACAGGAACTCTTACAGCAAGTACATATTTGATTCAGGCTATAGTTGGTTTAGGTGCTACTATACTTTTGTTCTACTTTGGCAAGCATATCTTCTACGCAAGCGGATTGCTCCTTCCTATGGGCTACGGTCAAGGTCCAGGACAGGCTCTTAACTTCGGTACCATTTACACAGGACAGGCTGCTCTTCAAGGTATTGACTTCGCTGGCGCCGACTTCGGTTTGGCTATCGCAGCGATAGGTTTTATTGTTGGTAGCATCGTCGGCGTTATCTATCTTAACATATTACGTAAAAAAGGTATCATCAGCGTCCAGGAAATGGAAGAACGTCAGACCAATACTCTAGACGACTATCAAAGTGAAGACGATATTCCTGATAGCGAATCAATAGATAAATTGTCAATTCAGATTTGTTTGGTCTTGATGGTTTATTTCTTCGTTTATCTCTTCGTAAACTGGATTCAAGGTATGGACCTCGGCGACTTCGGAACAAACACATTGAAGCCTATGTTATGGGGATTTAACTTCTTGTTCGGTACTCTATTCGGCGTCATTGTCAAGTTTATAATGAATAAATTCAAGAAAGTCAAATTGATGAGCCGTGAATATGCGAATAACTATCTCCTCAACCGCATCAGCGGTTTCTGCTTCGATGTCATGATCGTTGCCGGAACAGCAGCTATCAGCTTCACCGATTTAAGACAATTCGTGTTACCTTTGATAATAGTATGTGCTTTAGGCGCTACCGCTACTTTCTGGTATTTGCGCGCAGCATCGAAACATCTCTATCCAACATATCAAAACGAAGGATTTCTCAGTATGTTCGGCATGCTCACTGGAACAGCAAGTAACGGCATGATACTTCTCCGCGAGATAGATCCTAAGTTCGAGACACCAGCAGCTAACAACTTAGTGCTTCAAACATTCCCTGCCATCATCTTAGGATTCCCAATCATGCTTATCTTAGGATATGCTCCACAGTCATTTGAAGCTACGCTGATAACATTCGCTGTTGTTACGGTCTTGTTCTTCATCATGGCAGGATTTATTTTCAGGAAGAAGATTTTTAAGAGACAAAAGTCTAAAGTCTAATGTCTAAAGAAGAGAGGTATCGTGGAATAATGATGCCTCTTTTTATTTTTAATAAAAAAAATTATAGCTAATTACTCTGGTTTAAAGTTTTTACTATCTTTGCAAAATCATGGTAGATATACTTACAAAATATAACAACAAAATTACCCCCCCCGGTTGTATTGATTTTCAATATATTGTAAATTTATGTTATAAAATTTTAATTACAGATGTATTAAAAACGTCAGTAATCCCATTGCGTAAAGCAAGCCGTATTTCATTATCAAAAGTAGAATCTCAGAGGCAAACACCATTGTCTCATGCTTGTTTTTTGTTGATTTCAAAAGAAAACGCTAATTTTAAAATTATAGTATCATGAAGAAAATTTTATTCATTATCGCACTGCTGATCTCAGGATTAGTATTGAATGCGCAGAGCACCATCATTGATTATGAAAGCGCTTATTCTTTAAGGTTTGAAGTCTCTGACCAAGAAACTTTAGAATGTAGTGTTTTTTGCGATGTGCAGCCTACAGAACCAACAGCAATAACAATTCCATCAACAGTGACAATAGAAGAAATGGAATTCAATGTAACCTCTATTGGAAGTTATGCTTTTTATGGTTGTTCTTCATTGACAAATATTTCATTCGGCGAAGATTCTCAATTGACTTCTATTGGATATGAAGCTTTTAGGGATTGTTCCTCTTTGACAAGCATAGAGATTCCAAGCGGAGTGACTGAAATTCCAGGTTGGATATTTGAAAATTGTGAAAGCCTGAAATCTATAAGGTTATTGGCAGAGACTGTGGTTAGTGTTGGCAATAATTATTTAGGAAATAATATTGATGCATTGCGTCAGATTCAAGTTCCGGAGGAACTGATAGAATCATATAAGAATACGGAGCCTTGGAGCAGATATGCCATCACTAAAATATATCCTTACCATTATGGAGGTAGTATAGTTGAAGAGTATGAAGGATATAGTCTTAGATTTACGGCTGATCCTTTGCATGAAGGTGCAGAGGTAAGATTGGAAACAGCACCCGAAAATCCAACAGCAATAACAATTCCATCAACAGTGACAATAGAAGGAATGGAATTCAATGTAACCTTTATTGGAGATGATGCTTTTAGAGGTTGTTCTTCATTGACAAGCATAGAGATTCCAAGCGGTGTGACTGAAATAGGTAATTATGTATTTGCTTTTGTAGACGAATGGGGTAATCCGAATGGTGAGTCGAATCTGGAAAGTGTTACATTCGGCGAAGATTCTCAATTGACTTCTATTGGAAGTGGCGCTTTTAGTGGTTGTTCCTCTTTGGCAAGTATAGAGATTCCGAGCGGTGTGACTTCTATTGGAGGTGATGCTTTTAATGGTTGTTCTTCTTTGACAAATATTTCATTCGGCGAAGATTCTCAATTGACTTCTATTGGATATGAAGCTTTTAGGGATTGTTCCTCTTTGACAAGCATAGAGATTCCAAGCGGTGTGACTTATATTGGAGAGTATGCTTTTTATGGTTGTTCTTCTTTGACAGGCATAGAGATTCCAAGTGGTGTGACTTCTATTGGAGAGTATGCTTTTAGTGGTTGTTCTTCTTTGACAAATATTTCATTCGGCGAAGATTCTCAATTGACTTCTATTGGAAGTTATGCTTTTTATTCATGTTCAAGATTGACAGGCATAGAGATTCCGAGCGGAGTGACTGAAATTCCAGGTCGGATATTTGGAAATTGTACAAGGCTGAAATATATAAGGTTATTGGCAGAGACTGTGGTTAGTGTTGGTGATAATTATTTAAATATTAATACATCGTGTCAGATTCAAGTTCCGGAGGAACTGATAGAACCATATAAGAATACGGAGCCTTGGTTCTATTATAGAATCACTAAAATATATCCATATTTTATTGGTGAAGAGTTAGTAGTAGATTATGATGGTTATTCTTTGAAGTATACAGCAATGGAAGATTACAGATGCAGCGTAAAATGCTATGCACAGCCTTCAGAACCAACATCCATCACGATACCGACAACTGTCACATTCGGTGAAACAGAATTGGAGGTTACTTCTATTGAAGGTTCTGCTTTTAATGGTTGTTATTCTTTGACAAGCATAGAGATTCCGAGTGGTGTGACTTCTATTGGATTTGAAGCTTTTAGGGATTGTTCCTCTTTGACAAGCATAGAGATTCCAAGCGGAGTTACTTCTATTTATGGTTCTGCTTTTTATTCATGTTCAAGATTGACAAGTGTCAGCTTCGGCGAAAATTCACAACTTACTTCTATTTATAGTTATGCTTTTTATTCATGTTCAAGATTGACAAGCATAGAGATTCCAAGCGGAGTGACTTCTATTGGAGATAATGCTTTTAATGGTTGTTCCTCTTTGACAAGCATAGAGATTCCGAGCGGTGTGACTGAAATAGGTAGTTATGCATTTGCTTTTGTAGACGAATGGGGTAATCCGAATGGTGAGTCGAATCTGGAAAGTGTTACATTCGGCGAAGATTCTCAATTGACTTCTATTGGAGATGGTGTTTTTAGGGGTTGTTCCTCTTTGACAAGCATAGGGATTCCGAGCGGTGTGACTTTTATTGGAGAAGGTGCTTTTGCTGGTTGTCCTTTATTGACAAACATAGAGATTCCGAGCGGTGTGACTTCTATTGGAGATGGTGTTTTTAATGGTTGTTCCTCTTTGACAAGCATAGGGATTCCGAGCGGTGTGACTTCTATTGGAAGTGGCGCTTTTTGGGATTGTTCCTCTTTGGCAAGTATAGAGATTCCGAGCGGTGTGACTTCTATTGGAGATAATGTTTTTTCTTTTTGTTCAAGATTGACAAGAGTTACATTCGGCGAAAATTCTCAATTGACTTCTATTGGAAATGAAGCTTTTAGGGATTGTTCAAAATTAGCGGATATAGCTCTGCCGCAAGCTCTTGTCACTATTGGAAATGACGCTTTTATGGGTTGTTCTTCATTGACAGGCATAGAGATTCCGAGTGGTGTGACTTCTATTGGAAGTCTTGCTTTTTGGGGCTGTACTAGTTTGATATCTGTCAACTTTGCAGAAAATTCAGCGCTTACCTTTGTTGGTGGAGATGCTTTTGTCGCCACCAGTTTAAGATTTGTGGAATTTCCAGCTACTTTAAAAACTCTCGGGGCAAATTGTTTAGGTGGATTGAGATATATGATATGTAATTCCGTATCAAAACCAGCTACACAAGGTTCGTTAACAAATAATGATGGAGAACTTACAATCTTCGTTCCAGGAGAATCGGTAGATGCATATAAGGAGAGCTTTCCATGGAACGAATATGAGATACTTCCTATAGACCGCGCATCGGTCACAATTAGCAAGAACGAAGAAGAGGCAGGTAGCGTGACAGGTGAAGGCAACTACTGTAAAGGTATGGTGATAGAAGTTACTGCAACGCCAAATAAGGGTTACGATTTCGTAGGCTGGAAAGAATTCGGTGATCTTGTCTCTACAGATTCTAGGTATGAGATGACATTGCAAAGAGACAGAAATCTCGAAGCAGTCTTCGAGTTGTCAAAATATTGGAATCCGGACATCTATCTCTATCCTAACGATATGAATATAACTGCACAAGTGGAAGTAGATGACATTCCTCAAAACTCAACTTTGTTGGAAGTTGGAGCTTTCTGCGGTGATGAGTTGAGAGGCAGCGGAAGAATACAGTATGTAGAGGGCTTGGATAAATATATCGTCTCTCTTTCTGTGATGGGTGAAGCCGGAGACCAAATCAAATTCAAACTCTACGATCATAACACCGGTACAGAACTCCAGCATGTGTCGTTGTCGGTATTGCCTTTCAATGTCAATGATGTAGTAGGAACACCAAACGAACCTTATCTCATGGAATTCAGCTCTACGGCAAGAATCACCGTTGTGGTAAATCCTGCAGACGCAGGTTATGTCACAGGAGCAGGTGACTACACCGTAGGAAGCTATGTGACATTAAAGGCGAAAGCCAACTTCCCATATCTTTTCGAAAACTGGACCATAAACGGTGAAGTGGTTTCAACATGGAGCACATATTCTTTCGTAGCTACAGAATCGTTGAACATCAAGGCTAACTTTACAAGCAGCCAAAGAACAGAATTGAAACAAGGCTGGAACTGGACTTCGTTCCACACCTTCATAGCAGGTTATAACGGTCTGCTTGCCCTTGAACTAAGCCTCGGCGACTACGGACTCCATATCAAGAATCAGAACTCCTTCGTGACAAACTACAACGGCTCATGGTATGGTTCATTGTCATCAATAGATGTGAGACAGATGTATGTGATACGCGTAAGTGATGATTTTACATTAGTCCTCAACGGGCTTGTCGTGGATCCGGAATGGTATCGTATCGAATTGGGTAGAAACTGGAAATGGATAGGTTATCCTGTGAGCGTGGAGATGCCTGTAGCAGAAGCTTTGTCGGGAATAACACCATGTGTGAATGACATCATCAAGACGCAAGGAGAGTTCGCTACATATACAGAAGGCCTCGGATGGTATGGTACTCTAGAAACAATGAAACCTGGTAAAGGTTATATGTATTTAAATAATTCAAACACTGTTAAGACTCTCGTCTATCCAGAGCCTTCGTCAAGAGGATTGAGAACCGACAATACCAAGGTTGAAGAACTTCATTGGAATATGGACGTCACCCAATATCCTAACAACATGAACATGATAGCCGTTCTTGATGTCGATGGCAATGAGATGAAGGACAATTACGAGATCGCTGCTTTCGCTGGCAATGAGTTGCGCGGTAGCACTCGTCCAATATATGTCGAGGCGTTGGATAGATATATGATATTTCTTACAGTCAGCGGCGATGAAACTGAGAACCTCACATTCAAATATTATGACTTGACTACAGAAAAGGAATACGATATCGCAGGAAATATGATGTTCAGTGTCAATGCTGTTGTTGGAAACATGTCAGAACCACATGTGTTTAATGCCAGCTTCGATGCAAAAGACGACATCAATTGCGAGCTTATGATTTATCCTAACCCTGCTAATGTCGGAGACGAACTCACTCTCGGCGCGACATACGACAGGGTGGAGGTTTATAACGCTGTAGGTGCTAAGGTGGCTGAATATGATAATGTGAATAAATTGCCAGAGTTTGAAACAGCAGGTGTTTATCTTATCAAAGCTACGATAGAAGACGAGGTGAAATACAACAAAGTTATAATTAAGTAGTATTCATTGACACAGACGCTCAAAACGACATGAGTGTCTGTGTCATTTTATAATCATTAGATAATAAGAATGAAGAAAATAGCATTATTAATACTCTCGCTTTTTACGGGTATATTCCTTTTCGGTCAAAACCACTGGACGCCTGATGAGAGCATATATACAAATACCATGAGCATTATCGCTGTGCTCGATTTCGATAATATAGAGCAAGCCGACACCGATTACGAAATAGGTGTCTTTTGCGATGAGGAATTGAGAGGCAGCAATAAGGTTCAGTATACCCCTGACTTGAATAGGTACTTCTTTTTTATAACCGTCTATGGCAATGACGGTGACTTGCTGACATTCCGATTATATGACCATGAGATGCAGACTGAATTAGATTATCATACTGAAACTACATTGGAGTTCGTCTCTAATGGAGTGGAAGGTGATATGTCATCTCCATTTGTAATTAATTTCAACACTTTCCAAAGTAATCACTGGAATCCTGATTTCAGTCTTTATGATGCAACGATGAGCGTTGTTGCGGTGGTTACTGTCAACGGTGATGAGTTGAGAGAAGAGGACTGTGAAGTAGGCGTGTTCTGCGGCGAGGACGTCAGAGGCAGCGGCAGAACACAATATATTCCTGACTTCGACAGATATTTTGTTTTCCTTACTGTCTGCGGAAAAGATAATGAGGAGATGACTTTCAAACTGTATGACCATAAGACACAGCAGGAACTCTATTACGAAACAGAAACGACGCTCTCATTTGTGACCGACAAGGTGATAGATATTGGCGATCCACTGACGATAGAGTTTATCTCAGCTGTGAAGATATATACTTTTGTGGGTGATGGTTCATGGGATGATGAATATAACTGGAGGAATAATAAGAAACCGACAATAGAGACCGACAATGTGGTTATTGATGGAAACGCATATCTCAGCAGCGAGGCTGTCATCACTTCTTTGGTGATAAATGAAAACATGTCGTTGACGATTGAAGATGGCGGATTGTTAGAGGTTAAAGAAGAATTTAGCAACGCAGATTTCGATGCTTTGATAATAAACGATGGCGGACAATTGATTCAATCTAATGAAGGTGTAGCCGCTACATTCAAGAAAAATATCGTCAACCCGACAGGGCAGTGGGGTGAGGAAGACAACACTGGCTGGCAGTTCATCTCTTCTCCTATGATCAACTCTTTGGTCTCTGACTTCATGCCTGAATACGGCGACTATGACTTGTATAAATATGACGGCACATTGGAAAAACAATGGTACAATTACAAATATTCCGTGAATTATGACTTTGACGAAACAGAGCAAGATTGGTACAGTATTGACGCTGACGGAGATGGTTATAAGTGGTGGATGATTGAAGGTGAACTATGTTCTTTCTCATACGATGAAGGCAGTGGAAATCCTCTAAAACCTGATAATTATCTCGTGTTTCCTAAGATTATGATAGAAGATGGGATGTGTTTTGATTTCAGCGTGAAAGCCGGTGATGGGGAATATCCTGAGTTTTGTGGTGTGGCGGTGTCTGACGACGGTACTACATTCGAGATGATAAATGATGGTTGGATTATAGATAATTCAGAATGGGAAAAGAAATCAGTATGTTTAGATGATTATGTAGGTCAAGAATTATTTGTTGCTATACGCCATTACAATGTGACCGATGCTTATTGTCTTTTGGTCGATAATGTGTCATTAAATTTAGAAAGTGCTTCGCTTGAAAATGGATTGTCATATCTTGTTTCTTACGAAAGTGATAATACGGCTGAATTTAAAGGTATATTGAATAATAAAGATTTATGTACTATTAAAACAAATTATTCATCAACAGATAATATGGTCAATTATAATCTTGTAGGTAATCCTTTCTCATACAATCTTAACTGGGCTACTGATGTAAAACTTGTTGGTATAAGTGAAGGTTATGCTATTATTCAAAATAACGGAGCTTATGAATATAAAACTGACGGTATCATAAAAGTTGGTTGTGGCGTGATGTTACATTCTTCTATGTCAAGAAATCATAATATTACCATGAAGAAGGGAATCAAGCAGTCAAAGAGAAATGTTGATGCTTCTATAAATATCTTCGCATCAAATAACGAAGGTTCTGACAATGTGATAATACGTTTCGATGAGGAAAACCTATCTTATTTCCCTAAACTCGCCAACTTCAACGACAGGATCGCTAATGTTTATGTTAAAGAGAATGATACTGTCTACGGAATCTATACTTATAAGGCTGAGGTAAATGAAATACCTGTTCATTTCGACGCAAAGGAAATGGGTAATTATAAATTGACTTTCGATGTTGATGGAGATTATGAAAACCTTTATCTCATCGACAAAATGACAGGCGAGAAGATTGATCTTCTTCTAGAAAACGAATATTCATTTATTGCAAATTCAAATGATAACCCAGAACGTTTCATCATTAAGATGGACAACAGTCAGCAGACAACAGACAACAGTCATTTTGTTTACGTGTCAGGAGAAGAACTTGTTATCAATGCTGAAGGAACAATTCAAATCATCGACATGATGGGAAGAGTAGTTATGACAGAAGAAAATCATAATGGATCCATCAATATCAGTGAATTGAATAATGCAGCTTATATAGTACGTTGCGTGAATGAAAAAGAAGTAAGAACTCAAAAAATTGTTGTGTTATGAAAAAGAGATTAATGATAATATCAAGCATAATAATATTAGGTTGCAGCACTTTGTTTGCACAGAGCGACGGCTTCTTCACATATAGCGACGGCGGCGAGACAAATAGAAGTACTTCATGGGGCATAGATGCCGCTTTGCCAACAAGTCACGGATTGACAACTCATCAATCGGCAGAAGCGCCTCTCGGAAGCGGGCTCCTTATCTTAGGAGGCTTAGCCTTGGCGTATGGACTTCGTAAGAAAAAATAAGAAATTTAAAATCTGAAAAACTGAGAAATTTGGAGACTCGGTGACTAAAAAAATAACGCGTCAATCACATTATAGTTTATTCTTTGGTGTGGTTGACGCGTTTCTACTTGGTGACTTGGAGACTCAGTGACTCGGCGACTCAGTAATTCCCTCCACCGGCGCGTAAAACGATTTCGGAATATCACTCTCAAATCTCATGTCTTCACCCGTGATAGGATGCTTGAAGCATAATTTATATGCGTGAAGTCCGAGTCTTCTGATTGGGTCGCTGCCATCACCGTATTTCAGGTCTCCTACAACAGGACAACCTAAATCTTGAAGATGAACTCTGATCTGATTCTTACGTCCTGTCTCTAACTGCAACTCAACTAACGAATATCCATTACCCGACTTTAACTTCTTATAATGCGTCACGGCAAACTTACCTCCATTATCTTCTTGGGAAGAATGCGTCACATAATGACTGTCGTCTTTAAGATATGAAGAAACAGTGCCTTGCGACTTAGGAAGCTCGCCATGAGCTAAAGCTACGTATCTTCTGTCATACACTCTTTCTTTCCAATCTTCTTCAAACTGAAGCGCTACCTTCTTGCTCTTAGCGAAAATCATCAAGCCTGAAGTGAACTTATCGAGACGATGAACAGTATGCGCGTTAGCATGTTGATGGCTCTTATCTAAATAATAATTAAGAATTGACTTGACGCTCTCGTCCTTAGGACTTGTGCTGCTCGACAAGATACCAGGTTTCTTCTCCACAACGATGAGATGATCGTCTTCAAAGACAATCTTAACCCAGAAGTTCTTGAACCTGTTACCTTCACTCGACTTCTTGATGCTGACTCGCATGTTAGGCTTCAACGGAAAGTCATGTTGAGAGACAGCTCTGTCATTGACATATACCGAGTCGTATGTTAATAATTTTTTGACTTTGGTGCGACTTATTCCGTCCATTGCCTTCATCAGAAAATCCATCAATTCACAGTCTTCTCTGACGATAAAAATTGTCTCTTGATTATTTTTTTTATACCTATTATTATAATGTTTTGCCATCGTAAAAACTTTTATGCAAAATTATTAAAAAAAAGTAAAACTATCACAAAAATCCTTACATTTGCAAAGAGCATTGAGATATGAACGTCTGACAAAAAAACAGTCTCATAACTAAGTATCTTAGCAGCTCAGAAACTTAGGAACTTAATATTTTTTAAAAAATAGCAATATATGGAAATCAATCAGTTGAAAGATGTAGCATCGCAGGTAAGACGCGATATCATCAGAATGGTTCATGCTTGTCAGTCGGGACACCCTGGTGGTTCATTGGGAGCAACCGACATCGTGACAGCTCTTTATTTTGATCAGATGCAAATCGATCCAGAGAATTTTAGAATGGACGGAGCAGGAGAGGACATGTTCTTCCTTTCAAACGGTCACATCAGCCCGATGTTTTATAGCATATTGGCACATCGCGGATATTTCCCAGTGGCTGAGTTAGCAACATTCCGTCGTCTCGGCACTCGTCTTCAAGGACACCCAACTACAGCTGAAGGACTTCCAGGCGTGAGAGTAGCCAGCGGCTCTTTAGGTCAAGGTCTCTCCGTAGCAGTAGGCGTTGCTCAAGCCAAGAAACTCGCCAACGACAATCATCTCGTCTATGTCTTGATGGGTGACGGCGAACAAGAAGAAGGACAGATCTGGGAAGCTGCCATGTATGCTCCAGCAAAGAATGTTGACAACATCGTGGCTATTGTCGATTACAACAAGAAACAAATCGACGGTCCAACAGACGACGTTTTAAGTCTCGGCGACCTCAGAGCTAAATACGAATCTTTCGGATGGAAAGTTTGGGAATGCAACGGCAACGACATGCAGGAATTGGTTGACACCTTTAATAAAATACGTGAGAACGCTCATAAAGGACAGTCTCAGATTCTTCTCGCTCACACAGAGATGGGTATGGGTGTTGACTTTATGATGGGAACACATAAATGGCACGGCGTAGCTCCTAACGATGAACAAGCCGCTAACGCATTGTCACAACTTAAAGAAACTCTCGGAGATTATTAATTTCAAAAACACATTATCATGGATTTTACAGTACAAAATTATAAAGATACAAGATCAGGTTTTGGTGAAGGTCTCTTAGAAGCAGCAAAACGTAACCCTAAAGTCGTTGGTCTCTGTGCCGACTTGATAGGCTCTCTTAAGATGGACGCTTTCGCAAAAGAATTTCCAGAGAGATTTTTCCAAGTAGGTATCGCTGAAGCTAATATGATTGGCATGGCAGCAGGTCTCAGCATCGGTGGCTACGTTCCTTTCACAGGTACTTTCGCTAACTTCTCGACAGCTCGCGTATATGACCAGATTCGTCAAGTCGTCTCTTATTCAAATAAGAACGTTAAGATATGTGCTTCACACGCTGGCATCACTCTCGGCGAAGACGGCGCTACTCACCAGACTCTCGAAGACATCGGCATGATGAAGATGTTACCTAACATGACAGTCATCGTACCTTGCGACTTCAACCAGACAAAGGCAGCTACCTTGGCAGTGGCAGAACACGAAGGTCCTGTTTATCTCCGCTTCGGTCGTCCAAAAGTAGCTAACTTCACTCCAGCTAACGAGCCATTCGTAATTGGTAAAGCTCAGATGTTGCAAGAAGGAACCGATGTCACAATCTTCGCTTGCGGTCACTTGGTATGGAAAGCAGTTCAGGCACTTCCAATCTTGAAAGAGATGGGTATCAACGCTGAACTTATCAACATCCACACAATAAAACCTTTAGACGTAGAAGCAGTCTTGGCATCAGCTAAGAAG
>JAZNVS010000003.1:0-4212 GCA_045592965.1 Bacteroidales bacterium | reverse complement strand
GTTTATACCTTCTAAGTGATAGTCTCGGATAATCTCCATCTTCACTTCATGACTTACCCATTTCCCGCCATTTCTTGATTTGGGTTTCTTTCTATTCATTATTATTGACTTTTTGTGTCAACTTTTTTCAGCTTAAGACACTCATTCATAAATAGTTTAAGGTTCAAAGTGTTTTAACAAATTGTTAATTGAATGAAATTTATTCTAAAAAAAGCATTATCTTTGCAACGCAAATCGGTAACCGACGAAAGACTGATTGAGCGAAGTAGTCGGTTATCGTTTTTCATTTTATGACAGCATATTCTGTTATAGCATATTCAATACAATCTCCGTTTTTAACATAACCTACAGTCAACTTTGCCATTCCGACCCTTGGAACATTTGCAAGAAGATTCGCTATCTCGGTAAACTTCATTCTTTTTGTCTGCCTACCCGCTTTTGGCGGCAAATGTATTTCCAAAATTCTTATTAACATAACAAGTCATATCCTTTGAACCATGAGTAGGCTTAAAGTTCAAAGTTTAAGGTTCAAAGTATTTTAATAAACTGTCAATTGTCAATTGTTAACTGTTAATTGTTAACTGTCACCACCTTATCCCCTACCACTTCAACGCCTTCACTCTCGAGGAGTCGCTTCTGCGCTTCTATACCTCCAAACGCGAACGACTTCGACAGCTCCCCCTTGAAGTTGACAACCCTATGACACGGAATATTCTCCCTATCGGGATTCTTATGCAGAGCGTTACCCACGGCTCTCGCGAGTCTCTTGTCACCAAGCATCTCCGCTATCTGTCCGTAAGTCATCACCTCACCTCGCGGAATATTACTCACAATCTCATATATCCTTGTCGATAGATTCGTCATATCACCTCCTCACAATGAAAAGGACATCTCTCTTTTATACATTGGTTGTTCTTCGATGAACGGCGGCATCTGACTTCACCAATCTCCATCTCGACACCTAATTTCTCCCTGACGAAATCAACGGCTTCTCTTATGGCGTGATACGAATCTCTCTTACAGCATCGCGGTCCGCCCACTTCACCAATCTTACCCAAAGATCGCGATGTCATTTGATTCGACAAGCCCCAATTCTCAACGCCCAAAGGCGTCGATTTCGTGATTATAGAGACGAATATGCCGCTGCTTATTCCAGCTCCGCACGCTCCCCAGAACCCGCATATACCGCCCGGCACTTCCTTGCCCCTCCTGAACATCTCCGACAATGAAGAGGCTAAGTCAATCTCGCCACCAGAATTTCTATACGCCGTCAACAATGCCGACCCGACCATGATATGATGTTCCGGTCCGTGAAAATGACAGAACGACATCGACATCATCTTATCCATAATCTCAATCGGATTCTTAGAACTCTCGTTGAGACATAACGAAATCACCGTATCAATCCCAGAAGTATGACACTCGTCACAGACATAATGCCCGTTCACACAACGAGTCTTGCTCATCACTTTCTTATGACATAAAACACACTCCATCTCTACAGCACTCTCAAGATATTCAAGCGGCGAACTACAAATCAGACACTCTTCATTCATATTGTTATAATTAAATACGTCATACAAAACTAAAAAAATTCTCTCGAACAATATAACCCTCTTTTATTTTTTATCATGAAGATCCCAAAAGTAGGGAGAAAAATATTATCTTTGCATATAAAAGTAGGGAGAAACAAAATATATTGTATCATGGTAAGCAAATTAGAATATCTCATAAGTCATTATCACGAATTAGGAATCGATAGCCAAATAGACTACGACAAATTCTATCTCTACTCTTTGATTACTCATTCTACCGCCATCGAAGGCTCAACAATCACAGAGTTGGAAAATCAAATTTTATTCGATCACGGACTAAGCATCAACGGTAAAAGTATTGAGGAACAGAGCATGAACCTCGACCTGAAACTTGCTTACGAGAAAGCTATTGAATTTGCGAGACAGCATAAACCAATAACAACAGAGATGCTTATCTCACTCTCAGCTCTTGTGATGAAAAATACTGGTAAAGAATATAATACAGTTCTTGGCAACTTCTCTTCCGCTCGTGGAGAGTTGCGTCTGCTCAATGTCACTGCCGGCATAGGAGGTCGCTCTTATATGAGTTACAACAAAGTACCCACAAAGTTGGAAGAGTTCTGCAAACAACTGAATTTCCAGCGCGAGAAAGCATCAGATTTGTCTATCGACGAACTCTACCAGATGTCATTCGACGCTCATTATAATTTGGTAACAATACATCCTTGGGCTGACGGCAACGGACGTATGGCTCGACTGATAATGAATATGTTGCAATTCGAATTCGGACTAATCCCTACTAAGATTCTCAAAGAGGATAAAGAGGAATATATCAAAGCTTTGGTCGCAACACGTGAAGAGGATAATATCAACATTTTCAGAACCTTTATGTCATCTATGATGGAACGTAACCTTCAAAATGAAATCGCCACTTACTTAGAATCTATCGGAGATGATAATAATAGGGAGAAACTCTATAAAAGTAGGGAGAAAACTTTAAAAAGTAGGGAGAAAATAATCGTTCTTCTTGCAGAGAATGGCAGACTGAGTGCCGCGGCTCTCGCTGTGAAAATCGGCATCTCCGCCAAGGCTGTAGAAAAACATCTCGCCAATCTCAAAGCCGACGGCACCATCGAACGCATCGGACCAGCCAAAGGCGGATATTGGAAAGTAAACCATCATCAAAAATTATTTTAAAATTTTCACAATTATTTCAAAAAAAATTACAACCTTTGTGATACAAAAATATAGCTTCGATTGTTTAAAGTTTTGAGCTATGTGCTGTGAGTTAAAGCTCCTTAAAAATAAACTTACAACTCATAAACTCTAAACTTTTAAACTACTCTAAACTATTAACTATAAACTATAAACTTAAAAAAAATAACATTATGCATTATCTTTTAATTTTACTTTTAGTGTCATTAGCCGTCTCCGCTCTCGGCTGGATCTATTTCATCTATTTCTTCAGCCTCGGCTATGGTTTCGGCGTATCAGCTTTGGCAATCGCTATCGCCATTATCTTCCGCGACGTACTTACAATCCCTACAGCATTGTTATGCGTCGTCATGTTTATCTTCGGAATGCGTCTCGGTCTTTACTTAGCCACCCGCGAGAAGAGATCTGCCGAGTACAAGAAGATTCTCTACGGTCCTGATGCCGCCAAGAAAAAACCTCTCTTCGTCGTCATCACAGTATGGATTTTCTGCGCTCTTCTCTATGTAGGTCAGGTAAGTCCTGTGGCATTCTACCTCGCTAACGCAGCCGACGGTGTAGCTGTCAACGAGTTATGGGCTTGGATAGGCGCAGCACTCATGGCGATAGGTGTCATCTTAGAAGCAGCATCCGACGCACAGAAGAAAGCCGCCAAGAAAAAGAATCCTAAGAGATATGTCGATACGGGCTTGTATCGTTTGGTACGCTGTCCCAACTACTTAGGCGAGTTGGTGATATGGACAGGTTCATTCGTAGTATGCATCGGTGCTTCATGTTCAGCATGGCAATGGATTGTAGCCGCCATCGGTTATATCGGCATCGTCTATGTAATGTTCAGCGGTGCTCGTCGTCTCGAGATGAGACAAGCTGTCACCTACGGCAACGACCCTGAGTTCCAGAAATACATCAAAAAAACTCCTATCCTTATCCCATTCCTACCTATCTATAGCGTAGCAAAATACGAATGGCTTAAGGCATAGGGAATTGACAATTGACAATGTACAATTAATAGTTTACAATCACTACTGTTCCGTTCGTTTATAATAATGTTCTTTGAAATAATTGTAATACAATAAATTATAGCTGATTTTTGATTCTGCACTTTTGAAGTCATATCTTTGTGAGAAATTTATAAGTTGCTATGAATCAAGGAAAATATGTTTTTGCCCAGTTGGTTGATTTTTTACCTAAGGCTCAGTTTGATTACATCGTGAAAAAATAAGGCGCCAACAAAGGAATACGTTCTTTCACTTATTGGAATCAGATGTTGGTAATGCTGTTCGGGCAACTCTCCGCGAGAGAAAGCATGCGCGACACGATATCCTCTTTAGAACCGCATCGTCAGAAGCACCATCACCTCGGGCTGGGCAACAGCGTCCGTCTGACCACATTGTCCGTATCCAACGAAAGACGCGATTACAGAGTCTTCGAGGAATTCGCGACAATACTCATTCATAAGGCACGC
>JAZNVS010000002.1:0-54156 GCA_045592965.1 Bacteroidales bacterium | reverse complement strand
GATGATTCTTATTGTAGAAGTAAAATTCAATGTCTTTAAAGAGATACTTCTTCTCACCCTTTTGAATAGCAAATCTTTCAAACAGCATCTTTGCTATTTGTTCAAAGTTATCCTCTATGCCAGTTGTATTAATACTGGCGTAGAGAGTCATTAATTGTCGGAGTTGTTCTGTTATATTCATTCTTACAATTAGATCAACGTGGGTTCGATATAAAATAATTTACTAAAAATGAATAACATAACGATATTTTTTGTATCTTTAAAGTGCTAACAAAAAGAACAAAACGTTATGTTATCCGACAACAAAGTTATTGGAATTTTCTATATGGCAGACGACTTCTGCAAGTTTTTTAATGAAACAGTTAAAAAACATTCAATCGAAGATGGCAAAATCAATTGACATTATTCTAATCTCTTACAAGCAGTCCCGTAAGGACGCAAGAACACAAAGCAGGTGTGTAGTGAAACGGAACGCCTGCCAAACAACGACAGACCATCACACAAGTCCTGTAGGGACGGCAGAACTCTGTCGTCCCTACAGCGCTTTGATTGCTCTCGGCTCATCTTGAGCAGAGATTACGCTGACGCTTCATCGTCTGCCTGCTATCTGTAACCCTTACAGGGTTCAAGTTTATCTGATGAAGATTATTGCTTGATTATTTGATAGTTCCTTATATCGAACTCACGTTATTTAGGACTGGTCATGAGTCAAACCGTACCTAGATTGTATTTCCCATACACGAGTCTCATACTCCAAAATCATTTTGTTACAACTTCTTCAACAACCTCAACATGTTCTACATTAAGACTGTCGCTAACGACTTCCTCAACTGCTTCCACCTTATTGAATCTTGGCAGCGGTGATTTTATTTTTGGATTGATGTAAGATAAGACATTGAAAATCCATAAAGCGCAGACCGTCAATGTTATAACACCGAATGTGATGAGACATTTTTGCCATGTCTTAAGACCTTTCTTTGCGAATGGGTCTTTAAGTTTCATCTTTGGATATTTAGCAATGTCGGTCAATGTCTCGCCGAAAGGAATGCTAATCTTCGAGGTAGCGTTGACAGCCCATCCGTTAGCATTGAGTAAAGGAGCTATGTTTCTGCGACGTAACTTAAGCCATGCCATTATCATAGCAGGTCCTGAGATGAGGAGGATGATTCCGACGAACAACATAATGAATTGCCACCATTTCAATGCGAATATACCTTTGAAGATGCTTGCCAATGCTGTTCCTATCATACCGAAAGCCATACCTATAGCTGCGAAGATACCAGCGACCTTAGCGATGTCGAAAGGTGGTGCTGCTGTAGCTGCTTTTGGATCGGCTGTCTTTGTCGGGGCCGCGTTGATGTTGGCAGTAGCGTTTGCCATCATCTTAGCATCTTTGTCGGCAGCGCTCTTGTTGATGAGATTTTCTATCGCTGTCGCCATTCTACGATAAGGCGACCAGAATGACTGTGAAATATTTATAGGATTATCTACAATCTTAGTAATCACAGCGTCCCATTCCAAACCGCTATTGTCATAGAAAATACCGTTCTTACCTACCGACAATTCTCCTATGTCGCCAACTGTAACAGCTGCAGCGATTTGCATCTTAGCCGCTTTTGTCTTTGTTGTACAATCGCAATAGACGAGATACATACCGCTCGTACCAGCTACAGCGCTGTGTTTACCAGTGTCGTTGACTTTCATACAGAACTTACAAGCTCTTTGGTCGATGATAAGAGTTCCGCATTGAAATATCGACTTCACATTTCTGTCTTTATCATAGAAGTCGTTGAAAGTGACGAAGTTCTTAAGCAATCTATAAAAATCGCGATAGATATGAAGGAATTTATCGACCATATCAATATTATCGGATTGTTCTTTCAATGCTGCATCCTGAGCGACTAAATCAAGAAGTTCCGCTTTCTTATCCTGAGCGAGGATGTTATTCATCACATCGATGCCAAGAGTTTCTACAGCAGCACCTGCTTTAGAGTTTTTCCAAGTATTATATGCCGAGAATTTAGCTGCTATAGCATTCCAATCCTCTTCAGTGATAACATCTTTAGAAGTATCTATTGCGTTGGCTTTTATTATGTTGAAATATTTTTCCCAGGCAGGATTTATTGCGGCGCTGAGACTTAACTCAGATTTTCCTGTGATATGAGTAAGCGGATATGCTGCTATTTCATTATTTTTGGTCGATAGGTTTTCCGCGCTTATGGCATCTATCTGAGAAGTCTGGATATCGAGGGCTGCTGTGTTGTTTGGTGAGAAGGCTGCTAATTTAGAACGCATGAAATAGTCTCTTACTTTTGCATCTAAAGCATTGTAAGCCTCAATGATAGCGTCTGTCTTATCACCAAATGGAGCCTCAATCTTAGCGGCCATCCATGCCAAATAATCGTTTATGTTTTTATAAAACGTTTCAATCTGTTCAGCGCCGACACCTTGAACTCCGCTCCTATCAGCAACGCCGCCAATGCTAGAGATAATCGCTGCTATCATTGATTTTATGTCAGCGTTATCGGAAGAAGCCTCAGTTATGATGCCATCGCCATTGAAGCGTGTCTTTGCAAAAATAGCTGTTATATCTGCCGTGTCTGCTAACGAAATCAAACTTCCTTCTTTGCCAAGATTTTCTAATATTTGTTTTGCAGAAGAATAAAGTTTCTTGCCGTTGGCATCATCAGCGTTGATTTGGTTTATATCGATAGAATCTTCACCTTTAAGAATTAAGTCTTTGTCTTTCAAAATCGGCATTATCCATTGGGATACCGAAATAACATCATTGATACGAAGTTTGCCATCACCATCACAATCCATATATTTCAGACTCTTGTCGTCTATTTCGAGACCTGTCGTCGGACATGAAAGCACAGTCCACATTTTAGGGTCGAGTTCTGCTATATGAGCGATGTCGTCACCTGATTTTATCCTAACACGTGCGGAGCCTCCGATATTCACGAAACTCCACTTGTATTTCTTTTCTTTATTTATGAATGCCATAATGTTAAATGTTTATATCAGTCTTACTGAAAAATTTTGATTACCGCAAATATAAGAAAAGACTACGGATGAAAGATATATGAAGTGATATTTTTTTATAATTCAAAAAAAATGTTTTCGCCGTTTTTCATTATGAGAAGCAGATATTCTTTTGCATTGCGTGATTTAGTATCTTTCTTACGCCAGAATGCTTCTTTAACACCTTCAGTTGCAACGTCTTTTACCAGATTGTTTTTTCTATCTCTAATCTCGCATTTACCTGAATTGTATGTTATCACAAACATACTTTCATCTTTGTTAAAGTCGGCTTGGTTGACAGTTTCTCCGCTTCCAATCTTACGAATTATAGTTCCGCTGTCAGTCCTGATGTATGCCTGTCCATCTGGTTTTATTTCAAAGTAATTCATATTATAGTCTCTTTTTAGTTAATCAAAAATCAATCAATGCGAATAAGCTTATACACTATACCTTGTTAAGTCTACCTTATTATTATTAACTTCAACACCTTCTTTCTCCAGAATTCGTTTCTGCGCTTCAACTCCACCGAAGGCATACGCCTCAGATAGTTCGCCTTTAGAATTAACAACTCTATGACACGGAATGTTCACATGATCAGGATTTTTATGCAAAACATTTCCCACTACCCTGGCAAGTTTTTTATTTCCAATAAGTTCTGCAACACGGCCATATGTCATCACCTTACCGGAAGGGATATTCTTCACAATCTCGTATGTTATATTTGCAACCTTTGTCATAATCATTTGTCAAAAGTCTAAAGCCTAAAGTCAAAAGTTGGTATTAGTGTCAGTGTAATTATTCTGTAATAACTGAAAACTCAGCAATGCCGCAGTTTCTAGCATCATCTGTGTTTGTCTTCGGCACAAAACAAAACGTCTTTCCTTCAACCGCGTTAAATCTCACAAGCTGTTCTATCGGATTGTTTTTAATATTTCCGAAAGTTCCGCTATGGATTAGCTTGCCGTCTACAAAAACCTCATAGTCAACAACATGACGTGACGCGTCTCTACTCTGACTCGGCGTATATCTGAAACCTGTGATTATTTCTTCATTATTGAAAACCATCTTAATAGAGTCATTCATATTAAGATACATCGCAACATTTAGGTTTCCATCGAAGAGTTTATTCGAACCATCGATAGGTTTTTTCACCTCAAAATAATCATGCGAAAGGTCCAACTCTTTCTTTGCCACTTCGCTTTTATTTTTTGAAATCGGATCGAAGGTAATCGCTTTCACAACACCTTTTTTATTATATATAAATGGTTTCTCATATTTGAAAGAATTTTCGTCAGGTTCAGAACCATCTAAGGTATAATAAACTGCAGCGTCTTTATCGGTGTTTTCTATTTTTACAAGATTGTCATAATTGCGAGATATTATCGGTTCTGAAAGCAGTATTGGTGCACAGTACGCTTCTATATTATTGATACACAATGACCCTCTACTCTCTTCAAAATAAATGATGAGTTTGTCGAGTTCAACAGTATTAAAACGAACTATGCGTTTATACCCTATAGTTGACAAGGTATCCAATGCATTGATTTTAAACCATTTTCCATTAAGTTCACCTTCCATATAGAAATCCTTTACTCTTTGTCCGAGTGGGATGTATTCTTGAAGCACCACCCTATTCATTTTTACTGGTTTATCAAAAGAAAATGATATTGTTCCGAAGTTATAATCATCTTCTGTAGCCCAATAAGTATCCCAATCATCATCTATTACGTTTTTTGCTTTGAACTTACGACCTCTTTCATTATCGACGTTTATCTTAGCATCTTTCAAAAGATTATCCTTCATGTCGTTAGTAATTACATTATACCATTCCATAGCTCTTATGGAATCTTGAGTTGGTATTTTTCCTTCGAGATTTATCGGGAAATTAAGAAGCAGGTTTGCGTTATGTCCCACGCTGCGATAATAAATATCAGCAAGTTGTGAAAGCGACTTCACCAAGTGGTCTTCCCTTTTGTGATAGAACCAGCCGGGACGTATAGAGACATCCACTTCAGCAGGAATCCAATGTGTTCCGTTCTCATCTCCGTATGTGAGATATGTATGTTTATCTTGATGAAGTTCAGGATTTATCATACACCAATCAGTGTCGCCTGCCCATCCTTGTTCGTTACCTACCCAACGTATTGTCTGACAAGTACCACCGAATATCATAGCGTCTTTATGACGATTTATTATAGTATCGCGAGCTCGTTCGTAGTCGTAATATTTCTTCGCGTCTATGGAACGAGTCTCGTTGGTGCCGCCATAATAACCGTTACCGCCATTTGCACCGTCAAACCAAAATTCAAAGAGTTCCCCGTACTTACTCGTAAGTTCATCGATTTGTTTGTGATATGTCTCTACATAATCATCGTAAGCGTACCCAGCATTGTTTCTATCCCAAGGCGAGAGATAAAGCCCGAATTTGAGTCCATATTTCTTACAAGCATCGGAGAGTTCCTTTACCATATCGCCTTGACCGTTTTTATATGGAGAGTTGGCAATACTGTAATCTGTTGTCTTTGTTTGCCATAAGCAGAATCCATCGTGATGTTTTGCTGTGAGTATGACACCTTTCATGCCGCAGTTTTTCAATGTAGCGACCCATTGTTCACAGTCGAGTTTTGTTGGATTGAATGTGGTAGCCGGAGTATTGCCGTAACCCCATTCAAGGTCATTGTAGGTGTTCAATCCAAAGTGTATGAAGGCATAGGTTTCAAGTTTTTGCCAATCTATCTGTTCCTGTGAAGGAATCGGATATATTGCCGTAGGGACACGATTTCTCGCGTCCTCGCACGACGACAATATACTAATTATCAGAATATAGAAAAGTATTCTTTTTATCATTCTATCCTTAAATCTTGTAAAATTGCATACTCACACTCTCCTATTCCAGTGACGACAATCTTCACAGCCTTGACTGGTTTTTCCGGATAAGCCTCAGCTTTATAACCATCAAAATAATCATACACAAAAGCGTCACCTTTTATAAAGTTCTCACCATCGTATGAATATTCCAATACTGCATTTGGAAGGCCGACAATTGCCAAACCATAATGTCCGGTTCCGACTAAAATCTTTTTACATTCAACAGGATTTTCAAAAGTGTATAGGAAATAGTCGCCAGCTTCAACAGGACGTGCTGTGTTGCAATATGTATTCAAGTTATAATCTACCAAAACATTAATATCCTGCTCCATTGGAACATTGGACGTTATTGTAGTCTTTGGTTTTTGATAATGATATAAGTCTATGTTTTGAGCGCCTCTCGCGATACTTTGACGTTCTTCATAGAATGTAGCAAAACGATAATTCTCTGGCTTATCAGTAGTTATAGTTTTTTTATATTCTGGTGATTGTGATGTAGGAACAGATCTGTCATCTGTATATCGTATCACAAGTTTGTCGTAATCTTTTTCAGCGATGAGTTTTCCGTCTTCATATCTCACTGTTGGAGGTGCCACTCTGAATTCAAAGTCCATTTCATATAATTTCTCAAGATGACTGTCAATCAATCTCTTCTTGAAGTTATCCAAGTTTCTGTTTTCGTATGCCGACCATCCTATTTCTGACAACGCCAATACCTTAGGGAAAAGCTGATAATGAGCATAACCAGGCACTTGTCCACATTCTGTCCAAAGTCCGCCTTGAACTCCGAGCACAAGTTGTTTCTCTTCATCAGTCAGATCAAAATGTCCGATAGGATCGAAAGAATAAACTGAATCTAATGGAATTATCGCTGCCCATTTCAAGCCGCGTTCGTCTGGCGACTGTTTCATGTCGAAGTACATATATTGAGACACTTGCATAACAGTAGGCTGACCTACTTTAACAGATTTTATACCTCTCTCGGAGTTTTGCCATACGTATGGAATTGTTGTCTCAAGGAGGTTTCCGCCATCAAGGATTTCGTCCCATCCTGCCATAGTCTTGCCGTGTTTGGCAAGTATTTTCTCCACTCTTCTCACAAAATGATTCTGCAACTCAACGAGTTCTTTCATATCTTTCTCTTCCATAAGAGACTGGCAAACATCACAGTCGCGCCATGAGTTCATATTTACTTCGTCAGCTCCGATATGATAAATCTTACTTGGGAAAAGTGTTGTCATCTCGGTGATGATATTTTCTAACATCTCATAATTCTCTTCACGACCGACACACCAAACGTTATTAGACTCACCTTGTACGCTAAGATGTTTAGAATCAATGTCACAAACTATTTCAGGATATGTCACAGCGACAGCCTTGCTATGGCCTGGCAAATCAATTTCAGGGATGATATTGATATTTCTGTCGGCAGCATATTTCACAATGTCTTTGATTTCTTCTTGAGTATAGAAACCGCCATTACGTTCATTGCCTGAGCCGTATGCTGGCATTAGCAGTTCGTTAGCGCCACGCCATGCACCGAGTTCAGTAAGTTTAGGATATTGCTTAATCTCTATTCTCCAGCCTTGGTCATCGGCGAGATGCCAGTGGAAGTTATTGATCTTATAATGAGCCAAACCATTTAGGAGATGCCTGATGAAATCCACGTCGAAGAAAGTGCGCGAACAGTCTAGCATCAAACCTCTGTATTTGAAACGTGGGTTATCGTTGATATTCATGCAAGGAATATCGATTTCTGCAATCTTTTCAGCATCATCTGAATAAACATCATTTGGCATCATCTGAATGAGAGTCTGGATTCCGTAGAAGATACCTGCAGCATCGAGAGCGTAGATGTTGATATTATCTAAATTCACAGACAAAAGATAAGCTTCATTATCATTGACTAAACCCAATTCTTCACATTGTTTCACATCAACTATATTTAAATTAATGGAATTGTTAGAAACACGTCCGTGTGCCTCTACTTGAATTTCAACATCTTTCTTAAAAATGTTTTCAAGGTGCGACTGCAAAAACTCAGCGTTGAATTGGTTTTCTAGATTATCAGAAACGATGATAGTTTTGTTGTTGAGGATAAAACCGTTCTCTATTGAGTTGACAATCATAGTCTGAGGAACTGGAATGATGTCGAGGTTTGCTTTTGCCGCTTCATTATTTCTACTATCACACGAAGCAAGCAATACAGCAATTGATGTCAGTAAAAGTAATCTTTTCATATTTTAATAATTCTCTAAATTAATTTTCACAAATATACGAAAAAGAGTAAAGCCTTTGCTCTTTTGCGAGAGATATTAATTATTCGATGTAATTGTTTACGATCCTTGTTATACCATCTCTTAAGTAAGCAACATTGAAATTAATTAATAAACCAATTTGTATATCAAGTAATTTCAGATAAGTTAATAATTGTTTTTTGTGTAGGGGTAAAACATTCTCGACAGATTTAAGTTCGACAACGACCTCCTCATCAACTAGAATATCTAATCGTAAATTATCACCAACATTAATCCCTTTGTATTCTATATCAACAGGAACTTCTGATGACACTTTAAATCCCCTCAATTTCAGTTCATGAATTAATGCTTTTTGATAAACGGATTCCAACAATCCAGGACCTAAAGAATTGTGAACTTCGTATGCACAATTAATGATTTCATAAGTAATGTTTTGTATTTTCATAAATTTTGGCATTAAATTATTTGCAAATATATAATTAAAATATCAAAAGTCTTATAGTTCGAGATAATTTTTTTTCGCGCAGAGACGCTGAGATTCGCTGAGGTTTTTTGTGTATGGTTATTCTCTTTGCGGTCTTTGCGCCTTTGCGAGAGACATTCATTATTTTTTTCGCGCAGAGACGCTGAGAATCGCTGAGGTTTTTGTGTTTGGTTCTTCTCTTTGCGGTTTTTGCGCCTTTGCGAGAGACATTCATTATTTTTTTCGCGCAGAGACGCTGAGAATCGCAGAGGTTCTTATGTTTGGTTTGACATTAGACAATTAAAGCACTTTCTTTCCGCCTTTTTTCAATGTGATTTCTTTCATTGTGCCATCTGGCAATAAAACTTTATATGTGCCGCCAATTTTAGATTTTATTCTTACTTTCGTCACTTTTCCGTTTTCCCAATAACAATCTACTACAGCTCCGTTCTCAGCACATAATCCTTTGTAATAACCTGTTTTCCATGCTTTAGGCAGAGCAGGCAATACTTCAATAAATCCGTCGTGCGATTGAAGCAGCATCTCTGCTATACCGGCAGTTCCGCCGAAGTTACCGTCAATCTGAAATGGCGGATGTGCGCAGAACATATTTGGATAGGTTCCAGCTCCTACTCTATCACCTACCATAGCTGGCGTCAGCAGATTCTTGAAAAGTTTGTATGCACGCTCGCCATCATGAAGTCGCGCCCAAAAGTTAATCTTCCAGGCTCGCGACCAGCCCGTACCTTCATCACCTCTTCTGTTCAAAGAAACTTTACAAGCTTCATATAAATCTGGCGTCTGCGTCTTGGTTATCAAACGTCCAGGATGTAAACCAAAGAGATGTGACACATGACGGTGATGAATCTCAGGTTCTTCATAGTCTTTCAACCATTCTTGCAGGTATCCTTCTTCGCTTATCTGCATCGGAGGAAATCTCTTCAAATTATCTTTTAACGTTGCTGCAAATTCTTCATCAATTCCTAGAACTTCAGCAGATTTTATTACATTTTGATATAATTCAGTGATAATCTGAACATCCATCGTTGGTCCCATACAGACGCTGGCTATCCTTCCGTCAGGGAGATAGAACGAGTTCTCTGGCGATGATGTCGGTGCTGTAACAAGCCACGAGTGTTCTTTTTCTTCAATCATTACGGACTTGAAGAACTCGGAAGCTCCTTTCATCACAGGATATATTTCCTTAAGATATTCTAGGTCTTTGGTGTATAGGTAATGTTGGTATAAATGTTGACACAACCAAGCTCCGCCAGTATTTGTTGCGCCCCATGAGGGATGCTCTCCTGGTGCCGTAAATCCCCATAAATTACATATTGAATGCGCCGTCCAGCCTTCAGCACCATAAAAAACTTCTGCTGTATTCTCTCCAGACTCTACAATTCCTTTTGTAAATTCTATAAGTGGTTTATGTAGTTCTGATAGATTACAAACCTCAGCGAGCCAGTGGTTCATCTGCACATTTATATTAAGGTGATAGTCGCCGTTCCATGGCGTCTGTATTGTATTTGCCCAGAGTCCTTGAAGATTAGGTGGCAGCAAATCCTCACGTGTCGATGAGATGAAAAGATAACGTCCGTATTGAAAATACAACGCAGCCAACTGAGGGTCGTCTTCATCTTGAAATTCAAAGAGTCTGTCATCAATGGATAGATTATCAGTGATTGCTTCACCCAAATCAAGTTCTACTCTGTCGAATAATTCTTTATATGTCTTGACGTGATTCTTCTTCAGATATTTATAAGAATGTGACTTGGCATTATTCATCAGACTGTCGACGAAAGCAACATAATTATCATTTTTATAATTAGTAGCGGATGAAAAAATGAGTGTAAGTTCATCTGCATTTCTGACAACAATCTTATTATCAATATATTGAACATCACCGCCGTCGTTATTAACACTCAACTTAGAATGATATTTCAGACCTTCGTTTCCGTTGTCACCATCGTTAAGTTGACCGAACATCACAATAGCGTCATCTTCCGTGATATTCTCCACTCTTTCTGGTCTGTCAATCTGAATATCAACTGAAATCATCTTTGGTTTATCAGCTTTCAGACGAACTACTGCTACATCAGCATCGCGCGACACAAAATATTCGCGTTTAAAATTCACATCGTTCATCGTATATTCTGTAGTCGACGTTGCATTACTCAGGTTGAGTTTTCTTTTGTAGGAGCGTTCGTCTAAATCATCACCTCCATATAAATAATCTATGGTAATGTTACCTAAAGTTTGGAAACAGCCGAAGTTAGACAGAGCGCCGTTGCCCCAATTGGAGCCTTTGTTGGAACAAGTAAAAGTCTTATAAACCAGTTCTTGAGCTTCGTAGTTCTTATCTTCAAGAAGCAGACGCTGAATCTCAGGCAGTGATTCTTTTGCTTTTGGATTAGAATAGTCAGCCACCTTTCCCGACCAGAGAGTTATATCATTCAAGACAATATTTTCTCTGTTGACACCACCGTCAGGCATGATGCCAAGTCGACCGTTACCAAGAGGCAGCGTTTCCTCCCAACAAGCAGCGGCTTCATCAAAGTGAAATTCCATATCCGAATTTTCCGAATCGTCCAGTTTATAAAGAAACAAGCAAAGGAAAATAACAACCGACTTCTTCAGAAAAGTAAGACTTTTCCATTTGATTATCAACAAAATAATTAACAGAAATAAAATAACCTTCATAACATACTTTTTTTTTCAAAATTAATATTTTTTTTCATATTTTTGTGATTAGTTTAATATATATTTTACGTTTATGATTTTCACTTCTAAAGTAGAACAAAGTTTTCTAAAAGAATCTAAAATTAAGGAATTTACTACAAATATTCCTTATTTACTAACCGACAGTGTTCCTAAAGTTGGAATCATGTCAGCACTACGTTTCCTCGAATGGGCTTCTGAAAACGAAGAAGGCATCATCAGCCTATCCACCGATAGTTCATTAAAAAACTTCATTCATTATACTCATCATTTTTTAGATAATTGGGAAAAGAAAGAGACAAGACTCATACTTGAAAAATATGGTCTTGGCGATGTCAAGAAACCTAATCTTTCAGGTCTACAGTTTGTTCAGATGGCAGAATTCTATCCTATCTCGCCTTCACAACACAACTCGTTTTATAATCAAGTCAACGAAAAATACATAAAAGGCTTCGGTCTTGACCCACAAAGAGCTTTATTCATAAATTGCGATGAGATTGAATTATTTGAGAATAAAAGCTTCATTGAAATCTTCCCTGACTTCAAGATCGACTTAGGTTTAAGATATCGTCAGCCTTCAAACGAGATAGAATATGCGCAACAACAATCGCTCTTCTTGATTGACAATTGGTGTTCAAAATATGAAGAGAGCATTAAGTCGAAAGGCGACATTGGATTCTTGATCAGCACTTTAGGTTCTGACGGACGTATCGCATTTAATATCAAGGGTACGACACAACATTCTAACACAGAGTTACGTCAGACAAATTTCGAGACACAAGCTGACGCTGCTTCTTCGCTGGGAGGCATTGAAGTTGCAAAGAACAGACTGGTTATCAGCATCGGGTTGGAGACCATCACAAGAAACCCTAACGCTGTAGCTATCGTATGCGGCACAGGAGAATCCAACTCCAAGATTATCAAGAAGACATTGGAATCAGACATAACAACGGAATATCCTGCCACCGTTTTGCAGCGATTGAAAAACAGCAGATTCTACCTCACAGAAGGCGCAGCTCGTCGTCTCACCGATTATCAGAATCATTATTATTTCGAGGAAGAATGGAACGATGAAAAGACAGAAAGAGCTATCATCGGATTGTGTAAGAAGATAAATAAATACGCATACAACCTCACAATGGAAGACCTGCTTAACGACAAACGCTGCAGCAGAATTCCTAACTTGAGTTTGGATACAGTGAAAGATGTTGTCCGTTCGGTAGAACAAAAGCTACAAAGAGGTTCTGTGACGACAATCAACAAAACGATATATAATTCAGGGCCTCACCACGACGACATTATGCTGGGTATCATGCCGTTGACCAACAGACAACTTCGTCCGGCAAGCAATAGTGTACACTTTGCCGTGATGACTTCTGGTTACAACTCTGTGACAAACCATTTCCTTCTCAATTCATTTAAAATGGTTCTCGAGTTTCTCGACAAAGGCAAGATTGAAATGATTGACAACCCAGGATTCTTTGAAGAAGGTTATAAAATGAAATTCGACAAAGACATCTATCATTATCTTGACAATGTTGCGAGGGACAATCAATATGAGATGAACAGAGCATTCTGTCACAGATTGTTACGTTGTTCTATCATAGTATGGCAAAGCAAGAATATTGATGAGTTAAAGGTTAAATATCATGAAGTTATCGGTATTCTTGAGAGAAGCTATGATGGAGAAAAGAACACTCCTGACCTACAACAGTTGAAAGGTATGATTCGTGAATTCGAAGAAGAATTGGTATGGGCCTACAATGGCGTTCAAGTCAGCAACGTTCATCACTTGCACCTTGGATTCTATCAAGACAGCGGCGTTTCTAAAGGTCCTAATATGGAACGCGATGTAATGCCAATACTCGAACAATTCAGGAAGTATCAGCCTGACATCATCAGCGTCACCATCGACCCTGAAGGCAGCGGTCCTGACACTCATTATAAAGTACTGCAGGCCACAGCTGCTGCTGTATCAGAATGGAACAAGGAGAAAGACCTCTCTAATGTACGAATCTATGGCTATCGTAACGTCTGGTTCAAGTTTCACCCTGCTGAAGCCAATATGTATGTTCCTGTATCTCTCAACGCTCTCGCTGTGTTGGACAAGTCTTTTGCAGCAAGCTATCTGACACAAGTAATAGCTGAGTTCCCTACTCCACACTACGACGGTCCATTCAGCGACATATCTAAGAAGACATGGATAAAACAGCTGAAAGACATACAGCTGATTTTAGGTAAAGATTACTTCTACGAAAACCCACGTCCTTTGATAAGATCCACACACGGACTTATTTTCATCAAAGATATGAATGTAGATGAATTCATTGCCATTTCAGAAGAGATGAGAAGACGTTCAGAAGGAACGATATAAAACATCAAAAAAGGCTGACAAACGAATGGTCAGCCTTTTTTGTATTCCCGCCGCCTGTCTTTTTTCGCTCAATTACCAACGTATAAATTAATATTCATTACCACCAAAAACGTCTCTCATTTGCAGCAGAGCTTTTTCCACGACAGAACGCGGACATGCCAGATTCATCCTCATACAGCACTCGCCTTCTTTGCCAAAGAGACTGCCTGAGTTAAGTCCGACTCCGGCTTCAAAAACCAGCTTTCTATTCAGTTCCTCATCAGTGAACCCATAGCCGTTGAAATTCAGCCAAATCATATATGTAGCCTCTGTCTCATGAATCATGACCTTTGGCATCTCCTTACGAATGAAATCTGTGGCAAAATCAATATTACCTTTTATATAATCAATGAGTTGCGAATGCCATTCATCGCCTTTTTCCATCGCTGCTTTCGTCGCTATCTTACCAAATAGATTACCTAAATCGGATTCTGTAGAGTGAACGAAATCAACGAATTTATTTCTCAACTTCTCATTTGGAATAATGACAGTCGAGGTTGCCATACCTGCTAAATTGAAAGTCTTGCTTGCCGCATGAGCCGTGATACTGTTTTGTGCGAACTCTTCCGATAATGAAGCAAATGGGGTATGCTTGAATCCTGGCATAACAAGGTCACAATGTATCTCATCGGAAAAGACTAAGACATTATTTCTCATACAAATCTCTCCTAATCTCAAAATTTCCTCTTTTCTCCACGATCTTCCAACTGGATTATGAGGATTACACAAAATCAACATCTTGGCAGTCTTCGCCTGTTTCTCCAATAAATCATAATCCATCACATAACCATCTTCTGTATCGATAAGTGTATTCTGAACCAATTTACGATTGTGATTATTAACAGCATAAAAAAAAGGATGATAAACAGGTGGCTGGATAATAATCTCGTCACCTTCATTAGTCAGTCCCATCACCGCCATGTTAAAAGCATTAACCACACCAGGAGTAAACGACATCCATTCCTTTTTGGTCTTCCATTGATGGTGACGTTCAATCCATTGCGCTATCGATTCATAATATGCATCTTCACGGAAGGTATAGCCATATACATCACCTTTGGCTCTTTCTATCACAGCTTCACGGATAAAATCCGCTGTAGGAAAGTCCATGTCAGCCACCCACATTGGAATAACATCCGCCCTTCCGAAAATAGTTTCTCTTTCATCGTATTTGATACACTCTGTATTCGTACGATCAATTACTTTATCAAAATTGTACACCATATCTTAAGATTTATTTGCAAATATGACAATTTATTTTCATAATTCACGTTGCAATCATAAAAAAATTAAAACCTATTTTTAAGAGATAATTAATTGTAAATTTGCAGAAAATTAAAGATTAATTAAATGAAAACAAAAATATTACTATTCCTGTTTGCTTTATTTTTCAGCATAGGACATATGTTTGCTCAAGTTAGCGGAGGCATCAGAGGTGTCGTAAAAGACGCTGGCACTAAAGAAGTTCTGAGCGGAGTAACCATTCTCGTTGAGCCGTTAAAAACCGGAACAAGCACCGACAAAGACGGGCATTACGAAATAGCCCTAAAAGAAGGCTCCTACGAAGTGAAATTCTCTTTCGTGGGTTACATCACCGAGACCAAAAAAATCGACATTCATAATAATATTAAAACCATAGACATCCTCCTTAAAGCCGATAATAAGATGCTTGACGAGGTTGTCGTTTCTAGTAAGCGAAAAGACGCCAACGTCAAGGATTTCAAGATGAGCGTGCAAACTATCGACATGGTGAGAATCAAGAAGATTCCTTCTCTCATGGGCGAAGTTGACGTGATTAAGTCGATACAGCTCTTGCCTGGCGTTCATGCTGCTTCGGAAGGTTCTTCCGGGTTCAGCGTTCGCGGAGGAAATCCAGATCAGAATTTGATTTTATTGGACGATGTTCCTATCTACAACGCTTCTCACTTCATGGGATTTTTCTCTGTATTCAACAACGACGTCATCAAAGACGCCACATTATACAAAGGTGACATTCCTGCTATATACGACAGTCGTCTTTCTTCTGTATTAGATATCAAGACTTTAGACGAAATTCCATATAAATTCAACATGCAAGGTGGTATCGGAATATTGACAAGTCGCTTGACTTTAAACATGCCATTCAATAAAGGTAGGAGCGCAATCTTGATTGGCGGACGTATCACCTACGGCGGTGTTTTAGCTTGTAACCTAATAAAGAATCTTAGAGGCAACTCCTTGTATTTCTATGACTTTAACGCCAAGATAATGCATACCATCAATGATAAAAACAGAATCTTTGTCTCGACATATCTCGGTGACGACATCCTCGGCGTTGACTCTATAATGACAATGAAATACGGAAACAAAAATGTCACAGCTCGATGGAACCATATCTTTAACGACAAATTAACTTCCAACCTATCATTGTTTTACACACATTATAGATATGACATCGGCGTTCAGATGGAGCCTTACGAATTTAATATCATTGCAGGTATTGAAGATATTGCTGCCAAATATGACTTCACTTACTTAATTAATGAAAACATGTCGTCTCGCTTCGGAGCGTCAGCCACTTACCACCAATACGGACAAGGTCGACTCGAAGATAAGACCGGAGCCATCGCAACTTTTATGGGTGTAGCTCCTGATGACGAAGTGACAAGAAAAGCTTTGGAATACTCTCTCTATTTCAGCAACGATCATAAGTTAGGACCTTTGTTTTCAATAAGATATGGATTACGACTATCGATGTTCCAGAATATTGGCAAAGAAACATTCTTCCTCTTCGATGAAAATCACGAATGTTACGACCAAGTTGATTATGCTTCTGGCAGAATTTTCAACACTGAGATAAATTTAGAGCCGCGTCTCGCTGCCATGTACCAATTCAATGAGTTCTCATCAATCAAGGCATCCTACGGCAGGACAGTGCAATATGCACAACTTGCCAGTAACGCTTCTGCAGGAATACCTTTTGACATGTGGTTTCCAACAAGTCCTAATATCAAGCCTCAGAAATGCGACCAGTTTTCAATAGGTTATTTTAGGAATTTCCTTAACAACGAGATTGAGACATCGGTGGAAGTATTTTATAAGAACATACACAACGTCATCGACTTCGCCGACAATGCAACTCTGATTGGCAATTTATACATCGACGGCGAAGTGAGAGCTGGCAAAGGTTATGCCTATGGCGCTGAGTTCCTCTTAAGGAAAAACTTCGGTAACTTCTCAGGCTGGATTTCATATACTTACAGCAAGTCGATGAGAAAAATACCTGGAATAAATTATGACAGAGAATACGTCTCTCCATACGATAGACCTCATAATTTAAGCATCGTACTCAATTACGTTTTCAACAAACGTTTCGATGTTTCCGCATCATGGGTCTATAATACAGGACAACCTGTCACATACCCTTGCGGGAAATATACCGTAGATGGTGTAACCTACGCCGTTTATAACGGAAGAAACAACAGCCGTTATCCGGATTACCATCGTCTCGACTTGTCGGCAACAATAAAATGTAAGGACAGACATAAGAACTGGAAAGGCGAATGGAACTTCTCCATTTACAATGCTTATGGACGCAAAAACACCTGGGCGGTTCTGTTCCTTTCGGAAGGCGAACATATTTCAACGACAAAAGTGTCGCTGTTCTCTTTCATCCCATCTGCAACTTATAACTTTAAATTCTAACGACTATGAAAAAATATTACACCTTATTAATATTAACATTTATCGCTTTAACAGCACTCACTTCTTGTATCGATGAAAACTTCAAAATCGATGTGCCAGATGGCGACCGTCTCGTAGGAATAAACGGATATATCACAAATGAATATAAGAAACACGAAATCGTAGTCAGCAAGACCATGGACTTTTATTCAGAAGAAGAAATAGAAACCATTTCAGGTGCAGAAGTGTTTGTATATACTGATACCGATACAATATATTTTGAAGAGACAGATGAGAAAGGACATTACCAAACCATTGATTCTGTTGCAGGTGTCATCGGCAAAACATATCATCTTAATGTAACTTACGTTGATAATGAAGGTGAGCATATATACTTTGCTGAGTCAAGGATGAGAGAAAACACTCCTCAAATAGATTCGTTAATAATAAAAAAAACATCAAACAATTTTTTCCCTGGCGTTAATGACACAGCAATAAACTTATATCCGTATTTTCAAACCGTCGATGATCCTCAATGCAATTATCTCATTAACATTATCGTCAACGACACTTCTTATTATGCTGACTCATATCTCAATTGTAAGACCCTATCTCTGATGGGATTATCTGGAATGTATTTTAACGGTCCTGAAATGGTAAGTAAAATTGGCGAACAAAGCATCCACACTCTAGAAAACATATCATATTACCAAGATGGATTTAGCTATTCATATAGTTATCCACCTGTCGCGCTTGGAGATAAAATAACGGTATATTTATACAGCACGACGCCTGAATTTGCGACATATTATAATGACGTTCTCTTCAGTTTTGGAAGCAATCCTATGATGGGAACGCCGTATAATGTGAGCACAAACATACAGCCATATGGCAATGCTGTAGGCTTTTTCGAAGCTATTTCAGTCGTCTCAGCAAGCATTATATACTGATATTCAAAGGATAAAAAATATTTTAAAAAAAGTTAATTTTCATGTTGCAGGAAAGGAAATAAATTGTATCTTTGCAGCGTCTTTTCAAGACAGAGTTCTTAGAATTCTTGGGGGAGTCGCATAGTGGCAATTGCAACAGACTGTAAATCTGTCCTCGGATGAGTTCGGTGGTTCGAGTCCACCCTCCCCCACAAGAAAAGCACTTCAGTAAATGAGGTGCTTTTTTTGTATCTTTGTGTCAAATAATATCTCATTCTATGAAAAACAATCGTCAATATGAAAGCAGAGTAAAAAGAAATGCAGTGATAATATACCTGCTGGCAGCAATGCTCTGCATAGGAATGATTTATTACATCTTCAATCTCAAAATATCCATAGAACATCAAAAAGACAACATCAACAAAAACGAGAGGATACTGAGCCTCATTAACAAACTAATAGAAAACGTTAACAATGCTCAGGCTTATGCAAACATTTACACACACTCTTCAGATGAACAATATAAAACAAATTTTAACAAATCGCTGTCTGAGATTTCAAAACTTAACGATTCTATTACTATATTGCACGAAGATAGTTTTAATACCAAAACATTGGATGAAGTGATAAATCTTTTAAGAAAAAAAGAAAAGATTATCAATGACATAAACGCGCAACTGAATTCTTACAATCCATACAAGGAAATTTATACAATCATAGATAACTATCAACCCAAACAGCAAACCACTACTATTCAAACAACAAAACAAGACACTATAGTATATCTACCAGAAAAGAAAGGTTTTTTTCAAAGACTCGGCGACGTATTCTCTCCAGATAAATCACTCGACAGTCTAGTGTTAGTCTCAAAAACAACTATCGACACTTTGACAAGCGAGGATAACACTATTGAATTATTAAATGAAATTCAACTTCATACAGAGAAAGGCAGAAAAGAATATGCCAGACAAATTAAACTCGTTGAGAAACAATACAACAACCTTATTTTATCCGACAATACAATATCCAATGAGATTTCTGATTTGTTAATTATTCTTCACAAACAGACCTTAGATTCTGTCGTAATAGAAATTCAGAACAGTGAGAATCTCATCAATAAAAATATAAATCTCTCCATAGCACTGGCTAGTATTGCTTTACTATTGATTTTAACATTTATATTCTTGATTTTCTACGATGTAAAAAGAGTTATTGCTGCGAGAAAAGCTACGGAGGAAGCACAGAAACGCACCGAAGAAACGATGAAAAGCCGTCACAATTTGCTTCTATCAGTGTCGCACGATGTCAAGGCTCCACTCTCGTCAATTTTAGGTTATCTGGAACTTATGCAGTTAGAAAATAGCAGCGATAAAGACAGACAAAAGATTTCTTCAATGATAAACTCGGCAGAACATATTCTTTCTCTTCTCACCAACTTATTGAATTTCTCACGTTTAGACCAAGGAAAAGAAGCGCCTATCATATCCGATTTCAACATAAAGGAACTCTGCGATGAATTAAGTCTGATGTTCTCTCCTTTGGCAGACAACAAGCATCTGCAATTTTTATACGAAAATTCTCTGGAGGAGAAAACCTTTGTCAAATCAGACGCACTAAAAATAAAACAAATTGTAAGTAATTTATTATCAAATGCTATTAAGTACACAAAAGAAGGTAATATTAGTTTTAAAGTTGACAAGAACGAGAATGACATTGTCTTCGATATATGCGACGAAGGCATCGGCATTCCACAAGACAAACTAAAGGAAATCTTCAAGCCTTTCAGCCGTATCGACAACAAAGAGAGTCTCATTGAGGGTAATGGTTTCGGGCTTTTTGTTGTAAAAGGACTTATCAATTTATTGAACGGAAATATCAAAGTTGAATCAGAATTAAATAAAGGCTCGCATTTCATCGTAAGCATCCCTGTTGAATTTATAGACAATAAAAATGAAGTTATTGAAAACAAAGAGATAAAAGACTATAAAACAGATAATCGTCAAAATATTTTGGTCATCGACGACGACAATACACTATTAGCAGTAATTGAATCAATGCTGAATAAAACTGGTTGTTCGTGTGATGTTTGCCAGTCATCTATAGATTTTGAAAATTGCTGCAATGATTTAAGCAGATACGATTTCATTTTAACAGACCGAGAGATGGGAGCGTTCAGTGGTCTTGATGTCTTAAATAAAATTAAGAATATCAATTCTGAGAAGAAAGTCATTTTAATGACAGCTCGTTCTGAATACAACGACGACATTGCTTTACAAAAAGGTTTTGATGGTTATTTAAGGAAACCTTTTTCTATCAATGATTTAGTAAAACTTCTAAATGCAAATATCCCTCATTATGAGACGAGAACAAATAAATCTAAATATCAGGAAGACTTTCCTGAATTATGTTCCTTGTTTGAAAACGACGACACTTCTATCGAAAATATCTTAAGAATTTTTATACAAAACACTTCTGATAACTTAATTATTTTTAATGAATTAATAAACGAAGATCATTTTGACAAGGCTGCAAATCTTTGCCATAAGATTTGTCCTATGTTTGTTCAGTTAGGTCAAACTGAAGCTGCTGAATTTCTTTACAAAATGGATGGATTAAGAGGGAAAGACAAAACTTTATTCCCAGAATGGAAAGACGAATCAATTAAATTTATGAAATCGGCTGACGATTTAATTACGCTTATCACTGAGAAATATGGTATTGAATAATTTATAATTCAATACCATACAAGTGCATCTTATTATAAAGAGTCTTTCTGTCAATCTGAAGTAATTTCGCAGCGATGGTTTTATTTCCACGAGCATGATTCAAGGCTGCAATAATCTGTTCCTTTTCATCTCCCCTATTTAAAGCCCAGCCCTTAGTTTCGTTGGTTTGAACCTCTTCGGCAGATTGTTGTATCATAACGCTTTTTGCAAATTCAGGTAGGTTTTCAGTTCTTAAGACATTGTCTTGCGCAAACAAAACGGAGCGACGTATAACATTGCGGAGTTCACGAAGATTACCGAGCCACGACTGTTGTTTCAGAACAGTTAAGGCTTCCCGAGAAATTTCATCTACATTCTTATCCAATTCCTCATTAGCTTGTTCTATAAAATGATAGCAAAATTCTTCTAAATCCTCCATTCTTTCACGAAGCGGCGGCACATTAACAGAGAACTCATTGATTCTATGATATAAATCTTGACGGAAGCGTCCTTCTTCTATCGCTTTCTCTAAATTCTCATTCGTCGCTGCAATAATCCTAACGTCGACTTTAATATCCGACGCTGAACCCACCGGACGTACCATTTGTTCTTGAAGCGCGCGTAATAGCTGTTTCTGCACCTCGTATGAAAGATTACCAACCTCATCCAAAAAAACCGTACCACCGTCAGCAGCAACAAACACACCAGTCTTATCCGATACCGCCGAAGTGAAAGAACCTTTTTTATGGCCAAACAACTCAGATGGAGCTAATTCCATGGAAAGACTGCCACAGTCGACAGCAATAAAAGGAGCTGTTTTCCTGTTGCTGTTCTCATGTATCATCCTCGCAATATATTCTTTTCCAGTACCACTCTCTCCTAATATCAATACTGACATCTTTGTTGGTGCAACCAGATTGATATGAGAATAAAGACGCTGCATAACGGAACTCTTCCCTTTAACAACCTTTTTATTGGTTTGCAACTGATTCTCTTTCTCCCTAACATTGTCTTTCTTCTTCTCAGAAGCGGGAGATGGTGTCATAGCAAGGTCTATTTTTTGCTGTAATATTGTCGGATTTATAGGTTTTTGTAAATAATCAAAAGCGCCTAGTTTCATCGCCAAAACTGCAGTCTGTACATCAGAATAACTCGTCATAATAATGAACGGTGTCATTATCTTATTTTCTCTCAACCAGGTAAGAAAAATAATCCCATCACTATCAGGCAGACGCAAATCGCTAAGAATCAAATTAAACTTCTTATTCTGACATTCATTCTTAGCCAGCTCTATTTTTGACACCCAAGCCGTTTCCCATGAATTCTTATCGAACCACGTTTTAAGCATTGTGCCAAAAGTAACGTCATCTTCAACGATTAGGATATGTTTTCTCATGAATTACAGTCTCTAAAAACAATCGCAAATTTAATGAATATTTCAGAAACACAGTATAAAAAAAGACAAAAAAAATCCGGCATCGAGCGATACCGGATGTTGAAAATGAAACGGGCAGAATAATTATTTGGTTGAGATTACCAAATATTTTGTCACACTCCAAAATTGTTCTGGATTGGTGATTTGGAGCACGTTTGTTGTTTCTGTTTTGTTGATTGTATAAGAACTCATTGGATGGCTTGAAAGAACTGTAACTTTCTTAGCTTCTATAGTAATTTCGTTTAATTCACGTTTATCTGATTTTGTGAACATTTCTGTTGGTACGTTTTCTCTCAAGATGTATTTTGACGTCAAGATTCCATTTTCTTTGAGAGCTTTTTTCTTTGCAGCGATGTAATATACAGTGTTCATTTCTGCAACTTGTTCAGAGATGATTTGATTCTTAGCATCGTTATCTGCGTTAATCTTTGCAAGGTCTGAATTGAGGTTTTCTACTCTTGTGTTGAGACCAGCAATCTGAGCATCTCTTTCATTCAATTGAATTTGTAATGAGTCAATAGCTCTTGTTTTTTCTTCAATTTGATTTTGTAATTTCTTTACTGTAGCGCGCAATTCCTTATTACTTCTCTTTGAGTTTTGCAATACTTTGTTCAAAGAATCCAATTTTGCATTGTTTTGTGCCATTTGATCTTTAATCTGAGCCAATTGTGCGTTGAGTTGGTCTCTTTGAGCTGCGTTTTCATTGTTCATAACAAGAAGTCCTTCAGCTTCGCGAAGTGCCTGCAAATTGTTTTCTACGTCAGCAATAACACCTAGAGCATTATTATATTCTCTTTCTATGTTTTGATTTTCAATTACAGCAGCTTCCTTTTCTGCTAATAATTGTTGATACTTCTTTGATTTCTCCACACATGATGTGGTTAATAATCCAGCTGTTAAAGCTACTACTAAAATTTTGCTAAATGTTCTTTTCATAATGTATAATAATTTTAAATATTTTCTTTTTTCTCTTTTGAGTCAATTAGCATACCACAAATAACAAATGATGGCAATCTATGCATAAATAACTGAATATCTATATTTTAAATATATTGACTATTTATTTTAAAAAAAATAATATAGAATAAAGTTGTGGATTATTTCCACAGTTACACACAATGTTACACAAGATGTAGAAGTATCATAATTTGATTAAGGTATAAAAAAGAAAATCCGGCATCAGGCGACACCGGATTTTCATAATATTGAAAACGAGCAGAAAATTATTTGGTGATTGCAACCAAATATTTTGTTACACTCCAGAACAATTCAGGATTTGTAATTGTCAAGACACATTTCTTGTCTTTATTAGGAGTGATTGTGTATGATTCTGTTGGATGAGCTGAGAGAACTTTAACTTTTTTAGCGTCGAAAGTAATTTCTGATACTTCGCGTTTGTCAATCTTTGTGAATGCTTCAGCTGGAACTTCGTTTCTTAAGATATATTTTGAAGTTAAAATACCGCTTTCTTTTAATTGTTTTTTAGAAGCACCGATGTAATATACAGTGTTCATAGCAACTATTTGGTCAGCGATTAAACGGCTTTGTTCATCGTTCTTAGCATTTGCTACGTTAAGATTTTGATTCAAGTTGTCAACTTTTGTATTTAAGCCAGCAATTTCTTGATCTTTTTGAGCGATTTGCTCTTGCATTTGAGCGATTGTAGCTTCTTTTTCAGCTAATTGAGTTTGTAACTTCTTAATTGTGTTACGGAGGTATGATCTATCTTTGTTTGATTTATCCAATACTGATGACAATGAATCTAATTTTGCACGGTCAGCAGCCATTTTTTCTTTAATTTGGATTAATTCTGAGTTGAGTTGGTCTCTTTGTGTGTTGTTTTCGTTTTGCATTAACATCATGCCTTCTGCATCGCGGATAGCGCTGAGATTGTTTTCAACATCACTGATGATTCCAAGAGCTGCATTATATTCTCTTTCGATGTTTTGATTTTCAAGAACTACAGCGTCTTTTTCTGCCATTAATTGTTGATACTTCTTTGATTTTTCTACGCATGAGCTTAACATGAAAGCTACTAATGCTACTGATAAAATTGTTAATGTTTTTTTCATTATTTTAAGTTTTTAATAAGTTAGTGTTTCATTTTCAATATATTCTAATTCTAATATCATACCAAAATACAATTCCCGTCTGATTATATTTCAATTATTTGATAATCAAATTAGAGTTGGCAAATTTAAAAAAAATTTTTCAAATACGCAACATGTTGGCTGTAGAATTTTTCCACATTATTCCACGTTAATTCGTGTGGAAAATTATGTAGTTACACAAACCATCAATTTTTTTGTTAAATTTGCAAAAAAAGAAAATTATCGTGAATCGCTCAATTTTAAAACTAGCTATACCTAACATTATCAGCAATATAACCATTCCTCTTCTAGGATTGGTTGACATGATTCTAATGGGGCATCTCGAATCATCAATTTATATAGGTGCCATCGCCTTAGGCGGAACCATATTCAGCGTACTATATTCATTCTTCAGTTTCCTGAGAGCTGGCACCACTGGTTTTACAGCACAAGCACATGGAAGCAAAGATAAAACAGAAACAATATATTCTCTCTACAGAGCAGTATGTATTGGTATACCTATAATAACACTAATCTTATTGCTTCAAACACCCATCGCCAAACTAAGCAATTATCTACTTGATGGTAGCGATGATGTAAAAGCATTGGCAATGAATTATTTCTATGTAAGAATCTGGGCTGCACCCCCAAATATACTCCTCTATTGTCTAAACGGTTGGTTTGTCGGCATGCAAAACACCAAAATACCTATGTTTATAGCAATACTAATAAACATAATGAACATCTTATTCAGTGTATTATTTGTAATCATTCTGAATCAAAATGTTATAGGTGTTGCACTTGGCACCGTCCTAGCTCAATATTCAGGTCTCATATTAGCAATTATCCTTCTGATAAAGAACTACAAGTCTTACTTCGTTAAGATAAACAAAGACATCCTATTCGACATCAGCAAAATAAAACGCTTCTTTAAAATCAACAGCGATTTGATGATTCGCAGTTTCCTTTTAATCATAAGCATCGCATTTTTCACAAATCAATCTGCAAAACTCGGAGACAACGTATTAGCTATCAACATGATTTTACTACAATCATTTTACATATTTTCTTATTTCACAGATGGTTTCGCTTATGCAGGCGAAGCTCTGGTTGGAAAGTTTGTTGGCTCTAAAGACAAAGACAACCTAACTAAAGTCATCAAACTCCTACTATTGTGGGGATTCTCTATAAGCATTCCATTTACAATATTTTACGCCATCTTCCCTTCTTCTTTTGTTATGATTATTTCCGATAACCCAAGTATCCTCTCTGAAGTTGAACCTTATTATATTTACATGATACTGATTCCTATAATAACATTTGCCGCTTTCATCTGGGATGGTATATACATAGGTGCAACAGCCTCTAAAGCAATAAGAAACACTATGATTATCGCCAGCATATTCATCTTTCTCCCAACATGGTACTTCCTAACACCCTTTTTAGGTAACCACGGATTATGGATTTCCTTCCTTTGTTTCATGCTAACAAGAGGCGTTTCGATGACTTTAATGGCAAAAAGAAATATCATAGAAAATATTAAAATTCAATAATATGCACATCCTATCAAAATCTACATATATCAAAGGAGAGCAATGTATCAAAGCTCTTTACATGTATAAAAAACATCCTTATCTACGCGATAAACTCAGCATAGAAAAGAGAGCCAAATTCAAAAGAGGGACTGACGTGGGTGTTCTAGCAAGAACTTACTTTCCAGGAGGCGTAAATATGGCTCCAGCAAGCCCTTCCCTATTCGGGAAAATGTTCGAGAAAACAATGCAAAATCTCAACGATACTAATGTCAATGTAATGTATGAGGCTGTTTTTATCTATAACGACACTCTTATCATGCTTGACATCTTAGTCAGAGATGGCGACAAATGGCGTGCTATTGAAGTCAAAAGCTCTTTGTCGTTGAACGAGACATATTACCAAGACGCTGCTCTACAATATTACGTCCTTAATGGTTGTGAAGTACCCATCAGCGACATGCAACTCATGTATGTTAATGAAAATTATGTAAAAGGACTCGACATTGACGTAAACAATTTATTCATATTCAAGTCTGTTAAAGAATATGCAATACAACAACTACAGTCAATAGATAAAAAAGTTAATTATTTTAAAGAAATAGTAAACTTAAACAATTCACCTAAAGTAAACATTGGCACACAATGTTTCAAGCCTTATACATGCGAGTTCCTTGGTCATTGTTGGAAGAAAGTTCCAAACGATAGTTTCTTAAAAACGACAGCTCTAAGCGACGATGAAATGTTCTCATTATATAATAGTGGCATACAGGACAATCACAGATTTAAGAGATTACTCAATCCTTTATCGCTGGGTATGAATCAAATAGAAGCTTTAGAACAAAGCACATACTATATCAACTACAAAACTTTCTACGACACTATAGGAAAAAAGACTGAATCTATAGCATTTCTTAACTTATTGTTTTACAGACCAGCAGTTCCAATATTAGAAGGTCATAGACCTTATCAGGAAGTTGTCATAGCATTTTCCATACTTTCAAATCAGAATGGAAAAACAACCTACTGGGATTGTCTTGATGATTATACAAAAATGGAAGAAGGCTTAAAGATTTTAACAGAAATGCTTAAACGTTTTGAAAAAGTTGTGTATTTCTCTACTCAGAACATCAATAGCCTAATGAACAGATATAAGATTTTAGAATCAAAGGAAATTAGTTTTAAAATCATAAATTTAAAAGAGGTCTTAAAGGAATCCGATTTTTACAACAAAAAGACAAAATTTGATTTTTCTTTAAAAACAATCTACGAAGGATTTTTCCCAAGAGAAATCGTTTTTGAACATAGTAGAATCATACTTAATGCAACGAGCGACAATGAGTTAGAAAGATGTTTGGTGCGCAACGACATGGAAGAAGAGAACAAATATCTTCAAAAAGTATACAATCACCTAATTAAATAACTCATTGATTAACTGAATTTTAAAAGCATAATAAAAGTTATCAACATTTATTCAACAATTATTTTTTTGTTGTAACTTTGAGGCATGAATAACGATAACATTAATTATAGAAAGACAGGATTTGGCAGGACAAGAACCAGCATTTCATCAAATGAAATCCTAGCAAGTCAAGGTCGCGTTCCACCACAAGCAATTGATTTGGAAGAAGTCGTTCTTGGTGCGATGATGCTTGAAAAAGGAGCAGTTAATGCTGTCATTGATATTTTGACGCCTGAGGTTTTCTACAAAGAAACACATCAGATAATATTCACTGCCATAAAAGAATTATTTGCGAAATCAGAACCAATAGATATTCTTACCGTAACCAATCAGCTTAAGAGTACGGGTAACTTAGAAGTCGTTGGCGGACCTTATTACATATCGCAACTAACTAATCGCGTTGTGAGTTCTGCAAATATTGAGTTTCACGCTCGTATCATCTTACAGAAATACATTCAAAGACAATTGATTGTAATATCTTCCGATATAATAAAAGAAGCTTACGAAGACACCACCGATGTCTTCGACTTGCTTGACAAGGCCGAACACAATCTCTTCCAAATAAGTGAAAACAATTTAAAGAGGAACCACGACCAGATGCCCGACTTGGTCAGTAAGGCTATCGCTGACATCGACAAGGCTCGCAACAGCGGTTCCGAATTGAGAGGTGTTCCTTCCGGCTACACTGAGTTAGACAGAATAACACAAGGATGGCAGAAGTCAGACCTTATTATTTTGGCAGCACGTCCTAGTATGGGTAAGACAGCTTTCGCACTCAACTTAGCTCGCAACGCCGCCGTCGACTTTAACAAACCGATAGCATTCTTCTCATTGGAAATGTCATCAGTTCAATTGGTTACACGTCTTATCTCCACCGAAACTTCTTTAACAGCCGATAAACTGAGAACTGGTAATTTGGCAGATTACGAGTGGGAACAACTCAACAATATGGTATCGCCCCTCGTTAATGCTAAGATATTCATCGACGACACCGCTCAGTTGTCAATCTTCGACCTAAGAGCAAAATGCCGTCGCTTGAAGCAACAACATGATATTCAGATGATTTTCATCGACTATCTTCAATTGATGACAGCTAAAGGCGACAAAGGAGGTACACGTGAACAGGAAATTAGTAATATCAGCCGTTCGTTGAAGAGTCTCGCAAAAGAATTAGACGTCCCTGTCTTAGCACTTTCGCAATTAAGCCGTAACGTAGAATCACGCCCTGGCTCAAAGAAACCTATCCTCTCCGACCTTCGTGAATCTGGTGCTATCGAACAAGACGCCGATATGGTTCTCTTTATTTATCGTCCAGAATATTACGGACTTAGCGAAGAAGAAGGTGAATCAACAAAAGGTAAAGCAATCATCAGCATCGCAAAACACCGTAACGGTAAATTAGGAGACGTATCTCTTAAATTCGTCGGACAATATGCTCGTTTTGAAGATATAGAACAAAGTTTCACAATACCAGATGGTGACTTTACTCCTAACTCTAACTTCGGTCCTAACTCCAATTTCGACGTACCTAAGACAATGGTCATCCCGTCAAAAATGAATGATGACTTCGCTGGTGCATAAATAAAAAAGTGCGACAACTTGCCGCACTTTTCTCATTATAATCATAAGCCTAAATTATTCAGCGTAGATTCGTGTTCCACCGTTTTCGTCTGACAATGTTGCAGAGTCTGTGATAACAGCTTCTTTACCCGTTGCTTCGACAAATTTAATAGCAGCACGCATCTTAGGAGCCATGCTACCTTCTGTAAACTGACCGTCTTCCAAATATTTCTTAGCTTGAGTAATTGTTATTCTACCGAGAGCTTCTTGATTTTCTTTTTTGAAGTTGATATATGCTTGTGGAACATCTGTCAAAATATAGAATTCGTCAGCACCAGCTTGTATAGCTGCCAACGATGACGCAAGGTCTTTGTCGATAACAGCCTCAACGCCAGCAATGCAACCGTCTTTTTCAACAACTGGGATACCACCGCCACCTACAGTGACAACTATATGACCGGCATCTGTCAAAGCCTTAACGACTTCAATGTTATTAATCTTTATTGGTTGTGGTGATGGAACGACTTTACGCCAGCCACGACCTCTTGGGTCTTCACGGAAAATAGCACCTGTCTTTTCTGAATATGCCTCAGCTTCCTCTTTTGTATAATATGGACCTACAGGTTTAGTAGGATTCTTGAACATTGGATCGTCCTTGTCAACAACGACTTGTGTTACCAAAGTAACGACATTTCTGTCAATTTTTTCTTGTGATAATACTTTCTTAAATCCTAATTCTATAAGGTAACCTATAGAACCTTGTGTCTCTGAAACACAATAATCCATTGGCATTGAAGGCAAATCGAAGTTTTTCAAACCAGCTTCATGTTGCAACATCACATTACCGACTTGTGGTCCGTTGCCGTGACCGATTATCAAACGATGTCCTCTCTTAAGGAAATCTGTCAAAGCGAGACACGTCTCTGAAACATTTTCAATCTGTTCTTGATAAGTACCTTTTTGATTACTTCTCAACAAAGCATTTCCGCCAAGGGCGACAACTACTAATTTACTCATTTTATGTATTTTAAAAATTTGTTTTACAAATAAAAAAGAACGCAAATTTAACCTTTTTTTTCAATAAAAATCATACTTTTGCAAAATAATAGTTTAATTATGAAAAGAAGGATTTTAACACTAAGTTTATTCTTAAGTTTTCTTTGTTTTTCATGCAATGATAATGCAGATAACAACAAGAAATCACCGAAAGAAGTTCTTAAAAAAGAATCTGTTACGACAAAACCTAAGGAGATAAAAGTAACAAAAAGGCCCGACACTGTCATCAATGGAAAACAAGTTTATTATTTGGGGAAAGAATCTGTTCAGAAAAAAGAAATAAGCCTTGAAGAAGCCATAAATCTGTTTGAATCGGGCGTAGAAGGAGCGCAACGCTGCGAAGAACTCATCAAGGCATGTGTAAATTTCGACTCTAACATACGCTCAATATGTAAAAGAGACAGCAGGGTAACTTTGGTTAACGTCGAAAAAAGAGAGGATGTAAAAGCCATCAGAAGACTCTCCGAAGAAAAGAGCCTTACCATGTGTCAAACACAAAAAGTCAACAAATAAAAAATAAAGAGCCGAACTTCATAGTCGGCTCTTTGCATTAAAATCCACTCGTTTATTATTTCCTGATATACTTAACAGAATAATCTTCTTTGGAATAACCTAATTGAGAAAGTGTCATCTCTGTTTTTGTGATGTTTTCTATTTTCATGGTATCTACAAATTCACGTTTGTTAGAGCCTATATTATTTCCCTTAAGAATCAGCAAATCACCTTTTTTCTCCCAATTCTTGAATTCTACATAACGCATATTTATAGAACTTGCAGAACCATCTTTATAAAGTGTAATTCCTTGTTCTTCAGTACTTCCAGCAGGTATAACCCAAGTACCTACAGGTGAAGGCGAACACGAGATCAAACCCAATGCAAATAATACGGATACTGATAATAATAACCTCTTCATAATTAATTCCTTTATATAACAACCAATAATTAACGAAAGTTTTATTAATAAATTTTATAAAAATATCAAAAATCCAAATAATAATCCTTCAAGAAATTCTTGTATTCATCTGTATATGAATAATCCATGTTTCTTATCGTAAAAAGTTCCTGTTTAATGTCATTAACTTCAGTCAAGACGAACTGCATATTGACTCTATTGGGTTCTTTTCCTTCTATAGGCGAGATAAGAAACTCCTTTTGAAGATAAAATCCATTACTTTCTGCTTCTTTTATAAATAATCTCGACTCATAATAAGGCAGCACCAATGCGAAGCGAGCGTCGTCTTTCATCATTTTCTTAGCCGATACAAGCAAATCTTTATAACTCAGCGTTGAGACATGGCGTGCCATAACCTTTTTCTCATTTATGGGCTTCACATCGCTTGAATAATACGGCGGATTAGAGACTATCAAATCGTATTTTTTTTGATTAGCGTTAGAATAGAATCTCACATCATCATGAAAGACACTCAGCTTAGATGAAAACGCTGAGATATTAAAATTGAGTTTCGCTTCATCACACGAATCCTTATCCAACTCCACCGCCTCGATAGACGCAGCGCCTTTCTGCGCCAAAATCAACGGTATGATACCGCTACCTGTTCCAATATCCAAAGCATTGTCTTCAGCACAAACATCAACCCACTGCGCAAAAAGAACCGCATCCGTTCCGATACGCATCGTGGAACGATGGTGAAACATAGCAAACTTTTTAAAGAAGAAAGGACGACAATCCATAAATCAATTTTCTAAATACATATCTATCAAACCACTAGGTGCCATGATAAAAATTTTATTCTCTTCCCTATTCACTTCCTTGATGATATCATCATGAATTGGAATCAATATCTCTTTTCCGTCTTTAACAACTTGAATCAACGATTGCGTTGGATATTCTATTATCTCCTGCACTTTACCTAGCTCTCCTTTTTCTTCATCAACGACAAGGAAACCAAGCACTTCATGGGAATAGAAATCATTTCCCGAGCGTTCTGGAAGAAGTTCTAACGGAAGATATGCTGTAACTCCAACCAATTGACTTGCAGCTTCTAAAGTTTTGAGGTCTTGAAACAAAACGAAAGATTTGTTTGAATGGAATGTTATGTTTTCGATGAAGAACGGAATGAGTTTGTCGTTTATTTCCAACAAGAAATAATCCAATTCTTCTATCTCATCAAAATCATCGTTATCAATCCTTAAAGTTACTTCTCCTTTGATACCGTGAGTCTTAACTATCTTACCCACATAAAAACACTTGTCTTTTGTCATCGATTATATTTTTTGCAAATATAAAAAAAGTAGAGAGAAAAATCTCTCTACTCGACAAATTAAAAGTTAACTAAATTTATTATTTTAAGAATACTGGTTTAAATGTAAACATGAGATAAGCCCAATTGTTGAAAGCACTCTTATCGCCACCCTTCACTGCTTGAAGTGTTTCTGAACCAAACATCTGGCTATAACCCAAAACCACATTAGAAGTACGTGATAATCTGTAAGACATTGTCAAGTCGACTTCTGTACCGAGATATGGTTTCATAGTTTCATTGACATTTCCATCTTTAACCAAAGATGCTGCTGTCAGGAATGCATGTCCTGTAAGATTGATTTCAAAGTTTCTTCTTGAGAACTGCACAGAGGCAAATAGATCATTAAGACCCACATAATTAGACCAATTATCATTAGTGTTAAAATAATCCATAGCGCCGTTAAACTTATGAGAAGATCCGTAAAAGGGATTGAATGATTTATTCTTAAAGCCATCAGGATTCTCAATAATGTCCTTTTGATCAGTACCAGAGAGATGTTCCCAACCAAGTCCGACATTCCAGTCGTCACTCATGTTATAATCAACACCTAAGCCTACATAATATGCTGATAATTCTCTATTGTCTTTATCATTACCCATTGTGTAATAGGCTGATGCATGCATATTAAAGTCACCTGGTGTCAACAACAATCTACCCCCAAGAGTTTGATTGAAGACAGTCTTTGTTTTGTCGTGATGTATTCCATTTTCCAAAACCTTATAGTCATGCTGATAGCCGTTATTCAGGAATAAGAGGCTGAGGTTCAAGTTATCAACGATGTCGGTATTCATCCAGATGAACTGCATCATCTTGTAGTTGTTCATGTCATAATAGCTACCGTTAAGATGTCTTTCATCTTGGTTAAAGGCAGCACCTATGTCGATTCGTACCATTCCATCATAGCGTAACAATGCCAAGTCGTGGCTTCTACCTTGTTGATCCCAGTTAGAGTTACCAAAGATTCTTTCATCATCATAAACAAGCTCTTGGCGGCCTAATTTCAATGATAAAGAAGGAGTTAAAAAGTATTGTCCCCATGCTTGATGAAGGCTTAATGAATTTGATGTGCTGAAGAGCTGTGGTTGAGATCCCCAAAGAAATACATCTTGTACAGATACTCCCATCTTGACTCTTTCGTTGGAATAGTTAAAGTTAACTCTTGTTCTCTGCGATGCAAATCCAGCAGGATCAGAGTCTTTGTCGGTTAATGTTGAATATCCATGAAGATATTCCATACGTGGTCTGACTTCTCCGCTCAACGAAAATTGGCCGTAAGCGTAGTTTCCAAGTAAACCTACAAAAAAGGTCATTACGAGGATTTTCTTAAATAATGTAAACTTTTTCATAATGTTGTTTTTACAATTTAATGCAGAAACAACACTATTTAACTTTTGTTTAAAATTAACAAATTGATAACAGTTGCATAATTATTAGGAATCCCAGTTATCAGTTTCTAACAATCTCAATTTCTTTCTGATACGCGTGATAAAAAGTATCGCGGCAAGCAGGATTCCAACGAGGAAACCACCGACGACACCTTCAGCTCCAAGACCGAGTACAAATCCTAAGAAATATCCAACAGGTATCTCAACCAAAATGTAACATATTAAAGCACAATACATCGGATATTTAACATCGGTAAGTCCGCGTAATGCTCCAAGCAGCGTGACTTGCGTTCCATCAATTACTTCAAAGAAAGCAACGACGACAAAGAGTCTCGCTGTTATGGCAATCACTTCTTCGTCGTTGCTGAAGATGCGCGCCAAAAACTCACCGCCGAAGGCATACAATAATGCAAAACAAACCATTATCGTGATGCCGAGATGCATGGCTGAATAAGCGTGATTTTTAATAGAAGTAATGTCTCTCCTACCATAGTCGTGTGAGACAAGTATCGTTGAAGCCGATGCCACTCCATTGGCAATCATAAACGAAAATCCTATCATAGTCTGCATTATCTGATTGGCGGCCAAGGTCTTCTCACCCAACCAGCCCATCATAATCGTCATAAAAGTAAGAGAGAAAAGCTCAAGCGTCATCTGCGCTGCGATAGGAAAACCTACTTTAAATATGTCTGCGAGTCTCCACGTCAGCGAGTCTCCATGTACTTTTTGTTTTTCAAAATACGGTTTAAATTCCTTCTTAAAATAAATGACAATTAAGAAAGCTATTGGCATCAATGCTCTTGAGATTAGCGTAGCAAGTCCTGCGCCAGTGACACCGAGTTCTGGAAATCCCATATAACCATAGATAAAACCAAAATTAAGGAAGATATTCAAGACGTTACAGCCTATAGTTATCAGCATAGAATAGAAAGTATTGCCAAGTCCTTCTAAATATTGTTTGAATGTCAAGAAGATAAGATACGGAACCAATGATAATGTGACGCTATAATAATAACCATCGAGGATATCGAGTACAGACTGAGGCTGGCCGAAATATTGCAGCAAAGGATTAATGGCGAAAAGTACTCCACAAAGCATAACGCCCATCAGAATGTTGAGTAGTAGTGAATTTCTAAAGAGATTATTACATTGTTGTCTCTCGTTTCTTGCGAAATGAATTCCCACCAAAGGAGTGAGACCCATTGCAATTCCAAGACCAATCATCGTGATGTTAGTAATTATCGCGCTTGATAGCGAGACGGCAGAAAGTTCCACTGCACCTAACCTACCAACCATAATAGTGTCCATCACCTGAACAAGCTGCTGTCCCGCGAATGACAATATCACTGGGGACGCAATGCGAAGATTTTCTGTGTAATATCTTTTTGCAATCATCTTTTTAAGACATCGGACAACAGTCAACAGACATTGTCCACATTCGATTTAGCATTAAACAAAATTCGTCTTTAGCCTTTTGATATTAGACTTTAGACAACAACAAAAAAAACGCCTTGTTTGACCTTAACTCTTACGAGGACGTCGGTCATACAAGACGTGCGTTGCAAAGATACGAAAAAGTCTAATACAAAACTATTCTTCTTTGCTATAATATACCTTATAAAAGTTTCCTTTGGTGTATGTTAAGATATTTTTTATTGGGATATGTACATAAAAAAAGCCGACCAAAATCTCTTTCAGTCAGCTTTATAGTTTTACAACTTACTTATTTTTGCCACGACGTCAGGCAGCGATTTCAAGGCCGCCAATTCTCTCCATTTCTTTCTAACCTCATCGGCTGGAAGTCCGAAGTAAGTAACACCTGGCAATGTATCTTTATCTACTGCAGAATAAGCCAACACTGTTGTTCCTTCTGCAATAACCAAGTCTTTATTCACGGCTGCCATCGACCATATTGAAACATTATCTTCTACTATCGTGACGCCGCCGACGGAAGCATGAGCTCCGAGGAAACAGTTCTTTCCGAGTTTAGCGTCGTGACCTATTTGAACGTGGTTATCCATTTTTGTTCCTTTACCCACGATAGTATCACTAGTAACGCCTATATCAACACAGCAACAAGCTCCTATTTCAACATCATCTTCAATGACGACTCTTCCACATGATTCAAACTTGACGAATCCTTCTGGACGACGCTGGAAATAACAAGCATCACCACCTATCACACTGCCACTATGAATGATGACATTGTCGCCAATAACAACATGATTATATATTGTCACATTAGCATGGATGATACAATTCTTTCCTATTTTAACTCTGTCGCCCACAAATGCACCAAGTTCAATTATAGTTCCCTCGCCTATTTCAGCCTTAGGACCTATCATTGCTGTTGCAGGTTCAAATCTACGATAAGACAATATCAGCTTATTGAAAGCATCTAAAGGTTTATCGTGGACTATCAAAGCTTTTCCTTCTGGACATTCCACTTCGTCGGTATTGATGATTATAGTTGTGGCTTGTGAATTAAGAGCTTTGCTATAATACTTAGGATGGTCGACGAATGTGATGTCGCCCGGTTCCACTTCATGAATTTCATTGAGTCCTGAAATCACAAAATTTGGGTCACCGATAGTTTTCTTTGCGCCTACGAAATCTGCAACACACTTAAGTGTTGTGTGTGGATTTATTTTCATTATTAAGAAAAAAAATTATTTTACTCTTTCAGTATATTCACCTGTACGAGTGTCGATTCTAATCTTATCACCTGTGTTAATGAATAAAGGAACTCTAACGACAGCACCTGTTTCAACTGTTGCGTCTTTCATAGCATTTGTTGCAGTGTTGCCTTTTTCACCTGGTTCTGTATAAGTTACTTCCAAAACGGTCTTGATTGGCAATTCTGCGTAGAGAACTGTTTCTGTTGATGTATCAAATACAACTTCACAAACATCACCTTCTTTAAGGAAATCAACACCTGTAATTAAATCACCTAGGAGAGGAATTTGTTCATAATCTTCTTGGTTCATGAAGATATAATCCTCAGCTTCTTTGTAAAGATATTGATACTGACGACGTTCTACGCGTACATCTTCTAGTTTTTCACTGATGTCAAAACGATGTTCTAATGTGCGACCGTCAACAATGCTCTTCAATGTTACGCGCATAAATGTGTTACCTTTACCTGGCTTTACGTGTTGGAAATCAACGCAGAAATAAAGCTTTCCGTTAAAACGGATACATGTTCCTTTTTTAATGTCTTGTGAGTTAATCATATTGACTAATTTATATAAGTTACTAATTTACAATTATTAATAATCCATCAAAAAGAACGTACTTCGTTCGTGCTACAAAAATACAAAAAAAAAGTATTGAATCAACAATACTTACATTAAATTATCACAATATCCTTCAATATGTCCATTCCCGCGAGTTTGTTAAGATTTTTTAACAGAAGACTCTTGGAATAAAGCAATTCGCTTCTCAATGAATCAGCGTCAACTTTAACATATAAAATGTTCTTGGTAATTCTCAAATCGAGTGTATGTTTCGAAATAAAATCGCCTACTACAGAACGCCAGCCTTCAAGAATTCTCATCTCCTCTATGCCGTTTTCCTTGTTGTGGCGTCTATAAAACTCCTTAATCAATTCACCTAATGTGTATCCGTCTTCATTCATTGTCCAGTGTTATTTCGCCTTTCTCAACCTTAAATATCTTATGATTCACCACGGTATTATCCATCAGGTATTTTATTCTCTGACGCTGAGTGTCTGTAATAAACACCTGACCAAAATGATCGTTGCCAACGAGCTTAACGAGCTGACTAACTCTGTTATCGTCCAACTTATCAAATATATCGTCTAAAAGCAATATCGGTTTATGACCTATCTTCTTATAATTGAAATCGAACTGCGCCAACTTTATGGCGACAACAAACGACTTCTGTTGTCCCTGCGAGGCAAACTGTTTCACAGGATGATTTTCAATATGGAAAATCAAATCGTCTTTATGAATTCCTACGTTGGTGTAGGTGCTATATTTGTCGTGTTCCAAACTCTCCGCCAATAAAAAATCATAGTTTTTTTCGTTGAGAGCAGAGTTATACATTATCGAGACTTTCTCGTTAGTTCCCGATACTATCTCATAATATTTTTGAAACACAGGAACGAACTCTTCAAGAAACGACTTCCTCTTCTCATTTATCGGCACTGCATTCTGAATAAGTTGCTGGTCCCACATTTCAAGAAGCGTGCTGTCCCAAAATCTGTTCTCAGAGAAATATTTAAGCTGCTTGTTTCTTTGAAGAAGAGCCTTGTTATAATTCAAGAGCGCATTAAGATATGAAGCGTCAAACTGCGAGATAACACCGTCGATAAACTTGCGCCTCAAGTCACTGCCTCCGTTTATCAAGTCGCTATCGTAAGGAGAAATCATCACTAACGGCACTTTTCCTATGTGGTCGGCGAGACGTTCATATTCCTTCTTATCACATTTAAAAGATTTTTTGACATTAGACTTCTGCACACATGAGAACGTATGCAGTTCTTCATTATCAAAATGGAAGTCTCCATGTATGGCAAAAAAAAACTCGCCATGTTTGATATTCTGCTTATCCGTTAAAGAAAAATAACTTTTGCAGAAAGCAAGATAATATATAGAATCCAAGATATTAGTCTTCCCTGCCGCATTTAATCCTACAAAACAATTGATTTTCTCAGATAAAGACAAATCGGCAGAACCGCAATTCTTAAAATTATTTAACTTTAACTCTTGAAGATACATTATATATTAATGTTTTTTGAAGCTATCGAAATTGGTGGTGATAGTAATAAAATTAGGAGAGTCATGTAGGTGCATCTCTGAACGAGAATAACTTATGTTAAACTTATATACTTTTACAGCTACACCATACGACAAGCCGACAGCACCTTTCTTTGTTGGTGTTTTCATATTTTGTCGCAGTCCGTAATTATATCCAAGTCTAAGGCTAAGGTTTTTCCCAAGGTTCAACTCTCCTGCGAAAACAAAATGGCAGAAAAGGTTTTTGGCTAATTTATCCAGTTTGCTTTTTTCTTGCATCTGTCCTGTCATAGGGTCGTAGTTTCCTTCCAAATCAAGCGGGTCGTCATAGCCTAAATTCCATTTCTGAAGATTGTCATAAACCACAATGAATGTAAAAGGGAGATGCTCTAGTTTTTTAGATGCTCCTAACTGCATTTTGAATGGAAGCTTGTTTCTAAATCCTTGATAGTTATTGTAAAGTTCCGCACCTATGTTACGTGCCGCAAGAGATATGTTCCATTCCGACTTAGTTTTATAAGTCGCTGCTACATCGACAGCGATGGCAAAAGTAGAGTTGGTTTCATACTGTATGCCAGCGAATTTAATATTAGCACCGATTGAGATCTGCTCATTAAGGCGGCGTCCCCATCCTAAATTGATAACATAATCCGACACGTCAAACTGCGAATCGTCTTGAAAGCCGGTCTCGTCAGAATAGAAGAAATCACCATAGTTATGATATTGCACTGTTCCTACGAAACTTCCTATCTTTTCAAACGAGCGTCCATATTGGATGGTGGCGAAATTAATGTCGCTGAAATAATCGACATACGACAACGACATCGAATTGTTCATCTCAGGATTAATCAAGGATGGGTTGAATGTTGCTAACTGAATATCAGAATCATAAATTGGTAACATAAGACCACCGAGAGCTGCCACACGAGCAGAATTCGTCGTGTTTAAAAAGGTATATGTTCCATTTTCTTGCTGCGCCTTGATGTCAGCACAAAACAAAAGCATTATAAACAGTATGTATATCTTCTTATTCACAACTTATCAATTTATTCTTCTAACGCTATATTCTGGATTATATTATTAAGAGTCTAATAATCCTATGCCTTTTTTTACGATGATATTCTCGGCAGTTAATTTCTTCTGCATTCTGTCTAAAATACCATTGATGAAAATCTTACTCTTTGGAGTGCTGAAATATTTTGAAATCTCAATATATTCATTCATGGTGACTTTCACTGGGATATATGGGAAGCAGCATAGTTCTGTCAGCGCCATTTTAAGGATAATCATATCCATGACACAGACGCGTTCTTTCTCCCAGTTTGAAGTATTGGCACCCACCAACTTACCATATTCATCATCATGTCTGATGACTTCTCTGAATAAGTTCTTCACAAATTCCTTGTCTTCATTGACTCTGTCATTCTCAGTCTTATAGATTGGTGGAAGCAACGTATGCTCATTGAATGTTGATTTCATCTCGGAGAAGAATTTGACCAACATTGATGAAACTAAATGATAATCATCGACGAAGAAGATGCTCTTCTCTTCATAGAAATCTTGAAGCAGGTCGAGCTCGGCGAAATATTCATTAATCATCTTGACGATGAATTTCTTGTCATGATCGAAATTATCTATCTCATCTGACATATAATCTCTGTATTCCTGAGTGTTACGCATCATATTATAATAATTTCTTATTATATCTTGATGGTCAGCCCAGTTAATCTTCAAACGTTCTTCTTCTTTGCGAAGGTCTCTGTTTATTTCCAAAGCAGCAATCACGCGATTGTTAACATAACGCATATTAGGATTCAGATCTTCTTCTGTCGGGAAGTTCTTGCGTTTGTTCTCTTCTATTCTATTCTCTGCAAAACGCTTTGTCTCAACTAAAAATGAAAGCTGCCACACGAACAGATCTTTCATCTTATCGATGCTGTCGAACAAATGCTTCACGCCATTTTCTACAAAATCTTCACCTGATCCCAAATAAGCATAAACTGCTTGTAAAACTTTAACTCTTAAAAACCTTCTGTTAATCATAAAAAATAACCTTTATTATTGTTTGCAAATTTACATTTATTTCACGATTTTTTCAATGCTCTGAAAAAGAAATTTATATCTTTCGACAATGAATAATCGCGAGCATACATAAGATTAAGTTGTTCCTTCTCTTCTTCTGTCAACCCCATTCTGCTCATGTTAGCTGATGGATCAAAGACGCCTTTCTTGATTTTTGGAAGTCTAAGTCTCTCAACATCTTTAACATCGCAATATCCTATCCAAGAATATTTTCCGAACAAAACCTTAAAACAGTTTTTAAGGAACGAGAATGGTTTGTTTATGAAGAAAAGCAAAAATACCCACAGAACGATTCCCGTGAAAGAAGAAATCATATCGAAAAGACGTTTCTTTCTTCTGTTGGAATTTGTGCTTATTGTCTTAATGTCGATAGTGTATAAGTCGCCTCTTGTGTTGATGGAGTTACTTCCGATTATCGAGAGAGTGTCTTCGGGAGCAATCTTATAATCCAAGGACGAACGCCACTCTCCCATCTTATCGATGATGAGTTGATGAGATATGTCTTTGGAACAGAATATTATCTCGTTAATTTTATAAATCTCAATTATGTCTGGGACCTGATGGAGATTACCGAGGAAATTGTCAGGTACATCCTTATCATCGAAAGGCGACACCAGACCTATGAAGTCTGGCTTGATAGATGTGCTTTGAAGCAATTGTTCAACGCGTTTGGTTTCATCTTCGCTGCCTATGACTAAGAAACGCTTCTTTGCGTTCTTACCATATTGGAAGTTAGGACGATTCAGCATATAACCTATCCATCTGCTGAGACACATTTCCGCTGCAACCCATATCATTCCTAAAAGAATCAGGGCGCGTGAGAAGCGGAGCTGTTCTGGAAGCAAGGCATAGAAAACTAATATCAGCAAGCTACCAGCAAAGACACCGCCAACAGCAGGAGCAATCTTATATGGCTTATCATAACCACCTGAGAAATAAGAAGTCATAAGCCATATCAAAAGATAGATAGGAAGTATTATTGCAAACAGCGTCATCGGATATGTGCCGTCGTCTCCGTAAATCATAGTGTTACCCCAGAAATAACTAATCGCAGCTAGTCCGCCATAACCTAATATAGCATCAGCGAGCGGCTGTATCGCCTTACTGAAAAACTGCGACAAGAGAGCGAGGAACGCCTTGAAATAAATCGCGATGTTGATGAAGAAAGAGAATGTCTTAGCACCTTTGTCGGCAAAATGTTTCTTGACGAAGATTTCCATTGCCTTGTAAAACACCAGCACGTAATTCACGCTGGTTTTCTTAGTACTTTCTCCTTTATAATGGATGATTCTGGTTTTCGGATAATAATAGTTTTTATAGCCTGCGAGTGTAATTCTATAAGAAAGGTCTATGTCTTCGCCATACATGAAAAAAGTCTCGTCGAGGAGTCCGCATTTGTCTAAGGTAGCTCGTCTCATCAGCATGAAAGCGCCTGCGAGTATTTCCACCTCGTTGATTTCGTCATTGTCGAGATGTCCCATATAATAATGGGCGAAACTCTTTGAATGAGGAAACAACTTCGTGAGTCCGAACATCTTATAGAAAGCTGTCGCTGGCGTTGGAAGTCCGCGTTTTGATTCAGGTAGAAAACGGCCTTTGCCATCAACCATTTTAACGCCGAGACCGCCTGCATCAGGATGCGAATCCATGAACTCTATTGTCTTGGTAAAAGTATCATCCTCAACGACAGTATCAGGATTTAAGAGAAGTACATATTCGCCAGTAGATATTCTTATTGCCTGATTATTGGCGCGACTAAAACCTACATTATCTTTGTTTGCTATGACTTTTACTTCAGGAAATTTCTCAGCGAGCATTTTCAAGGAGCCGTCGACAGAATTGTTGTCAACGACGTAAACCTCGGCTTCTATATTGGCAATCGCTTTTCTCACCGAGAAAAGACACTGCTCGAGGAAGTGCTCGACATTATAATTTACTATGACTATAGATAATTTCATGAACCAAATTGTTTTGCAAAAGTAATGATTTTTTACACTCATTTAGCATACTAAATTGTTTTTTTTAAATGTGAAATATTTCTTTTAAAATTGCTTACAAAATCTTATTTTTGCATAAAAAAGTAATTGATGGAGAACAAGAGAAAATCACTTCGTTTCGGTTTGATGATTAACAGTTTAACTGTTGAGCATTGGCAATACGACACCATCAAGATGCTGATGGATAACGGAATGAAGTTGTCGCTGATAATACAAAACAACGACAACGCTCCTGCACCATCGTTATTTCAGAAAATCAAAGATTATCCTTTTAAAAGATTGCTTTTCAGAGTGTGGCACAGATTTCTGTTCAGTCCAAGAAGCAAATATCCCACAGATTTGGCAGAATTAACGCAAGATATTCCTACGATTTTCTGCACTCCCGTCATCAGAGGTATTTCTTCTTATTTCGAAGAAATCGACATACAAGAGATTCGCAACCAGAACTTGGATTTCATACTTCGTTTCGGTTTCGACATCATCAGAGGCGAGGTTCTGAATACAGCCAAATACGGAATCTGGTCTTTCCATCATGACGATGAAAGAATAATAAGAGGAGGCCCTCCTGGTTTTTGGGAGTTTATGAAAAGAATACACAATAATGGCGTTATTCTTCAACGACTTACAAATACTCTCGACAAGGGTATTGTGTTAAGAAGATTAAATTTTCAGACAATTCTTCACAGCTACAAGGCACATCTCGACCAATTGTATTTCGGTTCAGTGCAGATGCCTTTACAAGTTTGCAAAGACTTGATAAACTGCGGCGTATTGAAAGAAGAGCCTTCTATTTCCGAAGCTGATATATTACATCCACCGACCAACTTCAAGATGATTGAATATTTCATCAAGTCGGTTACCAGAAGGATTGGTTTCCATCTCAACGATTTGTTCCGTCAAGAGGATTGGAATGTAGGTTATCGTGAATTAAATCACGATGAGATCCATTGGTTTAAGAAGCCTAAGAAGAGTTGTTATTTTGCAGACCCATTTGTTATAAAGACCAACAAAGACACATATATTTTCTTTGAATGGTATTCATATTCAAGAGGCAAAGCTGATTTGGCTGTGGCGTTGAAATCGGAGAAATTTGAGAAATACCATAAGATTACAAATTTCAAAGAACATCGTTCCTATCCTTATGTCTTTGAACACGAAGGCGTGATTTATTGTCTGCCTGAAGCCAATGAAACAAAGGAAGCAGCATTGTATCGTTTCGATGAAGAGAAGCTACGACTTGAAAAAGACTGCGTTTTGCTGAGCGGTTTTCCTATCGTCGATGCGACTTTATATCATCATGACAACAAATGGTTTATGTTTTTGGTTAATCAGAAGAACTCGCACACTCATCTTGAGATTTATCATTCTGAAAATTTAAAAGGACCTTACTTACCTCATGCCAACAACCCGGTGATGATTGATTGCAGCAAGGCGCGTCCGGCAGGAAAACTCTTCGATTATCAAGGAAAACTCATCAGACCTTCACAAAACAGCACTATACATTACGGACAATCGATTACTCTTGAAGAAATAGAGGAACTCTCCGAAACAGAGTTTATCACCAAACCTTTCGGTACAATCAAGCCTGTTGAAGACAGCGATTATGATAAAGGAATCCACACCATAAATTCTGACGGTGACATCACCGTCTTCGATGGAAAGAGATTCGTTTTCACACTATTTGGATTCAAACAACAACTAAAGCAAAAGATAAACAAATGATAAAGAAGATATTCGGCACATTTGGAACGCGCTTGTTGAACGCAATAGTCGGTTTTGTCACCTTATGGTTCGGAACCAATTTCCTCGGTAGAGAAGCATGGGGCATTGGCGCGACAGCTTTGGTGGATGTGTCGTTACTACTCATCGCGGTGGAGCTTCTTTCTGGCAGCGGACTTATATATTACACGCCAAGAAAATCTTTCGTTGCATTATTCAAGATCTCCTACACCTGGACGCTCATCATCATATCACTCTTCGCATTGATATTCTATATGTTATTCACCTTCTCCCCTAACATGTATCACGCTTTCGTTCCCGAAGGCTATGGCTTTGAGATATTATTAATGGTGTTTCTCTACAGCCTTCACAACTTCAATATGAACGTACTTCTCGGAAAAGAAAGAGTTGGGACACAGAATATATTGTTTATCATTCAATTCCTTACGCAGTTATTCTCAATGATAACATATATCTTCGTGTTCGACATACGTAATGCCAATGCTTTCGTTTATTCACTCATCACAGGTTACGTAACTGTCAATATCTGCGGATTTGCATGTATTTGCAGATATTTCAAAGACAATGGAAATGAGCCGCTTCTTGCTACGGCAAAAGAAATGTTCAACTTCGGAAGCATGATTCAGCTTTCTACATTAGTCACCATGATTAACAGAAGATTGAGTTACATCGTGATTAAGAATGTATTTGGTAATGGTGAAGTAGGTGTTTATACATCTGGAACACAGGTGTCGGAAGCGACCAAGCTTATCGGCAACAGCATCGCTTTAGTTCAATTCTCATCCATCAGCAATATGGACGACAGAAAGAAAGCCGCCGACATCACAGTGACGTTCCTAAAACTCGCAGTGATACTGACAGCTATATGTATGCTTGCTATCTGCTTAGTTCCCAAAGCGATATACGCGTGGATTTTCACAGCGGAGTTTGCAGAGATAAAAGACGTACTGATAAGCCTGAGTCCTGGAATGGTTTTTATGGCAGCCAACATGATTTTCAGTCATTATTTCTCTGGCGTCAATCTTCCCAAACACAACCTCTTCGGTTCACTGGTAGGTCTGATTATAACCATTCCTTCCATTTTCGTTTTAATACCGATGTACGGAATAGTTGGCGCTGGAATATCAGTGTCGCTGACATATTTGGGAACCATTTTATATCAATGGTTTGTATTTAGAAAAATAACAGGAACGAGAACAATAGAACTTGTTCCTACGTTAAACGATTTTAAGACTTTAATGAATAGCATTAAGTTACAAATATTTAAACAAGATTGTTAAATTTAAAATTTAGTATTATGGGATTTTTATCACAGATTAATTTTGTAGAGATACTCAGTTCTTTCATCGTTTTGTTTGTCATTATAGACGTGACTGGTTCTATACCTATTTTCCTCAGTCTCAAGAGCGGCGACAAAAACATAAAAGCAGGTCAGGCTTGTATTATCGCGTTGTTAATGTTTGTCGGTTTCTTCTATGCTGGCGACAGACTTTTGGATTTATTCAGCATCGACGTAGCCTCGTTCGCTGTCGCAGGTTCTTTCGTAATATTTATACTTGCATTGGAGATGGTACTCGGTTTCGACATCATAAAGTATGATAGTCAAGGCTCTAACGTTTCTGTTGTCCCAGTCGCATTTCCTCTTTTGGCAGGTCCTGGTGCATTGACAGCATTATTGTCGTTACGCGCCGACTACTCTGTCATCAACATTATGATAGGTTTGTTTTTAAACCTACTCATAGCCTACATCGTGATACGCTTTGTTGGAAAGATAGAGAAATGGTTGGGTAAAGACTTCATCTTTATCTTACGTAAGTTCTTCGGTGTTATATTATTAGCTTTAGCAGTAAAATTATTTGCAAGTAATTTATCGATTGTTATTTCCGAATTAGCGAAGTAAAGAATGACTAAAGATAAAAGATAAAAGATAAGAGTCAAAAGGTAAAAGATTAAGTTAGAGAGATGAATAATACTGTTTTAACTATTATAGGTTTTTCTATAATTTTCATTATGACGACATTAGGTTCGTCGTTGGTATTCTTTTTCAAGAGTGATATTACCAAGAGAATCAATTCGTTTTTATTAGGGTTAGCCGGTGGCATCATGGTTGCTGCGTCCATCTGGTCGCTGATAATGCCAGCTATCGAGATGTCGGAAGAGAGTTTCGGCAATTTCGCTTGGTTTCCTGCAGCGGTGAGTATCATTTTGGGAGGCTTAGCTTTGGCGTTATTGGACAAGGTGGTTCCTCACATGCACAACGGCACGCATCAGGAAGAAGGACCACGTTCCCATTTTTCCAAATCGATGAAATTATTTTTTGCTGTCACCTTACACAACATACCTGAAGGTTTGGCTGTAGGATTCGCTTTTGGTGCTGCTGCAGTCGCTGGCGAGCAAGCAGCGTATATCTCAGCATTAGGATTGGCGATAGGTATTGGTATCCAGAATTTTCCCGAAGGAGCTGCCATCTCTTTGCCGATGCGACAAGTAACTGGCAGCAGAAAGAAAGCCTTCCTCTTTGGCATGGGAAGCGGCGTGGTGGAACCTCTATCCGCGATAGTAGGTTATTTCCTCGCCTCTCATCTCATCATTTTACAGCCTTGGTTGTTGGCTTTCTCTGCTGGCGCTATGTTATTCGTTGTAGCAGAAGACCTTATCCCCGACGCCAATATAAGCGAAAACCCTCACAACGGAACATGGGGATTTATGATAGGATTCATCATAATGATGATTTTAGACGTCGCATTGGGATAATCGTCTGTCAGCTCATCAGTTAAACATCATAAATCCAGGAACTATTCCTGCTGAGAACTTGGTAAGGTATTCGCCATTTGCGCTGAACCGCAAGACCTCTCCGTTCTGAACATAATTCTTCACATCAGTCAGATAAATATCACCGTCTTCTGAAATTATCACATTTGTAAAGACTCTGTTCTGGCTGTTGGCTGTTGGCTGTTGGCTATTGACTAATGGAGTTGACGGAAGTGTTTCTTCATCGACCGACATTTTATAAAGGCTTAAAGTCCCGAAGCCGCCGTTGAGGAAATATATGTTTTCTTTAGCATCGTCAATCGTCAATGATGAAGGATAATCGCCGTCAGCAAAGTCGAAACGTTTGACAATCTCTCTTGACAATGGATTGATGCAGAACAAAGCCGGCTCACATGGTGGCATGTAACCGCCGCTACATAAAACCCAGATATTGTTATTTTTATCCAAAACGATAGAGTTAGGTTCTGGCGTGACTTCCATTTCTGCAACGAGTGAATCTGAATCTATATTGACAAATTGTATCGTAGAATTAGAAGTCTCTGGCTGATAGAAATTAGACCAGTTTGTCACGACGACTTCATCGCCCACGCGCACCATTCTTTCTGTCGTGTTGCCTAATTCCACGAATCCTGTCTTCTGCATCGTCTCCGGATTTATAATCCAAAGTCCAGTCGATTCTTGATCAGAGACGTAGGCCTTGTTTTTATTGATAGACATGATATGACGCGGCGATGTAAAACCGTCCAACTTCGACTTGTATTTCATAGTCTTAGGATCGACTTTATAGATGTATTTGCTATTATTCACCACGATATACATTCCTGTCTCGTCTAGCATCATCGAGTTTGCCACATCGCCGAGAGGCGCGTTATTAACTCTGTAAAAAAGATTATTCTCCACCGTATCAGCCTCTGGATCATAAAACGTAAGAGATGAATTGGCGTATGTGAAAGTTCCTTCGTTCAAGACGAACAAGCCTTTAGCGATGTTAGATACTTGTGGTGTCGGCTCTGGATCAGGTTTACATGAAACAAATGTTAATAATAATCCTAAAATAAAAATGTTAAATAATTGTCTTCTCATAATTTTATGTTTAAGTCAACGGACAACGGTCAACAGACAACGGTCAACAGACATCATCCATAAAACCATTGTACATTGTCAATTGTTAATTGTTAATTAATTTTAAATTCTAAATAAATCTCATAAGAGCGTCCTGGCATTGCGCGCCAGAGAACGGTCTGATAAGATTCGTTTAATAAGTTATTGATTTTAAATTCTAATCTAAATCTGTTTAATTGTTTTCCTAATGAAATGTGATGTAAAATGTAATAAGGTAATTGATAAGCAAAGAACTCGTCATCGTTCATGCTTGTAGTACGTTCGCCTGTAAATTCAAAGGTATAGTTCATATTCCACGACTTCCATCTCACTTCAGCAAAAGCATTGGCGTGATGTTTAGGAATGTAAATCAGCTGTTTGCCATCAGCATCGTATTGTTGCGCATATTCACTTTCGTCGGTAGTATGTGAATAGACGTAATTTCCTGAGAGCGAGAAATTCCAAAGTCGATATTTGTAATTCATTTTCAGATGCGTTTCAAAACCGCGAGCCTTTACCTCCGACACGTTCTTAGGCATCCAATAACGATAGTTCGTCGGGACCCACTGAATCCAGTCGTTGACTTTTGAATAATATAATCCGCTTCTGAAATCTAAATTAAAATTAACATTCTCGTAAAGATAATTGATGTCAAAATCGAAAGTCTTTCCGTTCTCGGCTTTGAGATTTTCGTTACCTCCTGGATTCCAATACAAATCATTGAGAGTTGGATTTCTGTAGTTATGACTATAACCAGCATTGAAACTCAATCCTTTAACAAAAGGCATTCTGTAAGTAAGGGTCGCTGTCGGGAAGATACCTGCGGATTTATCATCGACGATGTCGTTACGTAATGTCATTCGTAAATCCAAATCACGATAAATCTTACCATCGAGAGCAGCGTAAAATGAAAGAATGTCTCTGTTCTTACGCGGAATGTTAGCATCAGTGTCATCATCATAATCTGAAGAAGTCACGCTTTCGTAATCATATTGCACTTTGGCATATAACTTCCAGCTTCTGAATAAATCCTGTTGTAAGTCGATAATTTGACGGAAGACGTCTGACTTATTCAATGTATTTATCTGCGTGACAGGAAGTCCGTTCGACGTATATGACTCCAAGAAATAATCTTGTCGCTCATGGAAATAAGCCGACTTCAGCTCCACCCTACCCGAGTTCCAATAATATTTATATGAGATAAGGTTACGCGAGAAATCGTTGTCGGCGTATTCCTTAGTATTATTGAAAGCGTTAGGCATTATCGGAGGATAGTTTCTGTGGCTAAACTGATTCCATGAGACGAGAGTCAGGAGTGAGTTCTTGAATCGGATTTGCAATTCTGGCATCACGCCATAATCGACGAAATCGGCGTTTTTCTGTTTCATCTCCTGATGAGGAATCGTAGCGATGTTGGTGTAAGCAAAGTCGTTATCACTTGAATTACGATACGCCTTGACTCTCGCAATCATATTCTTAGCGGAATATCCAACCGTAAGATACGAGCCCCAAGTGTTGAAGCTTCCGTAAGTCTGCTTCACGTCTAAAATCAGTCCTTCGTTGAATTTCTGTTTGTTAGCGATATTGACGACACCACCGAGACCGCCGCTGTTAGCAGAAGTCTTGCTTCCCCACTGCAGAGAGACCTCGTCGGTGAAGAATACCGGTATTGTACTGAAATCCACTTCCCCCAATGTTGGCGAGTTGAGCTGTAATCCGTTCCAGAGCACGAGAGTGTGACTTGCCGTAGTTCCGCGGAACGATGCCGATGCTGTTCCACCTGGACCGTAAGTCTTGATGAAAACAGGCGAATGTTGGATGAGTAACTGCGAAAGCGATGCCGTCTGCAGGCGTTGCATTATCGCAGTGTCGATCTTACGTTCCATAGCCTTTTCCTGCACCTTATTATTAATATGCGCCGCACTAATCTCGACATAATCGAGCATAATAGTATCATTCTGCGCCAACAAATTAATATTAAGCACAATTAAAAGAAATGCTATGTAAAAAATGTGTTTCATTCTTATCAACTATTACATGATAAGAAACTTGAACAAAATCTGTTGTCTGTCATCTTTTGACTTTTGTCTTTAGCCTTTAGTCTTTTTAATAACACCATAATTTTAAGTTTTAGTTAATAAAAAAGTTAATTAACGTAAAACTTTCCAGTAAGGTTTGTCGATTTCTCTTTATGAAGATTTTCGACCGACTCTTATCCCGAAAGTCTTAATTGTCTGATAACTGGCAGGTCTTCTGACTTACTCCTTACGCCCGGCGTCTTCCCATCTTTTGGGGTAAAAGAAAGTGACTTAATGTCGGGCGCTGTTAGAGATCACAGCAGCGGGAACTGTTAGGGATTCGCACCCTATTCCCTATTGAGTCCATTACGGACACCATTTATCGTTTGCAAAGATAAAAAAAGTCTAAAGTCATATGACTAAAGACTAAAGATTTTTTTTAAAAATATAAGTAACTGAGAATCTTAAATCCCGAGTTTATTTTAACTTCTTAGCGTTAATTTTGAGCTACGAATCACATACAACTCATATCTCATAACGCGTTCTTATACTATTTTAAATCCGAGATATGTTATCAATTTAAGAGTCCCTATTGCAGTATTACGGTCGTAGTCTTTTTCCACCTCCGGCAAATCTTCGTACGGTATTAAGCAAGGATGTTGTTTCAGTTCGTCGTTGCGTTCGTCGCCATATTTCCAGCCTTCGTTGATACGGTTTTGAGCCCAGACTTCATGCACATTTTTAGCCATAGCCTCCACCAAAGAACTCAATTCCTTTGGCAATTCTATTTTAGAAGTGTCGATTGGCTGCGGGATATAATTTCTTTCTTCCATAATTTTCTATCAGTTAAGGTAATATTTTTGATTTTCTTCTTCAGTAAGTTCCGCATTAGGTCCAAGTATATCTGACATTCTATCTAATATTTCACCAAGATCTTCTATTTTATATTCATATATTGTTCCTTCTGACAATATCAACATTGATTTCTCATCTGTGAACAAAACCGAAGTGACAGCTTTATTTACTGACGGTATATATTTTCTTTCTTCTACCGACCATAATTTCATTTTCTTGTCTTCTGAAATTGTCACGATATATTTTCCATCAGGGCTAAAAACACTAGAAACTATTTTCGCATCATGTTTCATAACCAGCAGGCATTCTTTGTTTTCTACAGAATACAACTTCGCAATATTATTGCCAAATGTCGCAATAACATTTTTTTTATCATGACTATAAGTTGTCGTATATATTATATCTTCCAAAGCCATCTTATCTATCAATTCCAGATTCTCCATCGACCAAATCTGTACAGAATCTGCCGTTGTCGTATACAGATGTTCTCCCGAAGAATCGAAATATGCGGAATATATCCTGTTATCAGTTACAATATATTTCAACGTATCATCATCGTTTAAAGGCAATACATAAACCGCATTGTTATCCGTTGGCTCTCGTCGAGAATATGAACTGCCATCAGGATTTCTATAGATTGTTGATTCTGCATCTTCCACTGTAACTATATGATTTCCATCGAAGGTAAAAAGCAAAGTGTTAAACATATATTCTGCGTATATATTGCCAATATAAGATATACTATCATTTTCTATATTCCACAACGCTGCAGAATTGATATAAGGTCTAAGAATCACATATTTTCCATCCTGACTAAATATAGGCTGATACATCCCACTAATACCATAAAGAGTATCTATCAGTTTTCCACTTTCAACAGACCATAATTCAATACTACGACCACTTCGCAAGACATATTTTCCATCAGGAGTAAATAATTCTGAGCGATAACGTTCTGGATTATCTAATTTCTGCTTATATAACCTGACATTTTCTATATGTTCCAACGACCACAATAAAATCACATTCTCACATACAGTAACGAAATGTGTGCCATCAGGGCTAAAATCTGAAATAGTTGAATTTTTCACTTCCAACACGCATTCTCCACTTTCAATTGAAAACAATCGAGAGCCGCTATAAGAATTTGTTGCACACAGATATTTTCCATTTGGACTTAATCGTATCTCAGCAGCCTGCCCGTGATCAATTCGCTTATCTCTATCTATATTGAAATTATCGACACTCCACATACATTTTCTATCATCTACCGACCATAGTTTAAACTCATTATTTCCCGATGTCGCTATATATTTTCCATCTTTACTGAACAATACTGCAGAAATTTCGTCATTTTTGTGATGCTTTATTGTCCACAGCAGTTCTCCAGTCTTCATCGAAAACACATTTGAAACCGGTTGATGCACTGTTGTAGTAGCCAAATATTCGCCGTTAGGACTAATATCTATAATATTACCGAAATACCCTTTTTCATCTTTAGCTTCCCACAACTGCTGTCCATTCTCTAACGACCATAATCCTATCACATTATCCTTTGTATCTGTTATAACATACTTCTCATCCGGAGTAAATCTTACAGATGTCACGTCATATTCCCCACAATCAAAAGTATATAAACATTTTTCGTCTTCCACCGACCATACTTCAGCATCTGAACTCGCCACCAGCAAATACTTTCCATCATCGCTCAATTCCATTTCATATATATCGTTAAACTTATCATCCAACACTTTCATACAGTTTCCATCTTTCACAGACCATATCTTAACAACATTTTCAACATCAGATGTTACAATATAATTCCCATCTTCACTGAATGACAATACTTGTACAACCTTATCAAGATTCAAGGTATTTATGACACTTCCATCTTCAGCCGACAATAAAACAACATCATTATAATTATCACCAAATATCGTTGCTATATATTTACCATCTGGAGAATATTCAGCATAGAATATCGGACTTTCATAACAGAAACATTTTTCAGGTAGAAATTGCTCTTCAGTCCTTCTCAACGCCTTTTCAAATTCCGGCACTTTCAAACTTTCCTTATTGTTATTGGCGACATAGTTCAACAACCTCATAGCGTTAAAACTCTTGTCTTCATCCAACAATTTATCAGCCTCTGCAGCTATATATTTTGCTTGTGTTATCAAGAGATTCTTCTCGTTCTTTTTCAGGCCTGTCATCATAATCACGAAAAGAAGGATTATTGCCGACATCAAAGTAAATATGGAAGCTGTCCTTCTTCTCTTCTTTCTCAGTTCTTTCTGCAGCGCCTCTTCCTTATGTTTCTTCACAACGTCAATCAATGAGTCGTGAACCAATTCTATGTATTCAACGCCGTTGACATTGCTTTTCTTGATGAGACGGTTTTTCAAAAGCGTGTCTTTATATTTCCTGTTGAAACCAATCTTTTCCAATGCCATACAGTCGCTGGCGACTCTGACGCGCTTGTCCTTGTCAACCAATACCGAAGCTATCGTATTTCTTTCTTCAATGGAAATATTACAATTTTCAATAATTTCGTTATAGAAATTCTCTATGCTGTCGGATATTGTTCCGGCGTTCAGTTTCTTGTCTTTGCTATGGTATAAGGAAGTACATACGACAGATAATATCAATGCGGAAATACGAGGTTCATCATTATGGATTTCATCTGACGATTGTTGTCCGTCATACCTTAAAAGAATTGACTTGATAATCTCGCGCAGACCTTCATCAAAGCCTTCATATTGTTTCATAACATCCTCAGCGCCTTGTAAAGTAAGAGGTTTCAGACAAAAACGATTATGTTTCAAGTCAGGAATGAAATAACGCTGCATACACCAATAGTCGAGCTCGCCTATATATTCTGTCCTGATAGAGAAAATAGCCTTGAAGTTTTTCTTAAGAGGAATATTAGGGAAGTCTAAGTCATCATGAGAATCGACTGTGGCATTAATGTCATCTAAGATATATTGCGGGCAGTCGTCAGTGCTT
>JAZNVS010000001.1:0-12006 GCA_045592965.1 Bacteroidales bacterium | reverse complement strand
GCGACAGCTTCTGAAGCATCTTTTGCGTCTGTGTCAGTCGTTGTGAGGACATAGAAGAAAATCCTTAATATTTATTTAGAATTAATATTCACAGTTTTTAGGTGTACGTGGGAATGCGATGACGTCGCGGATGTTACCCATGCCGGTGATGAACAACATAAGACGTTCGAATCCTAATCCGTAGCCTGAGTGAGGCACTGAACCGAAGCGGCGTGTGTCTAAATACCATTCCATCGACTCTTGTGGGATGCCGACTTCTTCCATACGTTTCAACAATTTGTTGAGGTCGGTCTCACGTTCTGAACCGCCGATAATCTCGCCGATGCCAGGGAATAAGACGTCCATAGCTCTAACAGTCTTGCCGTCTTCGTTTTGTTTCATGTAGAAAGCCTTGATTTCCATTGGGTAGTCGGTCAAGATAACAGGTCTCTTGAAATGTTTCTCAACGAGATAGCGTTCATGTTCTGACTGTAAGTCGACGCCCCAGCCTGTGACAGGATATTGGAACTTGCCTTTCTTGTTGTAGTTGCTGTTCTTGAGAATGTCGATAGCTTCTGTATAAGTCAATCTTTGGAATGGGTTTTCCAAGATGAAATGTAACTTCTCTATCAACTCCATCGATTTCTCTTCAGCTTTCTTATTCTTCTCTTCTTCTTGGAGACGTTTGCTTAAGAATTGGAGGTCGTCCATGCAGTTGTCCAAAGCATATTGAATCAAGAATTTAAGCATCTCTTCTGCCAAGTCCATATTATCGTTGATGTCGTAGAATGCCATTTCAGGTTCTATCATCCAGAACTCAGCGAGGTGACGTGATGTGTTTGAGTTCTCGGCACGGAAAGTAGGTCCGAAGGTATAAATCTTACCGAGAGCTGTCGCTGCGAGTTCGCCTTCGAGCTGACCTGACACTGTGAGGTTTGTAGCCTTGCCGAAGAAATCTTGTGAGAAGTCGATCTTACCTTCTTCAGTCTTTGGTAAGTTGTTGAGGTCTAATGTAGTCACTTGGAACATTTCGCCTGCACCCTCACAGTCGGATGCTGTGATGAGAGGAGTGTGGATGTTATAGAAGCCTCTATCGTTAAAGAATTTATGGATTCCGAACACCATAGCGTGACGTAGACGCATGATGGCGCTGAAAGTGTTGGTACGGAAACGGAGGTGAGCTATCTCGCGTAAAAACTCTAATGAGTGTTTCTTAGGCTGTAAAGGATATTTATCTGGGTCGGCTGCACCGATGAGTTCGATGTTTGTCACGTTCATCTCTACGCTTTGTCCGCTACCTGCAGATTTCACCAAGTTACCGACTGCCGATACTGATGCGCCAGTGTGCATCAAAGCGAGATTTTCTTCTGGAATGACGTTGAGGTCAATCACTAATTGTAAGTTATTAATGGTAGAACCATCGTTCAAAGCGATGAAAGCTACGTTCTTACTTCCGCGTTTGTTACGCACCCAACCCTTGACATTTATCTCTTTGTCAAACTCTTGCATTTGTAATGCATCTTTAATTTCTGTACGTTTCACTATAATATGTTTTTAAAATTATTCTAAATATTAATTAACTGACAAAGATAAGAAAAAGTCTAAAGGCTAAAGACAAAAGGCGAAAGATTTTTTTATGATTTTTTTGTGTGAATGAATTATAAAAGTACGGTAATATAAAAAAATGACCTGAACATATTTACGATAATTATATTTTATTATATTTGTTGCCATAAACATATAGATTTATGGCAACAGAGATTGTGAAAGTTAAAGAGATAGAGTTTTACTCTATGAATGAAGAACAAACCTTGAATGCTTGCCTCGATACTATAGCCCTTGATATTATAGCCAAAGATAATAATATTACAGAAATGGCTGACCGGGTAACAAATATTACGTTCGAAAAGCTAGAAACGTATTCTTACTGGGTCGCATTATACCAGGGACATACTATGGTGGAATGCGTTAAGAAGGAAAAAAGTTCTAATTACTATAAATATTATCAAGACACTTTAGACTATCATATACAGCAGGTTAAAATATGGAAGCGTGAAAAAGATGCTCCAGATATAGTAGGTATTGAAAAAAATGTTATTTACAAACAGAATGTCATTGATATCAGCAAATATCCAGATGTCAATGAGATGGACGCAGAAGAGTACATTAGGATGTCTATATGTGATGTTGATGATAGTTTTGTTTATGAAAGTATGAAATCATGTTATCCATCATCCCGTACTTGTGTTGGACAATATGAATATATTAGTTCTCTAGATAAAACGAGTGAATATGTGAATAAAACAAAAGCACTTAAACCATTTTACGAGTCACCTATACCGTGTATAATGTATGTGCCATGCTTAAAATGGAAATATAAAGATCTTAACGGGGTTTCTTACATTGATCCTCGTGATGGTAAAGTTTTGGGAACATCATTCCCTGAAAAAGACATGTCTTATAAGACTCCTATCTGGGCAAAAATCCTAAGCATTTTGATGTATTCGGGTTTAATAATATTCCCTATTCTGTGGTTTAAAGATGTGTTGAATTTTATTTTTATGTTGATAGGTATGGTTGGGAGTTTTCGTATAGCGCTAGAGTTAAGTGATATCAATCCGAATAGTTTTTATAGAAAGAAGCGTAAATATCATGGATTAATTCTTAAGAAGCTAAAGAAACGGTATATGGAAACAACAAAATAAAGGAGTTTTTATGAGAGATTTAAATATATATCAATTTTGTTATGATGAAGAAACCATACATGATAAATGCATTGACTTTTTGGTTAAAGAAAAGAAATATCCACTGAATATTGTACAGGAATTTTCTTTTGATAAAATGCAGAGAGTTGAAGCTCTTTGTGCAATGTATGTTTTCAATTGTGAAGTGTCTTGGGAATATAGAAAGATAGAGAGGGTTTATGGTTATAAACATGATGCTTATGGTAATAAATCTAGATCTAGTTATGATACTGTTAAATGGGATAAAGGCAATAGCATGGTATCCATTTCAGCATTTTGTCTTTTGAAAGAAACCAATACTTTGTTAGATAAAAGCTTTCCACTCTATTTTTCGAGAGACTTTGTTTTTAAAGATATTCCTGTTATTGGAAAAATGACTCCCATGGATTATACTAAGGTAAATCCACACCAATTTAGTCATAAAGCCATCAGGGAAAAGGCGGTCGGATATATAACTAGTGATTACCCTGGATATACTATGATAGAAAGTATAGATTATTCCTATCCAAAGATTGTCAATGTAATATATCACACCTTACCGTTCACTTATAAAGATAAAAAAAGCTTTATTAAAGTTGATCCTTTCACAGGTGTTTGCGAGGGTGTGAGTATGCCATCTGTTCTTACTACGAAACTGTTCAATATCTTTAAATAAGTAAGAAATTCGATCATAAAAAGACGCGGTAACAACGTCTTTCCATGATCGAATTATTTTAAACCAATATGTTACTTACTTGGTAAGAACAAGACGTAATCCGACGTCTGAGAACTTCTTGTCAGTTTTATTAAAATCACGTTCGAACACTAAACAATTACGTTCGATATTATAACTGCCGCCTCGAAGAACACGTCCACGATAACTCGGGGATGCTCCCTTTGGATTTGTCTGTGGATTTGTGTTATAAATTCCATACCAATCTTGACACCATTCATATACATTGCCGCTCATATCGTGTATGCCTAATTCGTTATCCAGCTTTGTCTTCACATTCTGTGAACGTTTTTCAGAATTATTTTTATACCATGCAACCTCATCTATATCATTGCTACCACTAAATATATGATCTTCTGATTTATTACCACCTCTTGCTGCAAACTCCCATTCCGCTTCCGTCGGAAGTCTAAATTTTCTGCCTGTAAGTTGATTTAATTTTTTTATGAATTTCTGACAATCGTTCCAAGAAACGTTATCTACTGGTCTTTGTGGGCCTAAATTATAACTTGGGTTGCTGCCCATAACTGCTTGCCATAATTCTTGTGTCACTTCTGTCTCACCTATGTAATAATCAGATAACTTAACCTGATGTGGTATCACATCTGCACCAACAAAATACCTATATTGGGCACTTTCTGAAGCATATCCCATTTTGAAAGTGCCGTTTTCTACTTTAATCATGGTAAAAGAGACTCCATTAACGGTAAACTTTTGTATATAATTTCTTTTAGATTCTATCCTGCTATTCAAATCTTGATCAAAATATATAGAATATTCTGTATTCAAATATTGTTCCTCAAGCTTTTGAGCGTTCTCATATTGTCTCATACTTTTCATATGATAACCTTTTTGTGACAAGTCATCTCCATCTTTAATACACGAATGATATTCGAGTATGTTTTCAATAGTTATATACTTATCTTCTGCGTTTTTATTAAAACGTCCAGAATGCTTAGTGTAACGATACTTTTTCTCAAGTGCACGGGCGGCAAGAAAACTATCACTACAATCGATATAATCTCTTTCTTTGAGTGAAGCGTATCCATTTTCAATTGATTTCTCATATCTTTTTAAATTGTTGTTGACAATAATATTTACTATAATGAAATAAGATATGACGCATACAGCAAGTACAATCAATGTTATTATTAGTCTTTTATTGCGCTCTTTTGCAGCTTTTGCTCTGCGGATATTGTCTTCCTCCACCATGCGTTTCCACTCTTCTTCTCTTCTACGCCTTCTTTCCTCTTTTTCTTTACGCTTTATTTCCTCATTTTCATACTCAACCACCATTTCTTCTTTTGCCGAATCATCATCGTCCAAAAACGATGTTTGTTCCATATTTTTAAAGTGTTGTTCTAGATCTGGCAATTCCATGACACAATACGCAGTGCCGTTCTCCTCAAATACGTCATATATCCTTATTTCGTTATTCTGCCCTAATTTTGTCATGGCAGTCTTTGCTTCCATAATATACCTATTCTTAACCATCTCAAAAGCCTCCCTATCTTCCGTACCTGATACATATACGTTCGAAGTGTCGCCATAACGTTTACAGCATTCTTCAACAAAAAACTCCTCGACTACAACTCTGAGATTAAGATGCAAATCTTCTGCATAATAAGTGATGCTAAGCTCAGATTGTCCAAGTACTTCACCTATTCTATATCTACCGTTCTGTAATAATGTATTTATTTGTAATTGCATAATATTATGTTTTTAATCAATCGATAGTATTCTAAATTTATATAAAGACTATATTGTATTGTTTTAACATTCACAAAGATAGTAAAAGTTTAATATAAAGATATAAAAATATTAAAAACTGATAAATTAAAAATGTTTTGGTAAAAGACCAAAGACAAAAGGCGAAAGATTTTTTCTTATTTTTGCAAAACTATGATGAAGGATAGTTTCAACATAAAACGCTGGATTGAAAATCCCGATGAGCTGTTGCTCATTGCGGGACCTTGTAGCGTTGAAAACAGGGAACAATTCTCTAAGACGTCGTTGAAACTATCGGAATTACATCAGATTAATATCTTAAGAGGCGGCATCTGGAAGCCTCGCACACGTCCTAACGGTTTTGAAGGAATAGGCGAGGAAGGCTTGAAATGGATGAAGGAGATTTCCAACGACACCGGACTTCCTGTCATGACGGAGGTGGCGACTCCACAACATGTTGAGCTTGCTTTGAAATATAATGTTGACGCTCTCTGGATTGGAGCACGTACGACGGCGAATCCGTTTTCGATGCAGCAACTCGCCGATGCGCTTAAAGGTTGCGACGTGCCGGTCTTCGTGAAAAACCCTATCGCCCCCGACCTCAAACTCTGGATTGGAGCCTTCGAACGTCTCGCCTCTTCAGGGCTTAGACATCTCGTCGCTATACATCGCGGCTTTCAGGATATGAACTCTAATCCGTATCGCAACAACCCTCGCTGGGAAATACCTATCGAGCTGCGTCGAAAAAATCCGGAAATACCAATCATAACAGATATTAGTCATATATGCGGATGCCGCAACTTGTTACACGACACTGCACAAAAGGCTCTCGACCTCGCTACGAACGGTCTTATGATAGAGTCGCATTGTAATCCGGATTGCGCACTGACCGACGCTGAACAACAGATCACACCGGATAATTTGAGAGCTATGCTCTCCGATCTGATAATCCACAAATCAAAATCAAATAACGCGGATTTCCTTCTTCAGGAATTGAGAACTCAGATCGATAACATCGACGATGAATTATTGCAGCTTTTAGCAAAAAGGTCAGAGATATCTTCAAAAATTGGTGTGATAAAGAAAGAAAACAATCTTACGGTGCTTCAATTAGACAGATGGAATTCGATACTTTCCAAGCATATAGAAAAAGGCAAGACACTCGGCTTGAAAGAAGAACTCGTCAAGGAAATCTTTGAATTGATACATAAGGATTCGATTGAAAGACAGCTTTGAGAAGTTGAAAGTTGAAAGTTGAAAATTGAAAAATGAGAAATATTTACGTCTTATTATCTTTGTTTTTTTTAATAATTAGTTTTCAAAATTGTGCGGATGTCTTGAGTGCGTCTCATAATCCTCATGTCGTATCTGATTTTTTAGAACGTATAGGAGGTGACGGCGCGAGTGAAATGATATTGACATCGTTAGACGAAAGTCTTTCTGCTAACGGAAAGGACGTCTTCGTCATCACTTCTAAAAATGAAAAGCCATGCATTAAAGCTAATTCCATCTTAGCGATAACGACGGGTATCAATTGGTATCTTAATCATTATGCTAACATAAATATATCGTGGAATCATCTTACTATTGATGACTTGGCAAGTTGTGACTTTCCTGTTCCGATTAAAGAAGAACGTCATGTTTGCGATGCCGACTATCGTTATTATCTCAACTATTGTACTTTCTCTTATTCGATGTCGGTCTGGACTTGGGAGCGTTGGGAAAAGGAAATCGACTGGATGGCATTGCACGGGATCAATATGCCGCTTCAGATTGTCGGCTTAGATGTGGTTTGGAAAAGATTGTTAACAGAATATTACAATTACACTTCCGACGAAGCTGATGAGTTTATTGCAGGACCATGTTTCCAAGCGTGGTGGGGAATGAACAATCTCGAAGGCTGGGGCGGTCCGAATCCTGATTGGTGGTATGAACGTCAGGCGGTTTTGTCGAAGAAGATATGCGACAGGATGCGTGAACTTGGGATGCAGCCCGTGCTTCCAGGATTCAGCGGGATGGTGCCGAGCAATTTCACGGAAAAGACAGGAATATCGTCTAACAGTCAAGGCGAATGGTGCGGTTTCAAACGTCCTCATATCTTAGATCCTAATAGCGAAGCCTTTGAAACGATGGCTGCCAACTATTATAAGGTATTAGAAGAAGTGATGGGAACATCGGCTTATTACAGCATGGACCCTTTTCATGAAGGAGCTAACACAGAAGGCATTGACGTAGCAGCTGCATATAAAGCTATTGCTGAAGCGATGCAAAATGCCAACGATGATATAGATGAGAAATGGGTGATACAATATTGGCAATGGAACTCCGACCAATATAAAGTTCTTGACCAGGTTGAGAAAGGCAAACTCGTGATTTTGGATTTATTCTCGACGGCACACACTCATTTCGAGGAATATAAAGGTCACGATGCGGTTTATTGCATGTTGCCCAACTTCGGCGGACGTTCCGGTTTCATGGGACGTTTCAACGGAGTGATAGAAGGTTATTTTGAAAATAAGAAATTACATCATAACATAAAAGGCGTTGGCGCAACACCAGAAGCTATCGGCTCAGTGCCTGTTTTGTATGACATCTTGTATGAACTCCCATGGCATGAAACGAAGCCTGATGCAAAAGAATGGATGAAGAATTATACTGTAAGTCGCTACGGTGAAGAAAACGCTCTTGCTCAGCAAGCATGGGAGTTGTTGCGTAACTCCGCGCTCAACTGTACGACTCAACTGCAAGGTCCGCATGAAGCTGTGATATGCGCACGACCTTCTTTGTCGGTCGACAGAGTTTCTTCTTGGGGCGGAACGGAGATTTTTTACAATTATGAAGATGTAAAGAAAGCTGCTCAACTTTTGTTAGAAGCCGACTTGGAAGGTGAGAATTACAACTACGACCTCATCGAGATTTCACGTCAGACTATGACAGATCACGCTTATTATTTGTTAAAAGAAATTAAGAAATCATACGAAGAAAATGATAATGATAATTATGAAAGACTCCGCGATGAGTTTCTCTCTCTTATCTTAGATTTAGACGCTTTGCTTAACACTAACGAGAACTTCATGTTAGGAACTTGGACTGAGATGGCGCGTGCCATTGCTGATGAGGTGGAAGGCACAACGGAGTATGATAAAGATTGGTTGGAACTCAACAACGCCCGTACTCTGATTACTACATGGGGCGACGAAGTTAACGCCAACAGAGGCGGATTGCGCGATTATTCTTACAGAGCATGGGGCGGAATGTTAAAGGATTTTTACTATCCACGATGGAAATACTTCTTCGACAATAATATGCAGGAACCTTCTGAAGGCTGGTTCGAGATGGAAAGAAAATGGGCTTTGGATGAATCCTTAAAATATTTTAATATTCCTAAAGACGATACGAAAGAAGTATTGATAAACATAAAAAAAGCGCACCACTTTTGATGATGCGCTGATATTTTCTTGACAAATAAATGCTATTTGCTGATATGTTTACGTCTGTTCTTGTCGCCCCAGAGACCGTAGACTTCACTTACGTTACCGGCTGTAATGAAAGCGTTGATCTCATTTTCATTGACAAACTTCATCAAATCTGAAAATTCGTCTGTACTCAAAAGTGCTTCAAGTTCAACTTTGTCTTCTCCGCTATAACCACCCTTAACGTTATATATTGTCAAGCCGCGAGACAAATCGTTGATGATATATTGTCTGATTCTTTCGTGTTCTGGAGAGATGATACAGACTCTTTTTCTCTTGTTCAAACTTGCTGTGAAGTAATCGACAACCAAACCATTGATCCATGTACCGATTAAACCGATGATAACGAGACGAGCGTCGTTGATTAAAAACGCTGTGGCGCAGATACACCATCCAGCGACTGACACTGAAGTTCCGATATCGAAGTGTAAATATTTATTAACGATTTTCGCCAAAATATCAAGACCGCCAGTAGAAGCGTTTATCTTGAATAACACGGCTTGTGCTAAACTTAACAAAAGAACGAAGCAGCAGAGATCAAGCCAAAGGTCGCCCATGATAGACGGAATTTCTGAAGTTGGATCAATGAATCTTTCGTATGGTAAATATTTCTCCAAGAGACTCATCAACGGACCTAAGATAAGAGCCGTGTAAACAGTCTTTGTGCCGAATTCCTTGTTAATTAAAAGATAAGCTAAAACCAAAAGAATGGCATTGATTACAAAAATAACCGTCGACACGTTAAGTGGGAAACCGAAAAACTTCTCGCATACTCCACTGATAACGATTGAGAGACCTGAAATTGTACCGATGATAAGTTTACTTGGTACGAGGAAATAGTAAACCGCACAAGCAGTGACTATCATACCTAATGTCATGATAATCAATTCTACCCAGAACTTCTTTGTTCCTAAGTAACTAATAATTTCTTTAAAATTCATTGCATGTTTTTTTTGTTGCGCAAAAGTACAATATTTTATGATTGAAAAATAATTTAACCAACATTTTTCTTAGATTTGCAAAAAATAGTTTTTTTATGAGAAAGATTTTGACATTAACACTTTTGTTTCTGACCTTACTTTCATGTTCGGAGAAAGATATTTTTATTGGAGAAAACATAATTCCTGAACCTAAGAAATTGATAATTAAGGACAATATATTACATCAAATCAAGGATGTGACAATTTTGAATTCTTCCGACAATCTCATCTATCCTCATAATAAAGATGAATATTATCTTAGTTCCAAGAATGGAAACGTCGTGATAGAAGGTAACGCCATCTGGGCGAAGCAGACTCTGAAACAGATTGCTGACGAAAACAACCGTATTCCTGATGTAGAGATTCACGACTGGTCAGCTTATCCTTTCAGAGGCTTCATGCACGACACAGGACGTAACTTCCAGACAATTGATATGTTGAAGGAAACCATCGACTTGATGTCGTTATACAAAATCAATTATTTCCATTGGCATCTGACCGACAATCCGGCGTGGAGAATAGAATGTAAAGTTTATCCACAACTAAATGATCCTCAATATCAACGTCCGGGTCGTGACTGCGGAAAGTTTTACACATACGACGAAATCAGAGAATTGATAGCTTACGCCAAAGAACGCGGCATCACCATAATGCCTGAAATCGATATGCCTGGACATTCGGCATATTTCAGAAACGCTTTCGGTTTTTCTATGGATTCCGAAGAAGGAATGAAGGTTCTTGAAAAATGTATTGATGAGTTTTGTGAAGAAATACCTGCATCTTTATGTCCTTATCTTCATGTCGGTTCTGATGAGGTTTATATAGCAGATCCTAAGGGTTTCATGAAATTCACCGAGAATCTCTGCAAGAAACATAATCGCATTGCCATGGCTTGGGACCCAGGTCTTCCTTCCGACTCCACGACTGTACGTCAGATTTGGAACACCGCCGCTGGATCAAACGCCGCGCAGACTAAAAAAGGCGGCAAGTATGTAGATTCTTTCATGGGTTATCTTAATTATTATGATCCTATCTATTTCACAAATAAAGTCTTTCTTCATAAAGCCTGCGCTCAAGACGTGCCTGACACCACTAACGCCCTCGGCGGAATCTTATGTCTCTGGAACGACGTACGCATCGATGACAAGACTCGCATCGCTCTTCATAACGGGATGATTAGCGGCATGATGGTATATGCCGAACGTTTTTGGAACGGAGGCGAAGGCTCGTGGGATGAGCTTTCAGAGTTTGAAGACAAGATGTCGTATCATAAAAATCATATAGTGAAAAATCATGATGTCCGCTGGCATCCTAACGCGACGACTGCATGGAAGATTAAAATAGACGGCAACGACACCTTATATGCAAGAGGCGGCGCTGTAGATGTCAACGACTTATGTACAGAAAACTCTATAACTGTCGGCGACATTGTCTCAGCCTGGGCTTTCACTAACATCAATTCAGAATGCGACACTACGATAAAAGTGTGGGTCGGATTCGAGGCGGCGGCTCGTTCTAACAGAATCTCCGGAGGCATCGGGCCTCAAGGCAAATGGGAAAATCAAGGGCGTCTTTTCGTCAATAACGAAGAATATTTCCCTGCTCAGAAATGGAACGAAGCAGAGAAATATGAGTTTCATTTCAACACATGGCACAAACCTGAAGAAGAATTACCTTATACCGATGAGCAGTTCTATTGGATGCGTGAACCAGTGACAATAAAACTTAAAAAAGGTAACAACGAGATAAAACTCTATATACCAAAGACCTTCCGAGGACAAAGATGGAGCTTTGGTTTTTTGAAAGTCACAGAGTAGCACTCTACAATTCATAATGCATAATTCATAATTCATAATTATTTTGATTATGCATTAAAAAAACTCTGGAGCCTTAGAAATAAAATTCTAAAATTCCAGAGTCTCAAAGTTCAAAGCTCTTCTCAGATATCATCTGTACCAATCAGTGAAATCTGCGGTTTCTTTTTCTTTCCCACAAATTTCACTGATGTTCACGGATTTCTCAGTTTCTAAGATTCTAAAAAAACGTTGACCGTTGACTGTTGACCGTTGACATTCAAACCAACTTTCAACTTTCAACTTTCAATTTTCAATTTTCAACTTTCCATTTTCAACTTTCCATTTTCAACTTTCCATTTTCAACTTTCCATTTTCAACTTTCAATTCTATTTAACCCATTTCCCTTCCTCAACTTTCAACTTTCCATTTTCAACTTTCAACTTCCAAACGTAAGTTCCCGAGTTCCATTTAGAGGCGTCTATGCTTGTGACTTCATCTGTAATTATTTGTTGATGGATTATTCTTCCTTGCATATCATAGACTTGCAATGTAGCGTTACGCAAGCCAGTTCTTATATTCAAAACATCACCGCCG